>NZ_CP048286.1:1772500-2100000 GCF_010365285.1 Paenibacillus rhizovicinus
AAAGGAGTTGACGACGATGACAGCAGGAAATCCATTGAACGACGGGCAGCCGCAAGCTTCGTCAGCTGGGCAGGCAGGACGCAAGTCAGAGCCGCTCGAGAACGCCAAGAACGGTTCCATGGTGCAGGACATGCAAGACTTGAAACGTCTCGGCCACGATATGAAGAACATGAAAACAAACAGCCAGCTGCAGGAAGAGGGCCTCGTCCCGGATCCCATTCAAGAATAAATCGCACCCCCAACCTACAAAACATAAACTCGCCGAAAGAGGGGAAATCATCCCCTCTTTTTTCTTCCCCAATTGGACATAATACCCGTGGGAGGTTTGATCAAAATGAAGGATTTACACGAAGGCCATCTCTATTGGCAGACAACGCTGCCCGATCCGAATACGTATCCGCCGCTCGAAGGCAGCATCGAAGCCGACGCGGTGATCATAGGGGGCGGCATGTCCGGCTCCATCACCGGTTATGTGCTTGCCCGCAGCGGGCTGAGGACCGTTCTTCTGGAACGGGATCTCGTGGCAGGCGGAAGCTCCATGGCCAACACGGGTCTGCTGCAATTCTGCAACGATATAATGCTGAAAGACCTGATCGAGCAAATCGGGGAGGCGGATGCCGTTACGTTCTATCGGGCATGCGCGAAGGCCGTGAACGACCTCTCCGAAATCGCGCATTCGCTCCCCGCGGACACGGAATTCTATCCCCGCAGCAGTCTGTACTGCGCCAGCTCCGATCAAGATGTGCCGGGACTGAAGCGCGAATACGAGGCGCTCAAGGCCAGCGGCTTCGATGTGGAGTATTGGGAGCCGGACCGCATCGGCGCCCATTTTCCGTTCCGGAAGCCCGGCGCCATCGTCACGCACGGCGATGCCGAGGTCAATCCATTCCGCTTCGTACATACCCTCATCGACGAAGGCAGCCAGTCATTCGGTCTTCGCGTTCATGAACATACGGATATCGTCAGCCATCGCACCGACGAGGCGGGCAAGCATGTCTTGAAAACATCTTCCGGGGCAACCGTTCATGCCAACCATGTCATCTATGCGGTCGGCTATGAGCCGGAGGAGCTCCGCGGACAACTCGTCAAAGCGGAGATGAACCGCACGAGCGTCATCGTGACGGAGCCGCAGACGGATTTGTCGCCCTGGCACGGCCGTTATTTGATCTGGGAAACTGCACGTCCTTATTTCTATACCCGCTTAACGAAAGACGGCCGCGTAATCGCCGGGGGCTATGACGAAGTCGGCACCGAACCGCTCGCCGGCCGCAACGCACGGGATAAATTCTCGCAAAAGCTGGCTGAGCGAGTGCAGCAGCTGTTCCCCTCTTTTCAGGTCGGTCCGGCGTATGAATGGAACGCAACATTCGGGATCTCGCGGGACAATCTGCCCTTCATCGGGGAGGATCCCAAATGGCCGCGCGTCTATTACTGCCTCGGCTATGGCGGCAATGGCACGGTCTACAGCATGATGGGCGCAGGCCTTATTCGCGATCTCATTAAGGGCTACTCTAATCCCGTGGCGTCGATTATCGGATTGGACCGTCCATCGCTGCAACAATCCGACGCACCAACCCCAAGCTCTTGAAAACACATCGGATTCACAGCGTTTAGGCAAGCCCTAACCTCGACAGCCGTCCTGCCCGGTTTTGAGGCATGCAGTGTCGCTTAGGTCGTGGACGCGCTCAACGACGCTAACGAATCGTGGGCATGCTATACGTCTCTTTTGGCGGCTTTTTGCAACGTAACGAATCCCAGCGGCGCTATTTGGCTGTTTGACGCTGTCCGCGGGCCTAATGTACCGACATAAGGCTTCTCAGATTCGTTACGTCGTTTATGGCCTCCATTTCGCCGGAATAAGACGTCTAGGATTCGTTAGAATCTCGCGGCGCGAGGTGGAGTCAAGTTGGAGTTACTGAGGCCGAGTTACTGACGCCGGGCCGAGTTACTGAGGACGGGCCGAGTTACTGAGGACGGGCCGAGTTACTGAGGCCGGGCCGAGTTACTGAGGCCCGGCCGTGTTGCTGAGGACGGGCCGTGTTGCTGAGGACGGGCCGAGTTACTGAGGCCGGGCCGAGTTACTGAGGCCGGGCCGAGTTACTGAGGCCGGGCCGAGTTACTGAGGCCGGGCCGAGTTACTGAGGCCGGGCCGAGTTACTGAGGCCGGGCCGAGTTACTGAGGCCGGGCCGAGTTACTGAGGCCGGGCCGAGTTACTGAGGCCGGGCCGTGTTGCTGAGGACGGGTGGAGTCGCTAAGTTCGGGCGAAGTTACTAAGTTCGGGCGGAGTTGCTGAGTTCAGGCGAAGTCGCTGTGGCCGGGCCGAGTTACTATATTCGGGGAGTCGCTGTGGCCGGGCGAAGTCGTTGAGGTCGGAGACGAGCCGAGTCTTACAGCGTCCGACACCATCGAGCCCGCACTCCACTGCTTCACTACATCAGCACATGCTCATTTCCCACTTGTTCCGGCTCTCTGCTTTCCACCCCAAACGCAAAAAAACCGTTCCTTCACGGAAACGGCCGAAGTGTCGAGGAAGTCCAGAGGACCCCTCGGCTTTTTTATGTATGCTGCGCTCCCTATGTATGCTGTGCTCCTAACCCACTCACCTATCGACGCGCTCACCTAACCAGCTCACCTATCTAACCAATGCTCACCTAATCCACTCGTTCATCAACTCCCTCATCAACTCCACCTACTTACCATATTCGCCGCTCCCTTCACCACGCCCCCTCACAACAGCGGCGACAACATCCGCGCCACAATCTCGCCCGCCTTCTGCCTGGCCGGACGCTGTTGGAAATGCGACCGGTTCACTTCTTCGCACTCCGCCAAATCTGCCCAGAAGTCAGCCTCCAGCCGCTGGATGGCCCCTTCGTCGAACAGCAGCGCATTGATTTCGAAGTTGCTGAAGAAGCTGCGCATATCCATATTCGCGGTTCCGACCGAGGCCAAGAGCTCATCGACGATCAGCACTTTGGCATGCACGAATCCTTTGTGGTAGCGGTATACGCGCACGCCGGCAAGCAGCATTTCCTCGACGTAAGAGAGCGACGCGAACAGCACCAGCTTCGTATCGGCTATGTAGGGAATGATGATTCGCACATCGACGCCGCTCAAGGCTGCCGTGCGCAGCGCCATCAGCACGCTGGGATCCGGGATAAAATAAGGCGTCGTGATATAGATCCGCTTTTTCGCGACGGCCAAGGCGGCGAACACGCATTCCAGAATCGCGGCATCCTTGTCGTTCGGTCCGCTGACCACGATTTGCATCTGTTCCTTCCCCTTGCAGGCATGCACCGGCATATAAGCCGCTCCCGACAGCCGCTTCTTCGCGGTAAACCACCAGTCCTGCATGAACACCTCCTGCAGGAAGTAGACCGCGTCGCCTTCCACCTGCAAATGCGTATCGCGCCAGAAGCCGAGCTTCGGGTTCCCGCCGAGGTATTCGTCGCCGATATTGATGCCGCCGACGAAGCCGACGAGACCGTCGACGACGATGATTTTGCGGTGATTGCGATAATTCATCCGTTTATTGAAGAAAGCCACCCGCGCCGGCAGGAAACACTCGGTCTCGATGCCCGCCTCCCGTAGCTCGCGAATATAGGCGGCAGGCAGCTCCAGACTGCCAAGCCCGTCATAGATGACGCGCACCTCGACGCCTTCCCGCGCTTTCCGCACGAGCGCCTCCTTCACCTTCCGTCCGATGCCGTCGTCGCGAATCGTATAGAATTCGACGTGAACGTGATGCCGCGCCGCCTCGATCGCCTCCAGCATCGCCGTGAACGTGGCTTCGCCATTCGTCAGCACCTTCGTCTCGTTGCAGCCCGTGATCGGGGAGAACGTCATGCTTTGCAGCATTTGGTACAGCCGCTCCTGATGACGAAATTCCTTCCCGCGCATTTCCTCCAGCCGGTTCACCAGTTGGCAGCGCATGAGCGCCTGCAGCTTCGCCACTTCGGTGACGACGCCTCTCCTTCGCATCGTCCGCCGCCGCCGGTATTCTTGCGCCAGGAAGTAATACATGACGAAGCCGATGATCGGCAGCACGAACAGAATGAGCAGCCACGCGACGGTTTTGGAAGGACGCCGGAACTCCAGCACGAGAATCGTCGCGATTTGAAAGATGAATACGATGAGTACGATTAATGCCCATATCATAGCGTTTCTCCCCCTTCCTTTGCCCTTGGATACATCCCTCTAGTTTTCGCCTCCCTTGCGGCGTCTATGCATCTTTCAAGGCATGTTTTACAGAAGGACAGAATAAATAGCTATAAGCACGTTACCACCGAAGGAAGGAGGATGAATCGACAAGATGTTCAAAGAATCCAGGAAAAGCGATTACGCCGAGACGTCCATCGGACAAGGGACGCATGTGGAGGGTAAGCTGGCGAGCGACGGCAGCATTCGGATCGAAGGGGAATTTCGGGGCGATATCGAGTGCAAGAGCGACGTCATCGTCGGCGAATACGGCGTTGCGCGGGCCGGAATCATCGCGAACGATCTGACGGTGTCCGGCAAAGTGTACGGCGACGTCAACGTGAAGGGCCGACTGACCATCACCGCTTCCGGCCAGCTGCACGGCAATGTGCTTGCGCATACCATTCTCATCCAGGATGGAGGGATCTATAACGGCAATTGTCGCATGGAACGTCAAACGGAGTCCAAACCGCGTCATCTCCAAGAGGGTGATCCGCTCCAGCATCCGCATCCACAGGCTAAAGAGAACGCCGCCAAGGAGAAATCCAGGCAAGCGGGGTAACGCGCAAACGAAGCAGCGTCGCCGCTCGGACATGAAAGGTGAATGTTGAAGCGGACCTGCTTGCGGGTCCGCTCCTCAAGTGTTCACAAATAAACATAACCAATAACAAAGATCGCCCTCCATCTGGCCGATAACCAAATGAAGGGCGATCATTTATTTGCGCGCAAGAGCCTTAATTCAACCAATCCCAATCCCCGAATAAGAAGTGTTCCTGCGGCTTCTTCAACCGTTCTTTATTCCTTAACACGTTATATACCGCAGAGGGAACATCAGTATGCATGTGCGTTTCCAATAGGCTTATGTAGGCTTCAAGTTCGTTTACATGGGCTTGCGCAGCCTCGTACTGGTTCATCCAATACGGCAGCGCTTGGCGAGCTTCGACGATGAAATGCGTATCCGCCGGCTTGATAAATCCCGTTAACCCAAAATCGCATACGAAATCTTCCTTGAAATAGCCGTCGCCCGCTTCGATCGTACGGTAATTTTCCGTTTTACTATGTTCCGCCATTGATTCTCTCCAAGCCCCCGGCGTCGCCGCCTCGCACATCGCTTTATCCTTGGCTAGGTCACGCATCTTCCGTTCCTCCCATTAATTAATAAATTCGCGAGCAACCTAAATCGGCTGAACCAATGACTTCATTCTTGGTACTTTTCTCACAACCAACACGCAAAGCAAGGGAAAAACGATCCCAACCTGTTTATCGATGTTAAGTAACATTTTCGGAATTTGAAGGGTACTAAGTACTAATTATATACATATGGTATCACAATTAGACCTATAAATGAAACATATTGTATCATAAAAGTGATAGGAATCATTCGGAATTTCTAGATCTTGGCAGCTGATGCTTTATAAAAAACAGCCTGCCGGCTAAATCCGGTAGGCTGTCTTATTTCTTCGCTTCTTTCTTACGAAGTTCATCTCTTATAAATTGAATGAAGCTAATCGATTCTTCAACCGTCAACTTGTTCCCGCCAATCGTAAATTCAAATCTTTCCAAAATGACTTCATTCGCTAGATGCAAAGAATCCACGAGCTCCTGAACGTTTTTGTCCGTGATCTGCTTAACCATCGTCTATTCCTCCCCATACGGCAGCTGGCTGGCATTTCAGCCCCTATAGCTTTGCGTCACCATTTTTCAATGGTTTTGCCCTTATATTACTTACGTTTGTTTGGAGTTCGCATTTATTGACTTCGGGATATTTTGATTTCCTGATTCCTGACTGCCATCCGCAAAATCCAGAGGGATTGCTTGTTCCTCGCGTTGTCCAAGGACAGCTTCTCTCCACTCGTCGAACTTGGTTGCATCGATTCCGAGTTGTTCGATAATATGTACTAAATCCAATGCCACTATTATCTCCTCCACCCCGCCGTTGAGTCAATATAATAGTATGATAACAGACACAAGATAATAATAATGTCGAAAGAAGTCTATTATTTTTCCATATACAAGATTAATATATTGCAAAATAATAATTATCGAGCAAGCGGATTTCTTTATATATTCCTTCATACTCGCCTTACTCGGATGCAAATAAAAAAAACCGCCGGGCAGACACTCTTCTCAAAGTGTCCATCCGGCGGATTGCCATTTGGTTGTAACGAACGATTAAGTCGCTACGTCCCGTCTATTGAAGATGAGCCATGTGACGCCGACGAAGACGATATAGTACCCTGCCAGCACGGCAAGCGAGAAGCCCATCGTCATATTGTGCGCGTTTTCCTCGCTGCCCAGGTATTCCTTCAAATTCAAGTGCAGGAACAGCAGGTACTCCACCCATTTGTAATCCAGCATCGAGAGCAGTCCGCTCGCAATGATACCGAAGAAATAGATGAACATCGACAGCCCGATGGCGAGCCCGCCGCTGCGGAACAGCGTCGAGAGCATGAAGCTGAGCGTGACGATCATGATCAGTCCGATATAATCCAGCACATAGACCTGCATCATGTAGCTGAACGGACCGGAGCTGTTCATGACGCCAAGCGCTTCTTGCGCCGTCTTCGCGTCGCTCGTGCCGAACAGAATCAGGTTAAGCACGAACGAGCTCAGCAGCATCATGATGGACATGAGCAGCGCGAAGATCAGCAAGGCAATGTATTTGGAAAGCAGAATCTTCGAGCGGCTCCATGGCCTGATCAGCAGCAGCTTGATCGTACCCGACGAGAACTCGCCCGCCACGCTTTCTGCGGAGACGACGACGGTGAAGATCGTGATCAGCAGATAGGTAAACGACTCGATGTTGTTCATGACGCTCCACATGGAGCCGCCGCCCTCGTCGAACACCTTGGACAAGATGCTGACGCCCACGACGATCAACAGGATAATGCCGAACATGATCCATGTGCCGATACGCCGGTAAATCTTCATATTCTCATTGCGGACCAGCTGCAAGAAATTATACAAGCGGATTCCCTCCCGTCATCTCGAGGAACTGATCCTCGAGCGATTTGTTCAGGACGCGAATGCCGTATACTTTAATGCCCGCTCCGACCAGCTCCGCATTGATGCGCGCAACCGTGTCCCGGTCCGCCCGTACGAGCGCCCCTTCATCCATCCGAGCCGCTTCGTGCTTCGCCAGCAGCTCCACGGCCTCGTCCGGCCGATCCACCTCGAACAGCACGGGGCCGCTCGTTTCCGCCAATTGCGCGGTGGTTTGAATCGTCCGCACGTCGATCAGCTTGCCGCCTTGAATAATCGCGACCCGGTCGCACATCAGCTCCATCTCGCTGAGCAGATGGCTGGAGACGAAGACGGCGATGCCCTCTTCCTTCGCCAGCTTGCGGAGATAGTCGCGCAGCTCGCGAATGCCCGCCGGATCCAAGCCGTTGGTCGGCTCGTCCAAGATGAGCAGGGACGGCTTGTGCATGATCGCCTGTGCCACGCCCAGACGCTGGCGCATGCCGAGCGAGTACGTCTTCACTTTATCGTGAATGCGTTCCTTCAGCCCGACCAGCTGGACGACTTCGTCGATCCGCTGCTTCGTGATGCCCGGCACCATCCGGGAGAAATGAAGCAGATTCTGAAACCCGGTCAAATATTTGTACATCTCGGGGTTCTCGACAATCGCCCCGACATGACGGATGGCCTTCTCGTAATCGTCGCGGACGCTGTGTCCCTCGATCAGCACATCGCCTTTCGTCATCTTCATCAACCCGACCATCATGCGGATGGTCGTCGTCTTCCCGGAGCCGTTCGGACCCAGAAAGCCCAATACCTCCGCCCGCGGGATGTCTAACGTTAACCCGTCAATAATCGTACGCCTGCCGATCACCTTCGAAACTTGCTGAAGCCTTACGATCGGCTGCTCGTCCGAAACGGTCCCATAACCCATTTCTGTACCCCCTGTATCCGCGGAGAATCATCCTTCATGCCGCGTATCGTCCCCATCAGTATACCGGATGAAGGAAGCGATTGGAAGGTTGGACATCGCGGAAACAGCAAGTCAAGACTGCAGAGGTTAACGTTAGTTGAACACGAGAATCCGGTCCTTCACGATATCCGCAGCGCATACGTCGAATGATTCGCGATGGATATCCCCGAGCCCGCCCAACTTTTGCATCGGCTGTTCGTGATCGGACGATGTCTTCATGCAAGCCGAGCAGCAGCCCAGCCGATACTCGACGCGGTAGAACCCGGTCAGAAACAGTTTATCCGCCTCGTGAAAATGCAACAACTTCCCGCAGCTTACACAATAGAATTGATTCTTGCTCAACATAACTCGCTCCCCTTCCAAATCGACAATCTTTTATATATATATACTATTTGTATCAATTTATGACTAACATTGTTACATTTCGTATCGATTTCAGAATATGACAAAAACCGCAGTCTGTCAATAAGTTAATCCCGGATTCCGACAGATTTATCGGATATATTCGCGATCGTACGCCTAAAATGTCGTGTATGCGCTTACATAAATGGGCATAGAGAAGCGCCCCGTGGATAACCAAAAAGGGACGTTCATCCCTTTTGATCGAACTTGTAGAGCCGATGGGCAACCGCGGCTCCGCCCGACATCCGTTCATAAAGCTGGTGGATGCGGCGGTAGTTCGGATGCAGCTGCTTGACGTAGCTTTGGAGCGCGAGCTTAATGGCCTTGCGCATGTAATCATCCGGGACGAACGTGCAGCCGTACGCGTATAAGTTATCCTTCCTGCGGCGCCAGACGATATGTCCTAGCAGCGAGAGCTCCCATGGACCGACCACCGTCTCGATACGTATCGTATAATCGGAATTGACGGGAAACCGCAGGTGGGTCTGAAACTCCAGCCCTTCCAAGCTCATTTTGTCCAAAAGCACTGGCGTCGTACGCGTCTGCGCCGCTTCGTCCGTTACGCTGCAGATCGAGACGGACGCCGTGATTTGACCAAGGAATCGGATTTGCAGATCACCGTTATTGACCGTGTGCTGATCCATAACCGCTTCGCTCCTTCTTTTCAATATGTTACATTTTGTATCGTAGTGGTCAAAAAAAATTAATTGATTTGCTGCCAGTACCGCTTGCTTGCGGCATCCAGTTTACCGAGATCGGCAAGCAGAAACTTGCGGGCGTCCATATCCGTTATGATCCACCGGTCAGGCGCGATGGAGTGAATATGCTCATGCGCATTCTCGGTCGTGAACGTCACGCGTCCGAAGTCCGTCTGGACTTCCCACGTATAATAGGCATTCTGCTTCCGGATGGATAGAATCTGCTCGATAACGGGCACCATGTACAGCTGCTTGAGCTCTTCCTGAACGACGGCACGGCTCGCGTCGTCCAGCACGTTCAAATTGCTGATCAGCATCAGCTCTTCTCCGGTCTCGCTCCGCACGGATATATATTGATCCAAGAACGAATACGGGAATGTACGGACCAGCTTCACCTTCTCGTAGCGCAGCCCACCCATCTCGAAGTGGAGCGAATCTTCCTTGCGGAACGACATGCTGAACCGGTTGCCCTTCTGCTTCAAATAGACCAAGTTACTCATCAAGTCACCCTACTTCCAGCGGTTTCTCCGACATCTGCTGCTGCGATTCTCGGGTACATCGGCCCGCTACCGAACTTCTACACACTACTTGTCATCTGATAGCTCAGCAGTTTCCCGAAGACGCCGTCGGATTCTTTCGCAAGCTGCTGGAAGCCTCCTGAACGTGCCAATCTGCCGTCTTCCAGAACAATCACTTGATTGGCGTCTCGAATCGTTGACAGACGATGCGCAATCACGATAATCGTCATGCTGCCTTTCAGCCGAATCAATGCTTCCTGAATCTTCGCTTCATTCTCGCCATCGAGCGCGCTAGTCGCTTCGTCTAGGATGAGTATGGACGGTTTTCGAAGAATCGCCCTGGCTAGAACGATCCGCTGCCGCTCGCCACCCGACAAGCGTACGCCTCTATCGCCAAGGACGGTATCAAGCCCCTGCGGCAGTTTGCGCACGAAATCCTCGGCTGCGGCAAAGCTCAGCGCCTCCCAGATCATCGCCTCTGTCACTTCAGGTGCGGCAATGAACATATTGTCGCGAATGCTCGCATGGAATAGAAAAGGTTCCTGCGCGACATAGCTGACATTGCGCCGAAACGATACCGCCCTCTCCCCGACGAGCAGCTCGCCGTCCGCAAACACCTCGCCCGTCTCCGGCTGCATTAGGCCGATCAGCAGGTCGATGAGCGTACTCTTGCCGGCGCCGGATTTGCCGACGACTGCCGTCATGCTGTTCGCCGGAATCCATAAATCGATATGTTCAAGTGCGAAGTCCGCTCTGGATCGATCGTAGCGGTAACTCACATTTCGGCATTCGATGCCATGCGCCATTCGCACGCGATTGTCATCCATCACGTCTTCATTGATATCCAGTTCCTTTGCTGCCTCGTATTCCATCCGCAAGCACTGTAGGCTGTTGAACGCAGGAATCGTTTGTGCAAGCCGCTGCCACTTCGATTGCAAGCTGGAAAACTTCGGCCATAGCCGCGTGAATATAAGGCTGATCACGATCAGCTTCTCGGGCGGAATATGCAGTAGTTTTACCGAACAAAGCACAAACAGCGCCATGAGCAGTCCCGTTGCCGCTTTGTAACAGAATCGTGAACTCGATTGCAGCTTCGTATACATAATCGCATTTTGTTCCAATTCCCCGCTTGTGTCCCTGAACCAACCCATATGCCGCTCTTCCATCCGATTGCTCTTAATTTCCTTGATGCCATTGAAATGCTCCGTCATGCCTGCGTAGAACTCGCGCATAAGCGCCGAGAGCCGCTCGCCATTTCGCTTGCTTCGCTGATGATAGGGTCTAAGAATAAGCGCCATAATGACGCCGCACACGAGAATGCTCGCCGTCAAAGGCCATGACAACCATGCCGCCAAACCGATTTGCACCAGCGTGAACAGGCAGGTCGAAAGCAGCGAAATCGACAAATATACGCCGTTGCTGGCGCGGGACAGCTCTTGCATCATCACATGAACGAAATCCGACCTGCGCTTCGTCAGGAAGAAAGACCAGCTGGACTGCAGAAGCGATTGATAGAGTTCGACCTGCAAATGACGAATGAAGCCCGCTTCTATCGCTTCATTCCGGTTAACCAGCCTCAGCTGCAAGAATGCTTGCGTCCAGACCGACAGCATGAACACTCCCAGGACGGCAGGCAACCTCCACCCGATAGGCAGTTCGCCGAGCGGCGACATCAATGCCGACAGGAATGGAATATTGTCCGCGGACGCCGTATCGAACACGCCAATCAGACCGAGCATTGGGATGAACAAGAACAAGCCAGCGCCTTCCAACATGCTGACGCCCATCATGCAAACGATATTGACATACAGCTTTAATCCTGCGAACTTATGAAGCTTGCGGAAATAAACCGCGATATGCGCAATATGATTATTCATCATTGACCACTCCTAGCTGACGACGGCGCTGCCTGCGGTTTGCAATATCTCCTCTACCAGCTGATGAACCGTAATTCCGTTCTTTGGCCTGCTGAGCCGATAAATGTCCACCTTGCCCGCTAATCCGGCAATTGCCGAGAAATGCCATTCGTTCAGGCCCAGCGGCGAGATGAACGATTTGCGGAACGTATGCCGGTGCAGCATATGGAGGCGTTCAAGTCCCGCCACTTGCCGTTTTTCCAGCTTGTCCAAATCCGTCTTCTCAAGCTCGAACACGCCTGCGAGCGGCAATGGCTCCGTGCAGAAACCGGAAGATGTTACGGGAACGGCATACTTGGTCGAGTAAATCGTTTGATACGCGCTGGCATCCAAGCCAAGCATTTGGACGCTCTCGGGCCATAGCTTCTGCTGTGGATAAGCGGGTAGCACAACCGGGTTCCCGTCCGTGTTCACAACAGCGATGACATCATCGCTGATAAGCTGATAGCCCCTCTCCAGAAAAGCTGCCGCAAGCGTAGATTTCCCTGCGCCGGAGTCACCAACGATCGCGTACACGCTGCCGTCAATAATTACCCCGCTGCCATGAAGCGGGAGCAATCTCCTCTGCATCAAGATGATCGCCATGCACGTTCCGAGCAAGAACAATCGAATCTGCGTCGGATCCGCTCCTTCCTTCGGAGACACGGCCATTTCGCTGCCCTCACTCATCCGGAAGACAGCCGTGTCCGGCACATGGAGATACACCTGCCGCTCCCCGAACAAATAACAGCTTCTGTCCGTGCTGCGCAAGTTCCATTCCTCCGTCAAATCGTCGTATCGGATAAAGATGTCTGCCTCATCTTCACGCCTCTGCGATGGTGTAAGCTCCGGCAACGCTATATCGCTCAACACTCGCAGCCCGTATACGGTGTAATTGTTTTGATTCGACGCCATGATTCCACCCTCGATCCGTGTCAATGACTTCACGTTAAACCCTTATATGGAGATTCATATAAGGGTTTAACGTATGTAGCGTCATTTCGGTGATGCCGATCTAATAGAACCCTATAATACTATGAATGGCCGTGGCCGTGGCCATGGTCGTCGCCACCACCGTGATCGTCGCCACCGCCGTGACCTCCGCCGGGGTGACCTCCGCCGCCGGAGTGGCCACCGCCACTGCCACCTCCGCCGCCGTGGCTGCCACCGCCTCCGCCGCCGCCCATAGTCAATTTAACGTCCAGCACTTCCAACAGCGGTGTGGTCCATTCCTTCTTCGTCTGATGTTGCATCATCTTCACCTCCTTTCGCGAGGCATTTGCGATACGAATTGTATCCATTTTCCGAAGATGGCAACGACTGCGAAGCCTTCCCTCTCTTCCCCGCCGGTGACCATGAACGAACCGCTGCGAAGCCATGCATGCGCAATCATCGTGCCGGATTCATCTTTAGCGGCGCCGAGATACAGCGTGCTTCCAATCTTCCGTCGTTCCAGCATCTTCATGGCCGCGATTGCTCGCACCATACAGGCGCTCTCCCACCAGGTATACCGGCTTGCTAGATGCAGCATACGGGATATTTGAGTAATGCACGCCAGATCCGCATCATCCTCGCCGTATGTCGTTTCAGCCATCCACCGGCCTAACGATGGAGAGACCCAGCGAAATGGCAGCGACTTCAAAATACGCGCCCAGCCTAAATACAGCACAGATTCGATAAGCAGCAGACGCGTCTCTTGATCCCACGACCAGAATCGCCGCAATGATTTTCGAATCGCAAGTCCCGCCATTCTATTCCGAATCCACATCAAACCGCTGAACTAACGACTCGCGATGCAGATGAGTCATGAATGCCGTAACCTGCGCAAGGCAAGCGGATTCGTCGACACTGAACTCCTCAAGCAGCGTTTCGACGATGCGCTCCATTGATGCGGGCCGCTCGATAAGCTCCCAGATCCGGCCGCCGATCGTTCCGAGATTGTAGTACTTCCCGTTCTTCACGCTCATCAGAACCTTCTCGCCGTTCATATCGCTTGCGAGCAACTCATTGGACCGGACAATGCGGTCTTTGACATGAAACCGTTCTGCAGACATATCCATCTGCCCACCTCTCACATAGCTACATTTCAGAGCATTTCTTTCTTATCCCCAATTTATGATACAATTTGTATCATGTCAAGCATTTCTTTATCCGCTCGCAAGAGGAAACCAGCGCTAACAGATCCGCTTATCTTCCATTCTTATTGATTCCAATGAATGCGCCTCCAAAACCACAGAAAAGGACGGAGCGGAAAATATAACGCATGCCATTTAACGGGCAATGGCAGCACTTCAGCATCCTGGGAGCTTGGATAAAGGTACGCGATAGCATAATTCCATCTTTCGCGCGGCGTCATGATCGACAACATGTACCGCCTGAAGCGCTTATGCACGTCGCCGCTCGTAGCGCTAACGCTTGCGTCGGCAATACTGTTAATAATGTAGACCGCCGTTTGCGCAAGGCGCCGGCCTCTCTTATCGGACATGAATGGTATTGCGTCCCCTGTAATCGGCGTATGAAATAACTTCGAGACAAGAATAAGCGCCTGGCTGCACAGTTCGTATGCGCGATAGTTGTTCATGATGGGCAGAGCGCTGCTCCAATTTACGCCTTGACGGACCATCCGATCGATATCGGTTAGCCAACGCAAGCGAAACCATCCATGCCTTGCTCCATGTATAACCAAATGAAACAATAAATCATCTTCGCCAAGGAAGTTGACGGGACCGCTCGCCCGTTCCGATACTCGCCGACGCGTCCATAATGCATCGAATGAAGGCTCGGTTGTTGAGTTTGGCCGCATCTGCCAATGCACTTCAACCTGTACGCGATGATCCGGGTGCGAATAGGAGATGTGATGCGTCTTCCGCTTCATATTGTTTAGAACCGGCTTCATATCCGACTCATAGCCCAATGAAAGAAGAACCTCTTCCGCTTGCTCGAGCTGCTCGAAGGCGACGAGAATATCCAAATCCTTGGACGTTCGCAAAGAGAGGTCGCCATACAGCGCCTCAGCAAGAATAGGCCCCTTCAACATGAGGGCGCGTACTTCATGATCTTCGAAAGCGCGACATACCCGTTCCATCTCTCCGCATAAATGAAGCATCTTGAATGTATTGAATTGATAGTCGTCCTTTAACTTTCTATGAATATCATCCGGGATCAGCCCTCTGTCGAGTCTGCACAGCTTGGCATAAATCGTCGGGATCACACGATGATGCTTCGCCAAGGCGAGAAACAGGTACCAGTCCAGCTCCTCAAGCAGAATCTCTATCATGAGAGCATCCTGAGCTGCATGATCTTCTTCCCGGAGCAGCCATAGAATGAAATGCAGTTCATTCGGGAAAGGACTCAAATCGAGGTCGGATGATATAAGCATAGAATGCGCTCCTCTTAGCCGTATAATTGATACGATATGATATCTATTATACAACAATTGCTCCGTTTTGTATCATTTTCTAAACAATTATATGCCGCCTACATCTCTTGTTCCCGATAGGACCACATGATCTTCCATGTACCCGCATCATATACGGCGTAACAAGACTGCACAAGCTTAAAGTTCCCATATGGACTATGGAACAATTCAGTTACCGTTACCTCATAGGCTTCCGGAAAAGCAACCGCAGTATCGCTCATCTTCCAATTGCGAAGCTTCACCGGAGAGCCGGCTTTAAATTGAAAAGTAGTCACTCCGAAATCTTGCATCATAATATGAGCGCGCTTCTGGATGTACGCCGCCTTCTCGAATCGTTCCTTCATGAGCGGATGGAACAGTTCCCAGGCGCTTCCAAAGTCTCCTGCCTGTTCGAACGTATAGAATTGCTCCACGACCTCCGAAGCCTGATCTTTATTGTCCGACGTCCACAGGCTCGATGCACCGCGCCACGTTATCCAGAGCAGCAGCACACAAACGATGCCTACAACCAGTTTCAAGCCGCGTCCATTCTTCTTCCCTCTTCTATGAAACATTCCCAAGCCCCCATTGCATAAAGATAGTTCACTTTATGGATGGCGTGCTTGTTTTATACCTCTGATAGCCGTATGTGACCGTGAGATAGATCCCGATGCCGATACAACCGCCGATGAAATCCACGATAATATCCTGCGGGTTTGAAGTCCGACCTGGTATTCGCCGCTGGTTAAGCTCGTCAAGCGAAGCGACGATCGTGATGAACAGCATAGATAACGCGACTGTCCCGCTTTGACGCATTTTTTTACCGGCAGTCTTGAAGCCTATGACAACAAGAACGGCATAGATAAACAAATGAGCGCTTTTGCGAAATAGAAATTCAAGCAATTGAAACGGATCTCGCTGCGAGGAATAATGCGTATGATGGTAAATGAAATTGACGTTCGGTAGGATCTTCTCTGCCGTCTGGGCCGTTACCGTTCGATGCAGCTCCGGTTGGATATCCTGATCCTTATACGGCTGGGAGGAAAGCATGAAAATGAACGCAATCCAAACAACCAAGGCAATAATCATTACATACTGTCTCACTTATAACCACTCACTTCCCGGAAACCGTAGAACCTCCCTGAAGATGGGATTTAATCATATTGTGAATTCGGTTTCGCTCTTTATCGTCAACCAGGTAATACCAGATTTTATTAATGATTTTCCCTTGCCCCTTTATCTCGACCGTCTCCATCGTTTTAATTTGCGGGCGATAATCGGTGAGAAATTCCTTCATTTCATCAAACGTAATATTCGTCTTCACGCTGTCTCCCAACTGGCCAAGCAGTGAATTCAGATGCGTCAGATTCGACACATTGAGCGCATGATTCATCACTTCTTGAAGAATGTCGCGCTGCCTCGTATTGCGGCCGAAGTCGCCTCTTGGGTCGTCATAGCGCATGCGCGAGTATTTCAACGCGTCGGTTCCATTCAAGACGAGATGCCCTTCCGCAAATGTACGGCCTTCGTAATCGAATGCAAACGGATTATCAACCTCAACGCCGCCAAGCAAGTCGACGATTCGCGCGAAGCCTTCCATATTCACTTTCGCATAGTAATCAATCGGGTAGTCGAGGAAGTTCTCTACCGTTTGAATGGACATCTCAACGCCGCCGAACGCATACGCATGATTGATTTTGTCCACTGTACCATGGCCGATGATATCGGTTCTCGTATCGCGCGGAATGTTAAACATGAGGATCGAATGCAAGGCGGGATTAACCGTCAGTACGATCATCGTGTCGGAACGTCCGCGGTCGTTCTGACGCTGATCGACGCCTAGCACAAGCACCGTGAACGGATCTAGATTCTTCATCTTGATTGGCGTCGCCGACGGCTTCTTCACTTCCGTATCTTTGCTCACATATACGGGCTTGGTCTTAATATCTTCATACATTTTATCGGCCGTTTGTTCGGCCGAATGATATAAGAAATATACTAATCCTCCAGCAACGATTAATATCATACCAAGCCCTGCACTTACCCATATCAAGATACGCTTCCATGGCTTCTTCATATTAATGACTCCTTATGCGGCAGCTATCGATTTCTTTTGAAGCCTCCTTGGCTCACAGTGCCTTCGTACAGATCTCGGAAATCTCTCTCCAGGTATGATAGAGCTCAACAAGACTGTTCTCCTCGGAACGAATACCACTTTGAACAACAATCATTTCAATGTCTGAATTGGCTCTTAGCGTATGCAGCGTTTTCGTTGGAATATGAAGGATATTGCCAGCCTTCACTTTCATATAATTACCGTTCTGAATAAACTCGCCTTCGCCCTTCACAATCGTCCATACTTCATCCCTGTATGTATGCATGCGATAGCTTAGGTTTTCTTCTGCCCGGATACCGACGCGCTTGGTCGTAACGCAGCGATTGTCCTCGTAAACCTGATCATCGAGTATTTTGACCCAGCCCCATTTTCTCTCCTCGAATTTAGGCGCTTGATTGTATTTAATATAGTCCTTGATTCGCGTGCTCGCGCTCTTGCTTGAAACGAGAATTCCGTCCGGGCTGGCTGCTACTACGACGTCCGACAGCCCAATTATGGACACCGGCACATCGATTTCATTAATTAAATGCGTATTGATGCAATCCTCGCTGATCGTTCCCTGACCGATTTGTTTGTTCCTCATTTCCTCGGTCAACGTATTCCAGGTCCCAAGATCCTTCCAATACCCCGAATAAGGAACAACGACAATATTCTCTGCCCGTTCAACAACCTGGTAATCAAAACTGATCTTCGGCATAACCTGATATTGCTTATTCAGCTCTTCATACTGTATAGGCAAATTGAGCTGTTCCAGCAAGGAAATCAGATAACCGAGCTTGAAGGCAAACACACCGCAGTTCCAGAGCGCCTGCTTTGTTAGCAATTCCGCAGCTTGCGCTTCAGACGGCTTCTCGCGGAACGAGCTGACACGCTTATATGGCTGTTTACTGCCGTGCGTACCTGTCTCCGGAATGATATATCCATACTTCGAAGAAGGGTAATTCGGTTCCACGCCGATCAGCGCCAAGTCCGCTTCGGAATGATGTATGATCGCTTCAAGGCTCTTAATAGTATCGAAAAAATGATTTTCCACATAGGGATCAACAGGCAGAATGGCAATGGTTTCGTTTAAACTGATTCCTTCCATGGAATACAGATACGCTGCAGCCAGGGCAATGGCAGGGAACGTATCTCTTCGTTCCGGTTCAATAATGAGCCTTACCTCAGGACCTACCTGGCTTTGCATCATTTCTACTTGTGCCTGACTGGTGGCAATGTAGCTGTCTTTGCTCAAGTTACTTTGCATCAGCTGTCCCCACACCTGCTGCACCATGGAAATGAATTGTTGATTCTCGTTCTCCAACACTTTCAGAAACTGCTTCGATCGCGCATCGTTAGACAACGGCCATAATCTGGATCCGGACCCGCCGGACAATAAGATGAGTTTCACTCGAATTCCTCCGATCATTCTCTTAATGGACGTTGGTAGCATTAAAAAAAGATTGGGAGCAGCTTCGTCGCTACTCCCAATCTTTTGAATTAATTTAATCGATAATAATCGCAATACCAATCGGTAAATCTCTGAAGTCCTTCTTCAATCGAAGTTTTAGGCTTAAAGCCAACAGCCTCTTCCAATAAGGAAGTGGAAGCGTAGGTTGCAGGCACGTCGCCCGGTTTCATCGGTTCGAATATTTTCTCAATGCATACCTCTCTGCCTAATGATTGGCTCAGGCATCTCTCTAACGTTTCAATGAAAACCATCAATTTCTCCGGATGGCTGTTTCCTATGTTATAGACACGATGCGGAGCCTTCTCCTCCGCTGCCGGAGGACGATGAAGAAGCCGCTCAATGCCTTCAACAATATCATCAATGTAGGTGAAATCCCGATAGAGGTCCTGCTCGAAATTGCCATTGTTGAAAATTCTGATCGGCCTGCCGGCAAAATAACTTTGCGTAAATCCAAAATAAGCCATATCGGGACGACCCAGCGGGCCGTATACCGTAAAGAACCGCAGGCCGGTAGCCGGAATTTGATACAGATGACTGTACGTATGCGCCATTAATTCATTTGATTTCTTGGTGGCGGCATACAACGAAACCGGATGATCGACTCTGTCCGATTCCTCGAAGGGAACCTTCTCGTTGGTGCCATAGACAGAACTGGAGGAAGCATATAGCAGATGCTCGACTGGATGATGCCTGCAGGCTTCGAGCACATTATGCGTTCCGACAATATTGCTCTGGATATATGCATCCGGATTCTCGATCGAATATCTTACGCCCGCTTGCGCCGCCAGATGGATAACAACATTAGGCTTATGGGTTTCAAATAACGCCATCAGACCCGCCTGGTCCGCAATATCGCCTTTCACGAAGGAAAACGATGTAAAGGGCTTCAGTACTTCCAGGCGCGCGTATTTCAGATGGACGTCATAGTAATCGTTGATATTATCAATGCCAATGACATTGCAGCCTTGTTCGAGGAGCTGCTTGGATAGATGGAATCCAATGAACCCGGCTGCACCTGTGACCAGATAAGTTTTGCTCGTCTCAGGAATATTGTAGCTCATTGTTATTCCCCCCTTTGATGGCCAATCTCGTCCCGGCTTGACGGCCGACCGAGTGATACTCCACGCCTGCTTCCTGCATCAGTGCGACATTATAAATATTGCGCCCGTCGAACACCAATGGCGTACGCATAAGCTTCTGATAGGTTTCAGGAGACAATTCCTTGACTTCTCCCCACTCCGTGAATACAAAGCAAACATTGGCGCCTTGCAAAGCTTGCTCAATATCATCGACGTAGCTCAGCTGGCCTGCGCCATGCTTTCCAACCGGATACAGCTTGGCAAAGTTAGTTGCCCCTACCGGATCGTATGCATAAATATCCGCGCCTTGCTCCAGCAATAACGGAATATTCTCTAGCGAAGCCGCTTCTCGCAAATCATCCGTGCCAGGTTTAAAGGTCAGCCCAAGCACGGCGACCTTCAGCCCGTTGAAGGTGATCAAGCGTTTGCGGGCTTTACGGAATAACAGCGTCTTCTGCTCGGTATTCACATCGATAGCCGCCTTGACCGTCTTGAGTTCATACCCATGCTGTCTAGCTATATAGGCCAATGCCTTCGTATCTTTAGGGAAGCAAGAGCCGCCGTACCCAATGCCGGCATTCAAAAACTTGTTGCCGATCCGGTCATCAAAGCTCATGCCTCTCGCAACATCCTGGATGTCGGCCCCTACAAGCTCGCAGAGATTTGCAATATCATTCATATAGGAGATTTTAAGAGCGAGGAAATCATTGGAGGCATACTTGATCATCTCGGCTGATCTGCGATTTACCGATACTATAGGCAAATGAAAAGGCTGATAGATCTGCATAAGCATCTCTTCAGCCCATTTGCTCTCTGTTCCGATGATGATCCGTTCCGCGTGCAGCGTATCCTGCACGGCAGAGCCTTGCGCCAGAAACTCCGGATTCGAGGCGACTTCCACTTTGACATCGTGGATGAGGAAGTCCTGAATGAATTGCTCCACCTTATCATTGGTGCCTACGGGAACGGTTGACTTCACCACAACCAAGCAATCCTTCTCCACCGACTCTGCAATCTGCCTGGCAACTGTCGCGATGTAGGACAGATTGGCCGAACCGTCCGGCAGCTCCGGCGTTCCCACCCCAATAAAGATCGCATCTGCTTCTCGATAGGCGGATTGATAGTCGGTCGTATAATTAATCCGTCCGGCTTCGTAGTTCTTCTGCATTAGTTCTTCCAATCCCGCCTCATAGATCGGGGAGATGCCTGACTTCATCAAGGCCACCTTATTGTCATCAATATCTACGCAAGTAACTTGATGTCCAACTTCTGCAAAGCATACGCCTGCAACCAAGCCGACATATCCGGTTCCCGCTACGGTAATTTTGAACATGTATTTTCCTCCAACTTAAATATAATTGTGAAAGAAATTAATTAATTTTGATTACATGTCTATTTGCTTCCCATATGCTTCGCGGCTCTTCCTCATTCTTGATTTAAGTAATTTAAGAGCATATATCAATATCGCATCTCTTGTTATAATCATCATGGTTAAATACAATATTGCACCGATTAGCACAATTATAAAACTATTTAAGGCTGTAGAATTAAAGTATGATGATAATTCCCAGATCGGAAAACACATTACTAGGGATGAGATGAAATACTTACCAACAGGTTTGAATAATTTCCTAAAATTAATTATATCTCTTAAATAGAATAACATAATAAACATTCCTGTAAATTCGGCAACAACACACGAGACTGTTGTCCCTACCCCCTCAAATTTTTTTATTAAAATTAAGTTCAATATAATATTAATTGCAGCCCCATATGATACTGCAATTGTAAATTGCTTTTCTCTTTTTATTGATAATAAAACCTGAATACCTAAAATACTAGACCAACCTAATGTAATCATTAAAAAAGAGCCAATATAAAACATGGGAATGATCCCTTCAAAGCCTGGACCGTAGAACCATGGGACAAAAGATTTACATACGCCTATTAAACCGAATGTCATAGGAAAAGCTAAAAATGATACAAATGAAAATGACTTATAGATATAATTTTGGAACTCTTCATATTGCTTGTTCTTGTGAAAATTTGCCATTTTCGGCATCGTTACAGTTGCCACAGTGGTTACAATAGTAATAATTAATTTTATAATTCTCTGGGAATTATCATACAATCCTACTTGGGCCGTATTAGTAATTGCCCCGAGGATAACTTTATCCAACATTGTATAAATGTTAATTGCTATCTGAGGCAAAAACATCTTAATTGATTCTTTTAAATGCCTTACCGTGTTTCTTGTATTCGGGAATATAAATATTATTGATTTAGGTATTTCAAACCACATTATTGCTTGCCCAACTAGTTGGGTAATTCCTAATATTAATGCATAGAGCCAAACATCAGAACTATGCTTAACAAAACAAAAAATTAAAACCATACCAACAAGTTTCACAAAAATATTTTTCATAATAACTCTTTTGAAATCCTCTAATCCAATAAACAACCATGAAATATCCACTAATGAGCTTAAAATCACAAGTGACTGCATAATATAAACTATTTTATTACTTGAATTCAAAATGAGACCGAATAAAACCATATAAAGAATAAATGCTATCCCTACAGTGATTACCCTAATAAAGTTGATTTCCCAAAAAGCTTTGCTCAACTTACTTTCATCGTCTCTTACATAGGCAATTTCTCTACTCGAATATATAGAAAGACCTATCATTCCAAAAAGAACGAAATACTGTGCGTAAGTATTTGATAAGGCGAAGCTTCCCAAACCATCTGGACCTAATGTTCTTGATACATAAGGTATTGTTACAATCGGCAGTAGTATCGTCAATATTTGATAAATCAAATTATAAAGATAGTTTTTTATTGCTTTCAAAATTACCTCCGTGACCCACATCGATTTTCCTGAACTTCTCTTCTAACATACATATTAATAAAGTCATAACTAAAAAAGAATTATAGTACCAGTGTAATTCATCAACCATCGCAATTACCCAATACATAGGCATAATAAAAAAGACATAAGAATTTAAAGCCCGTTTAACCTTCGATCCCATAACAAACAATTTTCTGAACAATACGAGTACCCAAACTATTCCTAGAAGTCCATAAAAATATGCAAATCCAAATATTCCATTATCCACCCAATATATCCCGCGCAAATAATTTGATGCAATTGCAGCAGGATACCATTGGGTATTAATATATCCGCCCCCCAATATTGGATGCTGTTTCAATATACTAATATAAAAATCACGACCGATTTCTCTTATGCTTAAAGTATCAACGGTAGATTTGCCCTGAAAGGATAAGATAATCGCCTGGACTTCTTCAAGGTTCGTTAAATAAATAGCAACTGCAACTAAAACTAAAAAAGTCAAAAACTTAAGTATCCCTCCTTTTTTCCAAAAAATAAATCCAATCAATATTGCGCTTGCCACAGCAATAAATGTCATTCGCATTTTCCCTACAATAATAATGACAAACAATACTGCAACTATATATAATGTACTTTTAATTATTTTTTCCTTATTAAATAAACGATTTAAATTAATAAACAATAGGAGATTCAAAAATATATTACTTACATAAAATCGTGTGGTAGAATATACATTATTGGACATTACATTAAGGAATTGCACTTGGTTTTGCAAAAAATATTGGCTGATATAAATGACTAATTCTAATGTTCCAATAATAAATATAATTTTCTCTATTTTTTCATATGTTATTTCCTTTAGATAAAGTGCCTTCGTTATTGGGAAATACATCAAGGCCCACACAATCCAGAATCTCTGTGGCCTAATTCCCATAGTTATGCTTTGTCCATACAGCACATGACTTTGTATACTGCTTGTTATCATTAAAATAAGAGTAAATAAAATGATCCATTTAAAATGATATTTAGGGCTTGGCTGTTCTCTTAATAAAAACATAATCATTCCTATCCAAAATAATCCCATAAAAACAAATATATCCTTTAACGATAATGCCCCTATTACTCTCGCATCTTCACCTCCTTTAAACAAATAAAAGAAGTTTTCGCTTGCAATAATTGAGGCAAATAGCCCCCATAGCGCTAACTTATTTACTCTTATCTTCATAACATTATCTCCCTAAAAATGATGTGTTGTATTTATTGTAATATTAGGCGAACATGTTATTTTATTTGGATTATCATTTAAAAAGGCTCCCCACCAACCAAATGAACTATTGGTAATAATCGCATGTTTACAGAAAGACATAAGCTGCATATCCCGAAAACTTTCTTCTCCTTTATTCCAATCAGTAAAAAGGACTTTGTCTTTTGAGAAATTCAATCCAAAAACTCTTTCGTTTTCTCTACACCATTCAACACTTCCAGGGTCGCAAAAGAAAATAAACACCGGATCATCAACTTTTGCTTTAATGTATCGAACGGCTCTTTTAAAATAGCCAAACTTGTATAATGGAGCATTATATCCTAACATATCCCCACGTCTTGCATGAATCGCTACTGCATTACAGTTATTAATAATACGTTCCATTTCCAAATTTTTTTCATCTTCAAGTGCTGGGAATACAAAAGTACTCCTAATCTCCTGATCAATCTCCTCAATTCGATTTCCTCGATACTTGAAAGCCAATCGTTGACCTGTAAATAAGTTTTCCGAGCTTTTAATAAACAACCGATTCACTTCATTTTTCTTATTAATATATTGTTGGCTTCGAGATTTATAAATAAATCTTTCTAATAAATTCCCGAGGTATGTGTCCCGCAGCATAGACTTAATATTTCTTTCTCCTTCAAACATTTTTGGAGAACTAGGATCCTCAAAATCCCCTCTTATATTCACCAAATCAATTGCTGATTGTTGAAATGCTTTAGTAATCCAGACTGGGTAATTCCAATTTTTCTTCCAAAATTCACTCTCAGTCACGCTTTTTATTATTTCATCCCACTGTTCTTCGGTGCATATTTCTTTTATATTTCTCGGTTTGATACCAAATATCTTCTCCAATTCATAACCATTCCACTGACATATAACTTCATTACATTGCGATATACTGTAAATAAGATTTTCTATGTAACAATCTTCTTCAGGATTCGCTTTTTTAATCGCTAAATATTCACAATAACTAAGCATCTGATTTCCTAAACCGGACTCGATGTGAATAACTTTCATCTTTACCTCCAATAAAAGCTAATCAATTTAATAAGATAATAATTGATCCAATTTTCCGACCATTTTGTCTAGTGAGAATGTCTCTGCTTTGGTTATTGCATTCTGGCGGATTATCTCCATTTCCTTACTATCTTTGTTTATTATTAGATATTCAAGTATCTCAGACAATTGTTGCGAGTCTCCACTTTTGAAAATATACCCGTTTTCTTCATTATCAATAATTTCCTTTGTAGCCCCTTTATTCGATACTACACAAACTAATCCTGACGAGAGCGCTTCTACAATAGTAATTCCGAATCCTTCTTCCCATATTGCTGGATGAACAAAAATGTCTGAATTTCTGAATACCTCTGAGACGTTACGTGTTGGACCTGCTATACTTACAACTCCCTCAAGCTCGTGGCTCCTCACTAATTCAGCTATCTCATCCATGTACGGCCCACTTCCAACGATAGAAACGTGAAAGTTAGAAAGACCTTTTAAATATACAATTGCATTAATTAATACATGGAGACCTTTTTCCTTTATAATCCTTCCAACATACACTATTTCGCAATTCTGCTTTTTTTCTTCCCGGACACATTCAAATCTAGCATTATTAATGCCATTATGAATGACCACAATTTTGTTATCTGAATATTTTAGACCTTCCTTAATACTTTTCTTAACGCATTCGGAAATAGCTACAATTTGATCTGCATTTTTATAAGCTCTTTTAAAGAGTAATCTATACATCCAGTACTTCCTGTTCCCTTTAAGGACAAGATTGTCGAAATGGTTATGGGAGTATAGCAGAACTTTAATATTTCTATTCTGCTTTTTTAGAATGGGTAGGTAAATCCATAATAACGGAGAAGAATGGTGGAAAATTATTGCTTCCACACTATACTCGTGTATAGCTTTGTTAATCATTTTTAGAGGCGCTAATGAGAACTTTTTTTCAAGATTTATTACTATTGTGTTTAATCCACACATTTTCATTTCTTCTTCAATTTGACCGCCTCGCCACAGAAAACAAAATATATTTTCGTGTTTAGAAGTTAAGCCTATATCCTTGCACAATACCTCTATTCCGCCAATATCACCTGAAGCTAATAAGTGTAAAACTCTCATAGTTCCCCCTTTGTAGTTTTAGCAGCTTATTTTGCCGATCGCTGTTAAAATAGATTCTTTAACGCTATCTTCAGTATAATTTTCTTTCGCTCGATTATAGGAAGATAGTGAATATCGACTCCATGAGTCGTCCTGTATAATCTTATCAATAATATTTACGTATTTTTCTGCATCTATCTCGTTTACTACTAGTTCAGGCATTGCAACAATACTGCTGTTAAATCCAACAGCACTAACCACAGGTACTACACCGAAGGTCATAGCTTCTGTTAGAGAGTTTGAATGCCCTTCTTTTTTCTCTTGTGACGGAAAAATAAAAAAATGTGCCTTCTGCAATTCTGTACTAATTTGATCGAAAGGCAGCTGACCCAGAATTCTAATAGTAATGTCTGGAATACCCAATTCCACTATACGTTGAACAAGAATCTCTTTATATTCTTCTGAATATGCACCAATAATTGTAGCTTCAACTCTATAGCCCCTATTCAAAAGTTGTCCGCATGTGTCTATTAATACTGATACATTCTTTGACTCCGTTACTCTCCCGAAATAGATAAGTTGAATAATTTCCAATGGGCGATTTGCATTATATTTTCTCAAGTTTTTATTCAACACATAATTTGGAGTATACACTGAGTGTTTTCTATATTTTTGTTTTATAAATTCCATGTACTCAATCCCTTGGCAAAAAACGATATCTGCCTTTTTAAGGATAAAGTCCATTAGCATTTTGTAAATTTTTCCATACTCTTGATAGGCTTTCACCATTCTTCCATTTCTAGCTTCATATATAATTTTATATTTCAGCATCTTACCAGTAAGTAAAATAATCCATTCAAGAAGTATATTTTTTTCATAAAATCCAACAATATAGAGGATAGCCTTTTTGTTATTTAGCAAGTTTTTCAAGATAAGCCGGTATCCATTGAATGCAGATTTTACATACTTAATTAATCCACCTCCCATATTAGGTTTATCAATGGTTATGACTTTATATCCACCGTCCATTAATATTTCCCTAGTTCTTCGACAACCTATTTCTCCGCCACCTAGGAGATGTGGAGGCAAATCTGTCCCTACTGGCGCATAAAATATTACCGTATCATTGTTCATACTATTTCCCTCTCGCAACAAGCCATAAAAACTTCGTGTTTGTTTTGATATATCTCATAAATAGCCGTTCGGGATCTTGCAGCAAACGATACACCCACTCAAGATTGCTCCTCTGCATCCATTCTGGTGCACGCTTGATGTTACCAGCATAATAATCGAAACCCGCTCCCACCCCGACCATAAGGCCTTTAACTTTTGACTGATGTGCTGCCATCCAATTCTCCTGTTTTGGTGCACCAAGCCCTACCCAGATAAAATCAGATCTCGTAACATTAATCTCCTCAATAATCGCTGCATCTTCTTCAGCTGTTAAAGAGTGAAAAGGAGGGCTGTACATACCGGCAATCTCTAGGTATGGGTAGTTTTGTTTTAACTTTTGAAAGAGTTTCTCCAATGTTTCTTTTGTAGAGCCGTAGAAGTAATGGCGATAGCCTTTCTCAGCAGATATCTTGAATATCTCCCCCATGAGACTTGGGCCAGTCGTTCGTGCCATATTATCATGGCCACGTATTCTTCCCAATGTAGACAGAGGGCCACCATCAGGAATCGCCATAATTCCTCCATTTTGAACTGCAAGATAGGAAGGCTCGTCATAGCTGGTCACTGTGGTGTGGACATTGGACACACAAATGTAATCGCCGTCCAAGCTCTTAATATTTTCGTTTAAATAATTAACCAACCAATCCATATTAATTGCAGCTATATTTACTCCCAAGATATCACATGTAGGGATCTTCGATTTATCAACTGTTCGAATAACATCTTTAATAAGCGGATCTGTAATTTCACTTAATACACTTGCCATTCGTGTATTCTCCCATACTCATAAATTATCTCAAGATAAATTCACTGCCTTTAAACAATTCATATTAGTGCGATAACATTAGCTGATTGTATCTATCTTCTGCTTTTACTCGCTTCATATCTTCATCCACCATCATTTTAATCAGTTGTTCAAAGCCAACATCCAATGTCCAACCAAGCTTTTCTTTCGCTTTCGTGCAATCGCCTAGTAACAGATCGACTTCAGCCGGACGAACGAACTCCGGATCGATGACCACGTAATCCTCATAATTCAAGCCCACATAGCTGAAAGCCACTTCAAGCAGTTCCCGCACCGTATGCATCTCACCGGTTGAGATTACATAATCATCTGCCTCTTCCTGCTGAAGCATCAGCCACATCGCTTTAATATAATCCCCCGCAAAGCCCCAATCCCGAAGCGAATCCATGTTGCCCATTCGCAATTCAGATTGAATACCGAGCTTAATTCTAGCCACGGCATCAGTTACTTTGCGTGTCACAAATTCCAGACCTCTCCTTGGCGATTCATGATTGAAGAGAATGCCGGAACAGGCGAACATATTGAAGCTTTCACGGTAATTGACCGTGATCCAATGCCCATATACTTTAGCCACTCCGTATGGACTGCGAGGATAGAAGGGGGTCGTTTCCTTTTGCGGGGTTTCTACGACTTTTCCGAACATTTCGCTGCTGGATGCTTGATAGAACCGTGCTGTAGGCTTCATAATCCGGACGGCCTCCAGCATATTGGTTACCGACAAGGCAGTGATTTGACCCGTAAGCAGCGGTTGTGGCCACGAAGCAGCCACGAAGGATTGGGCCGCTAAATTGTATACTTCATCCGGATCGGAAGTTTTGACGGCTTCGATCAGCGAGGCAAGGTCCGTTAAGTCGCCGGACAGCCAATGAATCCGGTCTTTAATATGTTCGACATTCTCGTAGTTAGGCGTGCTTGTTCGTCTTCTCAAGCCGTATACTTTATAACCTTTCTCAAGCAGGAATTCAGCCAAGTACGATCCATCTTGTCCAGTAACCCCAGTAACTAGTGCGCGCTTTTGCATATATGCCCCTCCACTATTGACGATTATTTTTTAATGAATGTATTGTTCTGAAAATCCAAGTAAGCCGACTGCAGCCCTTCTTCCAATGAGATAGCTGCCTTCCAGCCCAGGCCGTTAATCTTCGCTACATCGACCAGCTTCCTTGGCGTTCCGTCTGGAATGCTGGCATTAAAGCGAACCTCGCCTTCATAACCGACAATGCGCTTAATTAGCTCCGCCAGCTCGTGGATTACGATATCTTCGCCAACACCGACATTTACGATATCGTTGTCTTCGTAATGCTCCATCAAGAACAAGCAGGCCTCGGCCAAATCATCCGCATGGAGAAACTCACGTCTTGGCGTTCCCGAGCCCCAAACTTCCACTGACGGCTCATTCTTTTCCTTCGCCTCATGGAATTTACGAATGAGCGCCGGCAGCACATGCGACGATTTCAAATCATAATTATCGTTAGGCCCGTACATATTCGTAGGCATAACGGAAATGAACTTCGTTCCATATTGGCGGTTATAGGATTGACACATCGTAATTCCAGCGATCTTGGCAATGGCATAGGGCTGATTGGTTGGCTCCAACTCGCCCGTTAACAAGTATTCTTCTTTCAATGGCTGCGGCGCGAACTTAGGGTAAATACAAGTCGAGCCGAGAAACATGAGCTTCTCCACGCCGGCATGATAGGCTGCATCGATGACATTCGTCTGGATCAACAGATTATCGCGAATGAAATCGGCCGGATAATCATTATTAGCCGCAATGCCGCCTACTTTGGCAGCAGCCAGAAAGACATAGTCGATCTGCTGTTCGTTAAAGAATTGTTGAACCTCTTCCCTCTCCCGCAGATCCAACTCCGAACTCGTACGGTAAATTAAATTCCAGTACCCGTTCTTCTCCAATGATCGATGAATGGCCGAGCCTACCAAACCACGATGTCCCGCAATATAAATTCGAGAACTTTTATCCATGTTTACACCCTCTATATTCGTTCATATTAGAATGCATCCTTTGATCCAAGCAGTACTTTGACGGTCTTCAGCAAAATCCTAAGATCGAACATCAGGCTTCGTTCGTTTATGTATTGTAAATCGAGCTCGACCATCTCGCTAAAGCTTAGCTCGTTCCTACCGCTTACTTGCCACAGCCCCGTACATCCCGGCGTTGCTTTCAAACGTAATTTGTCATAACTCGTGTATTCATTGACTTCGCGAGGAAGTGGTGGCCTTGGACCAACGAGCGACATATCGCCGCGAATCACGTTCCACAATTGCGGTAGCTCGTCAATGCTTGTTTTACGTATAAACTTGCCCACTCTGGTTATACGGGGATCATTCTTCATCTTAAACATAGCCCCATTTATTTCGTTTCGATTCAACAGCCCGGCAAGCAGTTCTTCCGCGTTGGAAACCATCGAACGAAATTTAAACATTCTAAATGGCCTCTCGTTTCTACCAATTCGAGTTTGATAGAAGAAAATTGGACCGTGAGGGTCCTCAACCTTTATCACAATGGCTACAATTACGAATAACGGCAGTAAACAAATTAGACCAATCGCAGCGCCAATAATATCTGTTGCCCGCTTTAACATTAAGTAGAGCCTTACATTTCTTCGTTGTTCTAGAGCCAACTGTTCGATGGATGGAACAGCCACAGTGTAGCTTCTCTCAAGTGCTATGTCTCGATCATTCCGCTGTGTGGATAAACTCATTCACCCTCACCCCGACCCTACAGGTTATATTTCTTCAATTGCTCATGTTCAATGATTTCTTCAAGCGCGGTCAGCAACGGAAGACGCAATTCATTATTCAACAATGCAAAGTCAAGCATCGTCGTAATAAAACCAAGCTTCTCCCCGACGTCGTATCGTTTGCCATCAAAATCGTATGCATAGACGCCTTCATCTTCATTCAACTTCTGTATGGCATCCGTCAATTGAATTTCTCCGCCTGCACCGCTCTCTTGCCGCTCAAGATAATCAAATATCCCGGGAGTAAGGATGTATCTTCCCATAATGGCTAAATTGGATGGCGCAGTTCCCAATTTCGGCTTCTCTACAAATTGTTTGACCGAATATAGTTTACCAACGGAGTCAAGCGGGTCTACTACACCATAACGCTCGGTTTGTTCAATGGAAATTGCCTGCACGCCGATAACGGATCGCTGCACGTGTTCATATTGCATGATAAGCTGTTTGGTACACGGTATCTCAGCGACAACGATGTCATCTCCCAGCAAAACCGCGAAAGGCTCGTCACCTATAAACTTACGGGCACACCATACCGCATGCCCAAGCCCCTTCGGCTCCTTCTGACGAATATAGTGAATTTCCACTTGAGATGATCGCCTTACCTCATCCAACAGCTCCAACTTACCTTTCTCCTGGAGGTTCGTCTCCAGCTCGAAAGCATTGTCGAAATGATCCTCAATGGCGCGTTTTCCTTTGCCCGTCACGATAATAATATCCTCAATGCCGGCTGCTATCGCTTCTTCGACAATGTACTGAATGGTAGGCTTGTCGACAATCGGGAGCATTTCCTTCGGCATCGCCTTGGTTGCGGGTAGGAACCTTGTGCCTAACCCCGCTGCAGGGATAATGGCTTTACGAACCTTCTTCATCTACACACATCCTATCCATGAATTCGATTCTCTATCTCTTCTTCTGCATCCTCAAGCTGCTAAAAAAAAGAGCTATACTCTCTAATAACTAGAAAGTATAGCTCGCCTTTTTAGTTGTTAAAGCCGGGGCATTAAACCCCTCCTCACATCACACTCTCGACGATGAACGTCTAAGGCTCGTAAGCCCACAGCATGACCGAGTGTCTACGGTGATAAAGGTACAGTAGACATTACCTGAACATTGAAACATCCTTCTATCTAACTGCTATTCCTTACCGCCATAATAGTAGTAATAATACTGGCCATCAGCCTTGGATCGGCTGTTATTATTCAGAACGACGCCTAGAATCTTGGCCTTCACGTGATCTAAACTCGATTTCGCTTTCTTAACAAGTTCCTTTTTGACCTTTCCCGCATGCACCACGAGCAACACGCCATCGCAGAAAGATGAAACGATCAAACTGTCCGTTACGGCAAGCACCGGAGGCGTGTCGAATAAAATGACATCATAGATTTCCTTCACCTCTTCAAGAAACGAGAGCATCCTCTGCGAACCAAGAATTTCAGACGGATTCGGCGGAATTGGCCCGGAAGTAATGACGAACAAGTTATCCACACTTGTTTCCCGAATGACTTCCATGAGCGGAAACTGATTCAACAAAATACTTGTTAACCCCGTTCTGTTCGTCAATTGGAACACTTGTTGCAAGGATGGCTTGCGCAGATCGGCATCGATCAGCAGCACACGTTTCCCTTCTTGTGCGTAAGTGACAGCTAAATTCGTAATCGTTGTTGTCTTTCCCTCACCAGATTTTGATGAAGCAACCATCAGTACTTTGATGTTCTGATCAATAGCAGAGAATTGAATGTTCGTCCGCAAGGATCGATACGCCTCAGAAATCGGAGACTTTGGATTTTCCATTGTAATCAAATTGTGGTTATTGTTTTGCCGTGGCATATGCTCCCTCACCTACCTGTTTATTAGTTACTCGGGATCTTCGCGGTGATAGATCGGATTTGTTTATTTTGGAAATATAAGTTAGCATCGGAAGATCAATTGTCTTAAGAACATCTTCTTCTGATTTAATCGTATCATCCAGATAATCCATTAAGTACACTAAACCTACAGCAAGGACCAGTGAGATTATTAAGCTGTAGATAATCATTGTAAGGGGACCCTTATTTATGGGATATGCTTCTTCATCCAAATCAGCCTTCGAAAGAATCGTAACATTGTCTACTTTCATGATAGAAGGGATTTCGTCTTTAAAAACAATTGCTACTGCATTCGCAATTTCAACAGCTCGTTTATAAGATAAATCCGTTGCATATATATTCATAACTTGTGAATCATTCGCCGAACTTACAGAAATGCTAGAACTAATCTCATTCGCGGTAAGATTAAGTTTTGGATAGCTAGCGACTACTTTATCAAGAATTGCCGACGAGTAGATAATTTCTTTATAAGAATTAACGATCATAATATTGGATTGCACCACATTGTAATCCAGCATCTGCGTTCCGTTGTAATTATAGGATTGATTAACAATTAGCTTAGCCGTTGCTGAGTAGACTGAATCCGTAAACATATAACTCTTAATGCCAGTCAAAACACAGGCAAAGACAACGATAATGCTGATCAGCCACATTTTCTTTCGAATCACTTGCATATATTGTTTAAGTTCCACGTGAGTAACCTCCGATATAGTAGTTAAGGGCGACTACCAAAACAGCTTGCGCCTCACCTTTCCAGGTGAATCAATAACGATTTCTTCATTCTGGAGCAGTCTAGCGCCGTACTCGATATAGCGGCCGACGACATCCTTACCGATTGAACGTTCAATGATACGAAACGCCGCTTCAAGCGCGAAATTACGCTGTTGATTATGATGCGCATCTGATGAAACAAAATGTATCATACTACTTTTGCAGAGCTGCAACGATAACTTCTGTATTTTCCTGCCGAAATAACCCGTTAACGAATGCGAGGTTAACTGACATAGTGCTCCTTGCTCAATCCAGGAACTCATCAATGACGGTGATGCAATCGCTTCTTTGTTCCTTTCAGGATGGGCAATTACAGGCACCAGGCCACGGACGCGAAGCTCATGAATCATATCGTTCAAGTATGAGGGCACATGACTCGGGGGAAGCTCAATCAGGATATAACGGCTGCCAGCCAAGGTTAGCAGCTGCTGTTTCTCCCATTCATCCAGTAAGTCTGCATGAATTCGAATCTCCTGACCTGCATGTACCTTAATGGGAAGCGAGTGCCTGCTGTACCACTCGTTGAGCGCTTCAACATTCCTTCGAACGATATTAGGCGGCGTTTCGAAAGTACCATCTCCGTGATGCGGCGTTGCAATAATGTCAGTAATTCCTTGCTCGACAGCGTGTATGGCCATTTCCAGCGACTCGTCCTTGCTTTGGGCTCCGTCATCTATCCCGGGTAGGATGTGGGAGTGAATTTCAATCATGCTTGCCACCTTACCAAAAAAAATTTGTCATGAGATGCCTAATGAACACGTATAAATCCGCTTGCTTCGGGTCATGATGAGAGTAAATTAAGATACATTATGTATCACTTGTTGATCTAACTTTACGATACAGAACGTAACATGTCAATACCCTTTTCATGATTTTAAGCTTTTTGCGACGTTTTGTAACTTAGCATGCATTTGTAAGCGTTTCGTTATAATATGGAGTTATAGCTAGTTAGGAGGAGAAATATGAACATCGGAAGTATCATTTATAAACTGAGGGAAGATCGGGGTTGGACTCAGGAACAGACAGCCGGACTGCTTGGTATTTCTCGCGCTGCACTGTCTCATTATGAGAAAAATCGTCGCGAACCGGATTCCGAGACATTGTCGAAATTCGCCGATCTGTTCAATGTGTCCGTCGACTATTTGGTCGGCCGAACCACTGTTCCTCACATCACTTTGGATGAGCCTGTTCGAGAATTTGTCGATCAATTAGAGCTGTCCGAAGAAGAAATCCTTCGCAAATTCGATTTAACTATAGATGGTGTTAAGTTATCTCCCGAGGAAGCGCGTAATTTCATCGCATTCGTTCGTGCAGCACGCGATATGAAATAGCAATCCCTTGTATCACAATAAAAAACCATAGCCGGTTGAACGGCTATGGTTTTTTATTGTAACTTATTGGGTATTGCATTATGTATATTATGTATGATTATTGCTTTCCCTCTAATGATGGAAGACCATCCGGCCAATCCGCACGATCAATCCCAAGCTGCTCGAGAATTTCCAGGACATCCAACTGTACCGTCTGGGACGTTGTACCTCCATCACTGCCTTGATCACGCTTCTTCATCAAACTCCGGACCTGACTTCCCCACAACCTATTCCTCATTTGAATTTCAGCCACTATGAACCTCTCCCTTTATCTTCTCTATCCCTCTATATCTCTGCTGACTCGCTTGTTCGCACTTCCATTATATCCAGTCCTATCCAAAAAGGTTGTCGAAGGTTGCGCGCTTAAACTCACATTTAAGTACTAATTTTGTCGTTTTTTACTCAATTGTTAGCGAAACTCATACTTTCCTCACAAATTAAGACCACAAAAAAAAGCTGACAGTGAATGATCCACTGCCAGCTTATGTTGTTTCTGTCCCAGTTATGCTTAGTTCCCGCCTACGCGGGCCAGCTCTTTCATATTCGCTTCGAACGCGGCAAGCAATGCTGCTTCGCCTTCGAGGCCGGATTGTTCCATTTTCTCGATTTGCGCGAGCATCCGTTTGTAGTCTTTCGGAATGACTTTGACGAACTTCGTCAAAGACGTTTCCCAATCGGACAGCAAGCGGTCGCCGATCGCGCTGCCCGTGTATTCCACGTGGCGCTTGATCATGCCTTGCAGCTCCTCGATGTCGCGAGCTTCTTCAACGCGCTCCAGCAGAACCATCTCGATGTTGCAGTGTTTGTAGAAGTCGCCGGTTTCGTCCAGGACATACGCTACGCCGCCGGACATGCCTGCCGCGAAGTTGCGTCCTGTCGTACCGAGGATTGCAACGCGTCCGCCGGTCATGTATTCGCAGCCGTGATCGCCTACGCCCTCGACGACGACTTTGACGCCGGAGTTACGCACTGCGAAACGTTCGCCCGCGATACCGCTGACGTAAGCTTCGCCGTTCGTTGCGCCGTAGAACGCGGTGTTGCCGATAATGACGTTCTCGTTCGACTTGAAGGTCGCCTTCGGAGACGGAGCGACGATGATTTTACCGCCGGACAGCCCTTTGCCGACATAGTCATTGGAGTCGCCTTCCAGCGAGAGCGTAATGCCCTTCGGCAGGAACGCACCGAAGCTCTGTCCGCCCGTACCGACGAAGTGGAACGAAATCGTATCTTCCGGCAGCCCTTGAGCGCCGTATTTGCGCGTTACTTCGCTGCCCACGATCGTACCGACAACGCGGTTGATGTTCGTGATCGGCAGCGTCGCGCGCACTTGCTCGCCGGATTCGAGCGCCGGCTGCGCAAGCGTCAGCAGATGCTGCATGTCGAGCGACTCTTCCAATTTATGATCCTGCTGCTGCGTGTTGTAACGGGCGGCATCCTGAGGAACCTCCATTTGGTGCAGCAGCGGACGAAGATCGATGCCTTTGAGCTTGTAGTGATCGATCAGGTCTTTGGTTTGCAGACGGTCTACGCGGCCAACCATTTCGTTGACGGTGCGGAAGCCGAGCTTCGCCATGAATTCGCGGAACTCTTGCGCAACGAACAGCATGTAGTTCGCCACATGGCTTGGATCGCCCATGAACTTCTGACGAAGTTCCGGGTTCTGCGTCGCGACGCCGACCGGACAAGTATCCAGCTGGCAGACGCGCATCATGATACAGCCAAGCACGACGAGCGGAGCCGTCGAGAAGCCGAATTCTTCCGCGCCGAGCAATGCTGCGATCGCAAGGTCGCGGCCGTTCATGATTTTGCCGTCCGTCTCCACGACGACGCGATCGCGCAGGTTGTTCAGCATCAGCGTTTGGTGCGTCTCGGCAAGGCCAAGCTCCCAAGGCATGCCTGCATGACGGAGCGATGCGAGCGGCGATGCGCCCGTGCCGCCGTCGTAGCCGCTGACGAGAATAACGTCCGCACGGCCCTTGGCCACGCCTGCAGCGATTGTGCCGACGCCGACTTCGGATACGAGCTTCACGTTGATCCGCGCGCGCGGGTTGGCGTTCTTGAGATCATGAATGAGCTCGGCCAAATCCTCGATCGAATAGATATCGTGATGCGGCGGAGGCGAGATCAGACCGACACCTGGCGTGGATCCGCGGACTTCGGCTACCCAAGGGTAAACTTTGCGTCCTGGCAGTTGTCCGCCTTCGCCCGGCTTCGCGCCTTGCGCCATCTTGATTTGAATTTCGTCCGCGTTGACCAAGTAGTTGCTCGTAACGCCGAAACGTCCGGAAGCGACTTGCTTGATCGCGCTGCGGCGGGAATCGCCGTTCGCATCCGGAATGAAGCGCGCCGGATCTTCGCCGCCTTCACCCGTGTTGGAGCGTCCGCCGATACGGTTCATCGCGATCGCCAGCGCTTCATGCGCTTCCTTCGAGATGGAGCCGTAGGACATCGCGCCGGTCTTGAAGCGTTTCACGATGGATTCCACCGATTCGACTTCGTCCAGAGGCACCGGATCCGCAGCGAAGTTGAAGTCGAGCAGCGAGCGAAGCGTCAGATGCTTCTTGTCTTCGCCTTGCACGAGGTCCGAGAACTTCTTGTACAATTTATAATCATTCGCGCGGGAAGCCATCTGCAGCGTATGAATCGTCTGCGGCGTGAACAGATGGTCTTCGCCGTCTTTACGCCACTGGTATTCGCCGCCGGAGTCAAGCTCCTTCACGCGTCCTTCTTGATCGGAGAATGCGCGGTTATGATGCTTCAGCGTTTCATCCGTGATGACTTCAAGGCCGATACCGCCGATGCGAGTCTCCGTCCATGTGAAGTAAGCATCCACGACTTCTTGATTCAAGCCGACAGCTTCGAAAATTTGCGCGCCGCGGTACGATTGAATCGTGGAGATCCCCATTTTGGACAGGATTTTCACAACGCCTTTGGTAGCTGCTTTAATGAAGTTCTTAACGGCTTTCTCATGCGTAACGCCTTTGAGCATGCCTTGACGAATCATATCGTCGAGCGTCTCGAACGCGAGGTACGGGTTAACCGCACTTACGCCGTAGCCGAGCAGCAAGGCAAAGTGATGCACTTCGCGCGGCTCGCCGGATTCCAGCAAAATGCTGACTTTCGTCCGCGTGCCTTCGCGAATGAGATGATGATGCAGGGCGGATACGGCCAGCAGCGAAGGAATCGCCGCATTCTCGCGATCCACGCCGCGGTCGGACAGGATCAGCACGTTATGGCCTTTGCCGATAACGCGGTCAGCCGCTTCGCACATTTGCTTAATCGCGAAACGCAGTCCCTCTACGCCCTCGGCTGCTTCGAACAGCGTCGGCAGCGTAATCGACTTGAAGCCCGGGCGGCGCACATGGCGCAGCTTCGCGAATTCTTCGTTCGACAGGACCGGCGATGGCAGACGGATCTGGCGCGCGCTCTCCGGCTCCGGATTGAGCAGGTTGCGCTCAGGTCCGAGCGTCGTGCCCGTTGCCGTGATGATTTCCTCGCGGATCGCGTCGATCGGCGGGTTCGTCACTTGCGCGAACATTTGCTTGAAGTAGTTGAACAGACGCTGCGGGCGTTCCGACAGAATCGCCAGCGGCGCGTCGTAACCCATGGAAGCGATCGGCTCTACACCGCTGCCAGCCATCGGCTCCAGCACTTTGCGCAGATCTTCGAACGTGTAGCCGAATGCCTGCTGGCGCTGTTCGACCGTATCATGGTCCGGTTCCGGAAGCTCCGGCGCGTCCGGCAAGTCGTCAAGACCGACGAGATGCTCATCCAGCCATTCGCGGTACGGATTCTCCGTCGCGATTTGCGCTTTCACTTCTTCGTCGGAAACGATGCGGCCTTCTTTGGTATCAACAAGCAGCATGCGGCCTGGACGAAGACGGTCTTTATAGACAACGTTCTCCGGATCGACGTGAACCGTGCCCGCCTCGGAACCGAGAATGATGACGTCGTCCTTCGTTACATAATAACGGGCAGGACGAAGACCGTTCCGGTCGAGGATAGCGCCGATTTGGGTACCGTCGGTGAATGCCATTGCGGCAGGACCATCCCACGGTTCCATTAGGCAGCTGTGGTATTCGTAGAAAGCTTTCTTCTCGTCGCTCATGCCCTCATGGTTGGACCATGGCTCAGGCACCATCATCATTGCCGCATGCGGCAGCGAGCGTCCGGAGAGGTACAGGAATTCCAAGGTGTTGTCGAACATCGCCGTGTCGGAGCCGTCCGGATTGATAATCGGTTTGATTTTGTCCAAATCTTCGCCGAACAATTCCGATGCGAACAACGTTTGACGGGCATGCATCCAGTTGACGTTACCGCGCAGCGTGTTGATCTCGCCGTTGTGGATCAGATAACGGTATGGATGCGCGCGTTCCCAGCTTGGGAACGTGTTCGTCGAGAACCGGGAGTGAACCAGGGCAATCGCCGTTTCCATCGCTTCGTCGTTCAACTCTGTGTAGAAAGAACGAACCTGCTCGGTCGTCAGCATCCCCTTGTACACGATTTTCTTGCTCGAGAAGCTGGAGAAATAGAAGCTGTCCGCGCCTTCCATGCCGGAATAGCGGATTGCCAGCTCGGCGCGCTTGCGGATGACGTAAATCTTGCGTTCGAACGCAAGCTCATCCTGAAGCGATGCATTTCTGCCGATGAACACTTGGCGAACGAACGGCTTCACCGTCTTCGCGGAATGTCCAAGCTTCTCGTCGTTCGTCGGAACGGTACGCCAGCCGATAAGCGTTTGGCCTTCTTCGCGAATGATCGCTTCCAGTTCACGCTCGTGCTTGCTGCGCACGCTCTCGTCTTGCGACAGGAACAACATGCCGACGGCATATTCTCCGTTAGCCGGAAGCTCGATGCCGAGCCCCTTCAGTTCGCGGGAGAAGAAACCATGCGGGATTTGAAGCAGGATACCTGCTCCGTCTCCCGTGTTCGGCTCGCTTCCTTGTCCGCCGCGATGCTCCATGTTCTCAAGCACCGTCAGCGCCTGCTGGATAATCGTGTGTGATTTCAATCCCTTGATGTTAGCCACAAAACCCATGCCGCAGGCGTCTTTCTCATGTTGCGGGTCATACAGGCCTTGCTTCGGCGGCAACCCTAAACGGTTCTCTTTCACTTGGATGCAACCTCTCTATAAGAAATTTTTGAATAAACGAGTAGAAAGAACGGATTCTTTTGCAGAATTCGACTTCTTTTCTTGCCCTGAATGGCGTAAAATACAGGCAGGTAAGAGTCAGTCCCTTGCGATCCTAATGACGAAATTGACTCCGGTATGAAAACATTTCCTATCGGCTTTCACAACATTCTTCAAAAAAAGACGCTGAGCAGCGGCTGGATAAAAATGCCGGATTCATCAGCATCCTTGTGACTTACGGACTGGTTTCATGGGATTTCGTTATTATTTGATTGTATCATCACCCTATATCGATATCAATTTAATATTTTGCTAAAAGTGATAAGACTTCCTTACCGAAACGGACTGCAGGGGCGGTTTGGATTTGCACTTTTTGTACATTTATTTTCATTTACACACATAATTTGTCGAAGGGAAGTGTTTCATTTGCTGCGTACGTTCAAAAAGTCCAAGAGCCGGACTGCGGCATTGACGGCGGTGCTATTGCTCGCCACGATCGGTACGGGGGCCGCTTACGCGGAAGGTTTGGGGCCGATTGCCAAGCCGGCGTCATCCCCGCTTGCTTCAGAAGCCACAGTGCGCACTTACTCAGCCGCACCGGCCGCGCCGAAGGCTGCTGCAACAGGCGAACCGCTTCACATCGTTGCTGTCGGGGATTCGTTGACCGTCGGGTACGAGAACGGCATGCAATTAACTTCCGTTCCTTACGGCTACGTCGACCGCGTATATGAACAAGCGCTCTACCACGGACGCGCGGATGTGAAGAACTATGGCATAATGGCGCTCCGCACGCCGGGTCTGAACAACTTCTTGAAGGCGGCAGCGAACGGTACAAGCGTGACCCCCGAAGAGATCCAGCCGAATTTGGCTAAAGACAGCATAGACCCTTCGGCGTATACCTTCAATGCGGAGATTATTGGCAAGTCTGCCGCACTGGCTGACGATCTGAAGAAAGCCGACCTTGTCACGCTGACGATCGGCGGGAACGATTTTACGCCGATCTTCGACGACATTCGGACGACAGGCATCACGGACGCCGAACTGCAGACGAAACTGGATACGATGCTGGCGGACTACGTGCCGCAGCTGGAGTCTTCGCTTCGCTCGATTCTCGCCTTGAATCCGAAAACGACGATCGTCTTCGCGGATCAGTATCTGCCGGCACCTGCTCCTTCAATATTGAACAAGGCCATAACGAAGTCGCAATATGATATTCTGACTGGCGGCGTAACGAAGCTGAAAGGCTTGGACGAGACGCTTGCCGCCAAGCTGACGCAGGAAGGCTACGATGTTCGCACGGTTGACGTATCCACGCCGTTCAAAGGCAACGAGCTCACGTACACGTACATCTTGAAAGGCGACATTCATCCGAAACAATCCGGCTACGACGTCATGGGCCGCGCATTCGCCCAAGGCATCTGGGGCGATTATCGCGATCCGGCTGCGCTGGCTGCAGGAGCCCCGCTTCGCGTCATCGTGAACGGCACGGACTTGAAGGGCAGCAATCCGCCCGTATTGAAAAACAATACGACGTTCCTGCCGATGCGCGACGTGGCTAATGCGCTGCACGCGACGCTGAATTGGGACAATAAAACGCGGACGGCGACGATCGCCTCCGGCGGCAAGAAGGTCGCGTTCACGATGGGCGCGAAGTCGATGGTCGTGAACGGGCAGACCGTCCCGCTCGAGACGCCGGCTTATCTGCAGCAGTCGGGCGGAAATTCGCTGACTTACCTGCCTTTGGCCGCTTTGTCGAAGGGGCTTGGTTACCAGGTGGATTACCGGAAGCCGATTTTGACTGTGTTTATTAATTCGTAAGTATTGAAGGAACATGGAGTTGGATGGGAATCGGAAAGGCGCTGCCGGGATGGCAGCGCCTTTCTTGATGTTAGGGGACCACATTTGATTCACAAGCGATTCCAGTCCACGATCACACAACACAAGCACCTCTGCAAGCTTGTGTCGCTGGATCAAGCGTAACGAACTCAGCTGGCGCTATTAGGGAGTTCTAGCGTCCTTGCGGCTGCTAACGAACCCAGTCCACCTTATGGACACTGAAACGTGCTGTAACGGTTGAACAAAGACCCTTTAGCATCGCTGGAGTTCCTTAGCTTCAAAAACCAGCTAAAACGTACAACATAAGGCGGCTGAGATTCGTTACATTTGGGGCCGCATCTTCCAAATCGCGAGTATGCGGGAGGCAGCTTAACCCTTAGGACGGGTTTGTGAAATAGAAATGCGGCCCGTCCAACTTGTTAAGCAGCTGCATATGCCTTTTAGATAAGGAGGCGGAATCCGCTGTTGGGCCCGTTCGCGGCGCTGGAACATGAACAAGGGCGAAGTCCGCCGGACAGCTGCGCGCTGTTCCGGGGATTTCGCCCTTGTTGCGTGAGGCCGACAAACGGAAATTCACTCCTGCCGATTATCCGAGCTCAACCTGTTCCTTCATTATAACGCCAATTCGGAAGGAACAGCGGTTTGACGCTGTTCCTTGCGCCGCATCATCACGAACACGATGAGCGAGAGCGCCGCGAACAAGATGGCGACGACCGCCAGGAAAGCAGCGTTGCCGCCTGTTGTCTGCAGCTCGTTGCCGGTCAGGATCTCGCGGAACGAACGGATGGCGTACGTCATCGGCAGCCATACCCCGATGCGCTGCAGCCAAGCTGGCACGAGCTCCGGCGGGTAAGTGCCGGCGCTGCCGGTCAGCTGCAGGATCAGCAGGATGACGGACACGAATCGTCCCGGCTGATCCAGCAAGGTGACGAGGAATTGGATGATCATCATGAACGCGATGCTCGTCAAGACCGACATCCCGACGAATGCGCCCATGTGATTGGCGTGCATGCCGATGCCGTACAGCAGAATCGCGTCGGCGATCAGCGCCTGAATAACGCCGACGCCCGCGAAGAGCAGCGCCTTGCTGACGAACCAGCTCCAAGCGGAGCGCGGTTTCGTGCCGGTCTCGCGCATCGGCACGACCATGGTCGAGAGCAGCGCGCCGACGAACAGGCCGAGCGACAAGGCATACGGGGCGAAGCCCGTGCCGTAGTTCGGCACGTTCGTCAGCTTGCGCTCCTCGACATGGACGGGATTCGCGAACATGTCGTACAGGGCGTCGGTTCCGATGACGCCCTCGGTTTGGCTTGCGGCGTAGCCGAGCTTGCCCGACAGCTCGGCCGAGCCGCCGGCGAGCTGCGAAGCGCCGCTCGCGAGCGCGGCGGAGCCGCTGGCCAGCTTGTCGGCGCCGCCCGACAGCTGCGCCGCGCCGCGGCCCGCGGCGGCTGCGCCGTCCGCCAGCTTCGCGGCGCCCGCCGCGGCGGTCTTGGCGCCGGCGGACAGCTCGGCGCCGCTCTGCGCTGCGGCTGCGAGCTGCGCGTGCAGCGCATCAAGCCCTTGCTGCAGGGAGCGCTGCCCCTGCTGCAGCTGCGCCCCGCCGGCGGCCAGCTTCGCGCTGCCGCCGGAGAGCCCGGCTGCGCCCGCGGATAGCTCGCGGGCTGCGCCGATCAACCCTTGCAGCGCGCTATCCTCCCGCGCTGCGCCTTCCTGCGCGGCGGCGTACGCGTCCAGCGCCGCCGACAGCTTCGCGGCTGCGCCGGCGAGATCGGCGCTGCTCTGCTGCGCCGATGCCAGCCCATCGGCCAGCTTCGCGCCGGCCGATACGGCCGAGTCCGCGCCATCGCCGAGCCGTTCGCCAGCGGCGGCAAGCTTCCCGAGCCCGGCGGATAACTTCGCCGAGCCGTCGCTGACCGCGGCCGTGCCGGCCTTCAACTGGCCGGCGCCGCTGCCCAGCGCGTCCACGCCGCCGACAAGCTGCTTCGTGCTGCTTGCGAGCTTCGCGATATTGTCGCGAAGCTGCGCAGCGCCCTGCTCCGCATCCTTCGCGCCGTCCGCGAGCTTGCCCGCGCCTTCGCTCGCTTGGGTGAATCCGTCAGCGGCTTCGCCGATACTGCCGAATACCGCTTCCGCATAAGCTTTGGTCACCTGCTGCGAAATATCGGTTTGCAGCTTCTCGATCGCCGAAGCGCCGATCTTCGCAGCCAAGAAGTTCTCGCTGTCGTTCGTCAAATACTTGAGCGCCGCCGGATGCGGCTCTTTATCCAATAGCGTCGTCGCCTGCTGCGAGAACTCGGAAGGAATTTCGATGACATAATAATAATTGCCGTTCTTCAACCCGTCCTCCGCTTGCTTCGCGTCGACGAACGTCCATTTGAACGACGGGTTCGCCTTCAGCTCCTTGACCAGATCCGCCCCGACGCTCAGCGGCTTCCCTTTGAAATCCGCGCCTGCGTCCGCATTGACGACGGCGACAGGCATCTTATCCAGCTTCCCGTAAGGATCCCAGAAAGCACCGATCAACATTCCGCTGTACATGATCGGAATGAACAAAATCCCGAGGATCGGAATAAGCAGCTTCGGATTGCGTACAATCCGGCTTAACTCTTTGCCGAACAATGATAAACCTTGCATGTTTTGCGCCTCCATATTCATTCACTTTTTTGAACCAGTTGACCAAATTAGACTTTTGGTCAATCACGAGCAAAAAAAGAAGCAGCGCGACGCCGCTCTTTCATTCGATCTTTACTCCAATCTTTACCACGGATCAAAGATCCGTACGGCATCCGCCGTCTGGATGACGATTGAGGTCGTTTTGTAGCAGGTTCTGGGCCGTCGACGATACCGCACTCCACTCCGAGCAGGCCGCCACTACCATGGACGACGGCGCGCAGGTCACAATCTGGATTCACACAACGCTCCACGGGGCCGGGCCGCGAAGGCGATGCAGTCTCTTTCTTGAGCCTGATCTACCGGCTTCTTCGCACACTTCTTTGTACGAATTTTCGTACAAAACTCCCGCGTCGGACTGCCTCGCACGCTTCTTTGTACGATTTTTCGTACAAAACCCCCGTGTTGGGCTGCCTCGCACACTGCTTTGTACGATTTTTCGTACAAAACTCCGGCTGCTGGCTTCCTCGCACGATGCTTTGTACGATTTTTAATACAAACCGCCTCATTCCGCCAACAGCCTGCGACCTTGTCCGCCTGCACCACCCGTGCTCTGCATCTTTAATTACCCTTCTCCTTAACGCTGCAACAAACCATCTCGCATGAGCCCGCTGAAATAATCGGCCAGTTCTCCCCTGGTAAGCGGTTCTTGATGCTTGCTCCATTCCGTGCCGAGCGCCAAGTACAGCTTCAGCATGACGAAAGCCGTCATTTTCGGATTGGCGCTGCGCAGCTCGCCCTTGCGGATGGCATACGACACTTCCTGCTCGAGCACGGCGACGATCGCCTGCTCCAGCTTGGCGATGCCGTCCTTCGCCATCGGCGTGCCGAAGTCCCGCACTTCCTGGGAAAGCTTCACGATCAGCTCGTGCTTCTCGCGGAACAGCAGCAGCTCATGCAGCGCCGCCGACAAATTATCGAAGAACGGCCGGTCATGATCGATCGTCCGGTCCGCGATTTCGCGCAGCTCCTTGGCAAGCTCGCCGATGATTTCGCTGAACAGCTCTTCCTTCGTCGCGAAGAAGGTGTAGATGGTTCCCTTGCCGACCGCGGCGATTTTGGACACCAGCTCCATCGTCGTCGCCTTGTAGCCGAACATGGCAAAAGACTTCCCCGCCGCTTCCACGATCTGTGCCCTGCGGTCGACCGGTTTCTTCGTGCCCGTCATCGCTGCAGCCTCCTTCGCTCATCTTATGGACTCAGCTTATCATCGAATGACCATAAATACAATATGGTCATTTAGTCAAAATCCGCAATTCCCCCAAACTCTTTCACTGCGAACTGCATCCTTTGTCCTGATTGCTTTTGCTGATTGCTTGTTCCTCATTGCCTCTTCTTGAATGACCTCTTCTAGAATCGCTTCCTCTGGATCAACTGCTTCCCCTTAGTATTCCTTCTCCAGCGTCCGAAGCGCGTCCAGACCCCGTTCCGCCCACCGCTTCAGCCGGTCAAGCCCTTCGATTTCCGCAGCCAACGCGCGAGCGCGCGATTCCTTATAATCCGGTACTTCTCCGTAGAACGGTTCAATTTCGCCGAATAACACATTCGTCTTCTCCGTATAGCTGAGCGCCCGGCGCTCATGGAACATCGGCACATCCGGATTATACGGGTTGTGCAGATCGCCTTGTTCGGGATGCTTCAACACGGCCAGCACCTTCACCAGCGCCCGCGGCCCATTAATTTCCATTACCTCGCCTGCATAACGGCCTGTTTTATTCGTGAACGCTACTATTGCACCCAGTTCCGGTATTCTTCTCTGCTGCTCTTGCATGCTCATCGCTCCGTTCCCGATCCGATTTTTTCCGTTTTTGGCCTGATATGGCCATAACCGTCTGTGTTTTAGGATAAAATAACCGTGCAATCATACGCAAGTCTTAATTCCATCCTTGTGCTCGCCGTCTGCCCGTCGTAATATGATAAGAGAGTATTACGGCTGTACTGATAAGGTAAGAGAAGCAGGTGAGAATATGCATAAAAAACGAGTGCTGCTGCTTTCCGAGGGATTCGGCTCCGGGCATACGCAGGCTGCCTACGCGTTGGCCGTCGGCCTGCGGTCGCTCGATTCCTCCATCCAAACCCGCGTAATCGAACTGGGCAATTTTTTGAACCCGGTGCTCGGTCCGCTTATTGTGTCCGCATATCGGAGAACGGTTACGAAACAGCCCAAACTGCTCGGCAGGCTCTATCGCAGACAATATAAAAAATCGTTGAACCGTTTCACGCAGCTGGCGCTTCATCGCTTATTTTATACCCACACTTCGCAGGTGATCACGCAATTGAAGCCCGACCTGATCGTATGCACGCATCCGGTTCCGAACGCCGTTGTATCACGCTTAAAACGTCTCGGCCTGACGACGCCGCTCTATACGCTCATTACGGACTACGATGCGCATGGCACCTGGACAAGCTCCGAAGTGAACAAATATCTGGTTTCTACGAATGAAGTGAAGAACAAACTGTTGGAGCGCGGCATATCCGCCAGCCGGATTCAGGTAACCGGCATTCCCGTTCACCCGAACTTCTGGCAGACGCACGACAAATCCGAGCTGCAGGCGCAATTCGACTTGAAACCGATGCCAACGGTGCTTATCATGGGCGGCGGCTGGGGCATTATGTACAGCGACGACCTGCTCAGTTATATGACTCGCTGGCGCGACCGCGTTCAGCTCATCTACTGCGTCGGCAGCAACGAGAAAGTGCGCGAACGCATGCTCGCCGATCCCGTTTATCAGCATCCCAATATCAAGGTGCTCGGCTTCACGAAGGAAATCAACAAGCTGATGGACGTATCCGACCTGCTCATTACGAAGCCCGGCGGCATGACCTGCACGGAAGGCCTCAGCAAAGGAATCCCGATGCTGTTCTACGAACCGATCCCCGGCCAGGAAGAAGTCAATTGCGAATACTTCGTCGCAAGCGGCTTCGGCGAAATGCTGGAATCCAGGGATACGATCGACCGCTGGTTCGAGCTCATGCAAGAGCCTTACTCGTCGGTGAAGTTCCGCAACGATCTGCTCACGAAACGCAATCAGCAATACAATCCCATGGAATGCTCCCGAGTCGTCCTGCAGCTAATGCAGTGACGGCTTTTTTTCTGCCCATTCTGGACGCCCAGGTGCGCTATACCTATCGTATTTTTATATCATCCCAGTTCCTTATGACATTTGATCATGATAAATGGAAAAGCCGGTTTATTCTCCGCATTCTTATGCGGTTCAACGATTTCCGAACAGTCGATTTGTCCATATTTTCCAAACTCTTGATCGACCGATTCCGCATCATAGAAGAACATTTTCATGCCATCCATGATTTCGTAGTAGTCTTTCCCTAGTTGTTTCCCCTTGCCGTACATCGGAGCATCCTTCGAAATCGTCGTGAACACCATCGTTCCGCCTGGCTTCAGCTGATTGTAGCAAGCTTGAATGAACTTCTCTCGCTCATCCTTGTTCAATAAGTGAATCAGCGCATAACAGAATATACCGTCATACTGTTTGTCGTCGAAGGGCATATCCGATACCGAGCCGTGAAACACAGGATTCGCAAGCCCTGCTTTCCTTGCCAGATCAATCGCCGTTTGCGAAATCTCAATGCCTGTCACCCGAATTCCGTTGTCCATAAAAATCTTTGCGTTTCTGCCGTATCCGAAGCCGGGAATCAAGATATCTTTCACGTTCTTCGCAAGAAATAAATCTTTGATCAGGATGGCCGATTCCGAAGGCTCAAATCCCCACATCATCTGATTCTCGATAAAACTGGATTCCCAAATTTCCGTCATTCCCCGATCTCCTTTAGCGTTATAATGGCTGCGCTTGGCAAGCTCTCCGTACGAATTTTCATCCCCATTATAGAACGCAGGCTGGAAAAACTCAAAAAGCGCAACCGCCCCAAACCAGGGCAATCGCGCTTGTTCAATGATGCAATACTGCATTGGTGTACTACTAGTATAAGTTAATGCGAAGATGCTAGAATGGCGCGTCCTACAGCACGCTGCCTCCGAACAAGAACCGGTATTCCCACTGCGAGCCCGCGATCACGCTTGTCTTGACGCCGCCGGATGCCGTGGAGTAGGTGTGAAGGATTTGGCCGTCTCCCAAGTAAATGCCGACATGCGTAATGGTCTCCGCCGCTTTGTTCACGTTCGCGTACGCTGCTGCGCTGGTGCCCTTGGAATCCATGAAGAACATGAGATCCCCGCGCTTCAGCTGATGCCAGTCCGTCTTCACGCTGCCGAGATTGCGCACGTAATCGCCTTGTTTGCGCGAATCGGAAGGCAGTGTCAGGTTCGCTCCCTCGCGGTATGCGGTACGTACGAAATCCGAGCAGTCGAAGGTGGTCGTCGTGTTGCGATCGGAGCCGTACTCATAGGGCGTGCCCCAATATTTCATGCCCGCGGCGATGACGCGTTCGATGATCACGGCCTGATCCGAGCTTCCCGAATTGGATCCGCCCGTTCCGCCGGAAGCGTTGCCGCCGGAACTATTGCCGGTATTGTTGCCGGAAGGGATGCTGCCGGTCACCTTAATGTACTGGGTATCCGTGCTTACGTAGCCTTTGGTCCCGTCGGCAGCCGTAACCGCGTACCAGTAGCTGTTCGGCTGTCCCGTAATGGTGACCGTTTCGCCTTTGGACAAGTAACGAATCCGCGCGTTGTCGGTTGACGGGCCCGTGCGGAACGAGACGGAAGCGACGATCGTCGCATTGCCTGTCGCGGCGCCGGAACCGCCGGATGTGCTGCCGCCTGGCTGTGTGATCGTGCCGTTTACCGTTATGTATTGGGGATCCGAACTAACGTAACCTTTGGTGCCGTCGGCAGCCGTGACTGCATACCAGCTGCTGTTCGGCTGACCCGTGATGGTCACCTTCTCCCCTTTGGACAAATACCGGATACGCGCGTTATCCGTCGAAGGACCCGTGCGGAACGAGACCGAGGCCGCGATGGTCGCGCTGTTGGCCGCGGAGCTGCCGTTGCTGCCGCTCGCGACGATCTCGATATATTTATCGTCTGCGGAGATATAGCCGATCGCGCCGGTCACGTCTTGGACCTTGTACCAATACGCGTTCACTTGCTCCAATATGACAACCTGTTCGCCTTGCTTCAAATACTTGTACACGGTCGACGAAGTGGACGGAAGACTGCGGAAGCTGACGCTGGACTGAACTTGTCCTACGGTCTGCGAAGCTGTCGCAGCGGAAGCCGCTGCCAGAAGAAGCAGCGAAGCGCTCAGGACGAGGGTTGCTAGCAAAGCTGTACTCTTTTTCATACGCTCTCCCTTTCTCGATCAAGTGGTTTGGAAGGATTAATATCGGTTTGACGTCTTCATTGTACGGAACCGGTCCGAAACGCCATATCGACCGCCTGTCCCATTTGTCGAAACATGGAATAGTTAATTTGAACCATGTGCGGGATCTGTTCCCATCAAAAAAGACGCCCCCATCGGGACGTCTGAACCTGAAACGCGCATATTCGTTATGAATAACTCCTTTACAAACCATTAACCTGAAGTCCTACGACAAAGCCCAAAGTCCCATTCCCCAACGAACAATGCCGCAACATGTAAATAATACCAACTGTTCGCGTCCGCCTAGTTTTGTTCAAATTCCTCGTACAGTTCGGGTAACGGCCCTTCGGTCTGGCCCTTCTTCATCAGATTCATCAAGGTGTCATAGCGGTTCGGGGAATCGATTACGGACTGGTATTCCTGCTTTCCGATCGAAGAGAAAATGGCTACATCGCCTGTATGATAGTACAGATACAAGGATGATTCATCTTCATTGTACGAGCAGAATGCGATTTGCTTGGACTCCACGGGTACCAGCATTGTAAACGCCTCCCATTAAGTTAATCGTTCATTTACATGGACATTATTATATATATCCCGATATTACCCATATCAGCACTCGTTCGAAACAGGGGGCGGCAGAAAAAAAACAGCCTCGGTTCGCATCGCGGGAAGCGCGCGTCCAAGACTGCTCGTTTAAGATGAAAGAATGGCGTTCTTTACGTTAGGAGGCCGATGATTGCGATTAATAAACCTCTTCGGCAGCCGAGCCGCTGTTCAGGCCCGCTCCGCAGGAAACGCAAAACTTCGCGTTCAGTTCGTTCTCCGTATGGCATTGATTGCAAATCACGACGATTTCGCCGACGGTCGTATGCGCGGCTTTCGGCTCTTCGGCCAGCGAAGCGCCGCAGTCCGGACAGAAACGCGTTTCGAGCGTGACGACCTTGCCGCATGTGCAGGTTTTCTCGTTGCGGGTTAATTTGATCCGTTCTTCGAGCAGCTTGATTTCCGTATGCAGCTCATCCGCTTGATGGCAGCATTCCATGACTTCCTGCTCCGTGGATGCGATATCTCCCGCCTGATGACCGCGGTACACCGCTGCGCCGATTTGGGCGCAAAGCCGCTCGATATCCTTCTCTTTGCCGGAAATTTGCGCTTTCATCTTGGTGATCTCGACGGTCTGCTGCGCTTTCTTCGCTGCATCCGACGCCCCCTGCTTGACTTTATCGAAAAAGGACATAAAAAATCGACTCCTTTATAATTTCGTCTAGCTTTGTCGCTTTCGCTTATTTTACCACAACCGGCGCACTGATTCACGTCCGTTAAACGAAAGCCCGGCAATCCCCGATTAGCCGTTCCCTTCCTATCGTATGAGGGCAGCCGGAGAGCAAGAACTACGAAAAGAGACCGTACTCGGCGGGAGTACGGTCTCTTGTCCAGTCATTATTCAGCAAAATTATTCAGCCGGGTACATGCGCTCGCGCAGCGCTTTGACTTCCGCGCTCTCGAGGTACTCGTCGTACGTCATAATCCGGTCGATAATGCCGTTCGGCGTAATTTCGATAATGCGGTTCGCGATCGTCTGCACGAACTGATGGTCATGCGAGGTGAAGATCAGCGTGCCGTCGAAATCGATCAATCCGTTGTTGAGCGCGGTGATGGATTCCAAGTCCAAGTGGTTGGTCGGTTCGTCCATCAGCAGCACGTTCGAGCCGGACAGCATCATTTTGGACAGCATGCAGCGTACTTTCTCGCCCCCGGACAGGACGCTTGCTTTCTTCAGCGCTTCGTCGCCGGAGAAGAGCATCCGGCCAAGGAAGCCGCGGATGAAGCTTTCGTCTTGATCCTTGGAGTATTGGCGCAGCCAGTCGACCAGGTTCAATTCCACGCCGTCGAAGTATTCCGCGTTATCTTTCGGGAAATAAGCTTGCGTCGTCGTAATGCCCCATTGGTACGTGCCGGCATCCGCTTCGACTTCGCCCATGAGCAGTTGGAACAAGAGCGACTTCGGCAGCGTGTTCGGACCGACGAGGGCGATTTTGTCGCCTTTGTTGATCGCGATCGTCAAGTTGTCGATCAGCTTCGTGCCGTCGATCGCCTTCGTCAAACCGTCCGTCAGGAGCAGCTGTTTGCCTGCTTCGCGTTCCGGCTTGAAGTGGATGAACGGATATTTCCGGTTCGACGGACGAATGTCGTCGAGCGAAATTTTATCAAGCAGCTTCTTACGGGAAGTCGCCTGCTTGGATTTGGATTTGTTGGCGCTGAAGCGCTGAATGAACGCTTGCAGTTCCTTGATCTTGTCTTCCTTCTTCTTGTTGTTGTCGCGCATCAGCGTGAGTGCCAGCTGGCTGGACTCGTACCAGAAGTCGTAGTTACCGACGTACATCTGGATTTTGCCGAAATCGATATCGGCGATATGCGTACAAACTTGGTTCAAGAAGTGACGGTCATGGGATACTACGATAACGGTGCCTTCGTAGCTGCCGAGGAAGTTCTCGAGCCATTCGATCGACTGCATGTCGAGATGGTTGGTAGGCTCATCGAGGAGCAGGATCTGCGGATTGCCGAACAACGCTTGCGCCAGCAATACGCGAACCTTCTCGTTACCGGAGAGCTCAGCCATCTGCTTGTCGTGCAGTTCAGGAGGAATGCCGAGGCCGTTCAGCATGCCTGCCGCTTCGGATTCCGCTTCCCAGCCGTTCATGTCGGCGAATTCCGCTTCCAGCTCGCCTGCGCGCATGCCGTCTTCGTCCGTGAATTCCGCTTTCGCGTAGATCGCGTCTTTCTCTTTCATCACTTCATACAGCTTCTTGTGGCCCATGATGACCGTCTCGAGCACGAGGAAGTTATCGTATTCGTAATGGTTCTGTTTCAGAACCGCGATGCGCTCGCCCGGCGTGATATGCACTTCGCCGTGAGACTGCTCGACTTCGCCGGACAAAATCTTCAGAAACGTCGATTTGCCCGCGCCGTTCGCGCCGATCAGGCCGTAGCAGTTGCCCGGGTTGAACTTGATATTAACATCTTCGAATAACGCACGTTTGCCGTATCGAAGCGTGATGCCGCTTGTACTGATCATTCAGGTATCCCGTCCTTCGCTAATAATGTTACTCATCACACCATTATAGCACATAACCATTGGGCGATGCTCACTTCTTTAGCTGCCAAGTCTCCCCGTGCGGCAAAATCCGTACGGTTTCCGCGGTAAGCCGCAGCCGGTTCATCTCCGCTTCCAACCGGTCGAGCGCTTCGCGCGGCGTATCGTCCGCCAGCTTGTAGGAGCCGTAATGCATCGGCACGAAGCAGCGCGCGCCCGTATCGCGGAACGCCTTGAGCGCCTCCTCCGGCGTTACGTGCTGCGGCCCCATGAACCATTCCGGATCGTACGCGCCGATCGGCATGAGCGCCACGTCGATGTCCGGGAATCGCATCCCGATCTGCTTAAATCCGTCGAAATACCCGCTATCTCCCGCAAAATATACGGTCGGCGCATCCTTGCACTCGATGACAAACCCGCCCCAGAGCGAGGAGTTCGTATCGACCAGCGTTCTTCTCGTCCAGTGCTGCGCCGGAACGAAGGTGAATTTCACGCCGCTTACCTCGGCCGACTGCCACCAGTCCAGCTCGATGATGGACGAGAAGCCTTTGCGGCGGAGCTTGTCGGCCAGGCCGACGGGCACGATCAGCACTTTGCTGCCGGTCAGCTGCTTCAGGGAAGCGATGTTCAAGTGATCGTAATGCGAATGCGAGATGAGAATGACGTCGACCGGCGGAACGTCGGCCGCGCTGATCCCCGGGCGCGTCAGCCGTCTATGGAATGCCAGTTTCTCCGCCCATATCGGATCGGTGATGATATTCAGTCCGGCGAGCTGCATGAAGAACGTGGAATGGCCGACCCACGTCAACGTTGGCTCGGTTGAATTGCCGTGCAGGTATACGAGGTCCGGGTCGACGAAGGGCACTTGGTACGAATAGTCTTTGTCTTTCATTTTGCCGCCGCGCTGTCTGCGCCATTGTCTGACTTCCCGGAATGTTTTAGGTACGGCAGCAGGGTCTGAATTGGTGTAGCGCATCTCTCACATCTCCCATTTGTTGGCTGGCTTCCTGGTGCTCTTCTCGTCAATGGGGGAGTTCCGGCACCGGAGCGCTCTCTCTTCTCTTTCAAAGATACCAATCTTAAATCTATTAATCAAACGGCAAGGGGGGCGGAAAAGTCACGGAATGTGAACGGGAGGCGAAACATTTGGGGGAATGGGGGAATGGGGGATTGCGGGATTGGGGGATTGGGGGATTGAGGGAGTAAGGCTGACTCGGCGGTCGGGGGAATCGCGCGATTGCAGGAGTAGAGCTGGCGGGGTGGTTGGGGGAATGGCGGGATTGTGGGAGTATGGCTGGCATTCTTGGACCTTCAGTTTGTAAGAGTTCTCCCGGCTAGCATGCCTTATGCCCGCTTGCCGCTTGCCTCGTAACCACCTCAGACCTCATACCATATGCCTCTTGCCTCGTGCTTCATGCCTCATGCTTCTTGCTTCGTGCCTCATACTTCTTGCCTCATACCCTATACCACCGCTGGCCACGTTTGCTGACTTGTAGTGTACGGGGTGCAGCTCTTTCTCGTTTTTCGCTGCGTTTTCGAGTATGTAGTGTACGGGGTGCAGCTCATTTGGTTCATCCGCGGTTTGTGAATCGCCTGCCGGATGGTTTACACTGGAAAGGCATGCATGTCTGTGATACGGAGGTATATCTGATGAAATTGATTGGCATTGAACCTACGCCAAGTCCGAATACGATGAAGCTGAACGTGGACGAGAAGCTTGCGCCCAATCAGCGTTTGAGCTATGCGCCCGCAGATGCTTCGGGCGCGCCGGAACCGCTGCGCAGCCTGCTTGCCATTGAAGGCGTGCGGGGACTGTTCCGCACGGCGGATTTTATCGCGCTCGACCGGAAGCCGGGGGCGGACTGGGAGCGCATTTTGACCGCGGCGCGGGCGCTGCTGCAGAGCGGCGAGGCCGGCGGAGCCGGTAATGTCGGCGGGCCCGGCGCTGCCGATGCTTTCGGCGAAGCCCACGCGTTCGTGCAGCTGTATCGGGGGATCCCGATGCAGGTGCGCGTGCGCACGCCGGGCGGCGAGTCGCGCGCCGCGATGCCCGCGGCATTCACGGAGGCGGTCACCCGCGCGGCCGCCGCTTCCATGATCCGCGAGCGGAAGCTGGAGGAGCTCGGCGTTCGATACGGTGAGCCCGAGGAAATTGCCGCGGAGCTCGTGCGCGAGCTGGAAGCCGCCTATCCGCAGGAGCGGCTGGAAGTGCTCGTCGAGGCGGCGCTCGCGCTCGGCGCCTCGGCAGAGGGCGAAGCCCCGCCGGCCGTGCGCCCGGCGCCGCTGACGGCAGCGCAGCTAACGGAGCGGCTGGCGGACGCGGACTGGTCCGTCCGCTACGAGGCGCTGAACCGCACGGCGCCGACGCCGGAGATGCTGCCGCTGCTCGCTCAGGCCATTGCCGACGACAACGCCTCCATCCGGCGGCTGGCCGTCGTCTACCTCGGCGAGCTGCGCCTGCCGGAGTCGATGCCGCTGCTGTTCGCTGCGCTGCGTGACGCCTCGGCATCCGTCCGGCGTACCGCCGGCGACACCTTGTCCGATCTCGGCGACCCCGCCGCCGTCGGACCGATGATCGAAGCGCTCCGAGACCGCAACAAGCTGGTCCGCTGGCGCGCCGCGCGCTTCCTCTACGAGGCCGGCGACGATACGGCCGTCGAGGCGCTTGAACAAGCCGCGTCTGACCCGGAATACGAGGTCAGCCTGCAGGCCCGCATCGCGCTGGAACGCATCCAGCGCGGCGAAGAAGCAGCCGGATCCGTCTGGCAGCAGATGACGCGCAGCCGCGAAGGCGGCGATGGAGGGACCGTCGAGTAGTTCCTACTCGGTATCAATGGCGACGGCGTGAATGCTGGCGCGCAACCGTCCTCGGCAGCAAAAACAATGGTATGGATGGCGGCGGCGAACACGGCAAGCGGCCCGGGCCTCATCTGCAGCGAAGCCTACGGCATGAATTGGGGCGACTAACGCGGCGAGTGGTCCTCATCCGCAGCAAAGTCGAAGTTCTTCTCCCCTATCCGAGGCACGATGTAACATTCTAACGAATCGTACGCACCTTAATCGGCCAAATAGAGTTCTTTGTAAAATGTAACGAATCTAGGACACCTTATATTAGTGAAATCGGTGAAAAAGCCTAGAAATCGGCTCATTTCTGCCAAATAGCGCTGCTAGGGTTCGTTAACTTGCAAAAGTTGCCTAAAACGGCCCAATAGCGTGCATTCGATTCGTTAGCGTGGACGGTCAGCCAGATCGGTCAGTCAGACGGCCAGCCAGCAATCAACAGTAGTCTAACGTGATGAGGTATCGTGTTTCCGCGGCACTATCGGCGTCGGGCGCCAACGTTTCATATCTGCGCTGTTGCCCGCTTCCGCAATGCGACGATTCGGCGAGTATGCGCAGCAAAGACAGCATTGGCACGAGCGCGTCACGATTGCATCGCGCTTAAATTGCCGACCTCCACCGCAGCGCATAATACAACGCAAACGCAGGCATTTGCTTTGGCCTCTGCTTTGCAGCCTCTGCACGGCAGCCTCCTGCCGAGCTCGAATATCGCAAAAAGACGCTTCCAATCCCACGCACAAGTGGTTTTGGAAGCGTCTTTGTTTTCCAGTTCCAGCGCTAAACCGAGCACTCCACCCGGAACGCAGCCTGATCCTGCTCATGCACCGTGCCGTCCGGAAGAACGACGACGACCGGCACGCCTGCCGGAACCTCCGCGTCCAGCACGAATTTGCTGCCCGCGATTACCCAGCGAACGCGCACTTCGCCTTGCAGCGTCGGAACGACGCCCTCGGCCCAGGTCTGTCCCGCAGGTTTCGGCTCGATGCGGATCGACGCGAAACCCGGCCGGGCCGGTTTCACCCCGAGCGTCTCCGCCGGGTATTCGTACAGCGGGAGCGAGCTCCACGCATGGTTGTCGCTGCGCTGATGCACCGGATCCTCCACCCATGCGGTAAGCCCGAGGGCGATCTGATCTTTCCATACCTGCCACAGCTGCTCGGTCCGGCCGTAGCGTCCCGCTTTCGCGAGCGCGCGGAACAAGAAGTGGCTCATGGAGAAGGAAGCCGCCGCCAAGTCCGTACGCGCCAGCATGCGATCCATCAACTCGCCCGCCGCTTCGCCTTCCACGGCTCCGGAGAGCACCGCCCACAGCTGCGAATGCTGACTGAACATGGCAACGGAAGGGCCGTCGCGGAACAAACCGCTTTCCTCGTCGTAGCAAGCGGCGAGCACCGCTTCGTTCACGGCTTGCGCGCGTGCCCGGTATTCGGCCGCCGTGTCGGTGCGGCCTGCCGATTCGTTCAGAACGGCGCCTTGCTGGAGCGTCATGGCATACATCAGATTATAGGCGGTCAGCGCACCGTGCATTCTAGCCGGCGGAGCGCCCGCCGTCGGATGCCAGGCTTCCACCCAGTCGACGAATGCCCAATACGGCTCGGGAATGTAACCGACCAGCCCGTCCTCCACCAAGCGATCGAACCAGCCGAGAACGGCATCGATCGTCGGCAAATACCGGCGGACCATCGCCGCATCGCCGAAATGCGCATAATGATCGTGCACCATTTGAACCCAATACAGCGCAAAACCCGGAATAACCTGGCGGTCCACGGACGGATAACGGCTTTGCAGCATGCCGGACGGAATCAGCGAGCTGTGGAAATCATAAATCGTTTTACGTGCCAGACGGTCGTCCCCGCTGACCGAATACGTGAACAGCGCCTGCGATTTCGCATCCATGATGTACTGCATTTGCTCGTAGTACGGCGTATCCTCGTACGTGTCCTGCATGCAGTTGCGCAGCGTGTTCAAGCTGATGCGCCACATATCGTCCGTGAGCGGATCGGACGTGCGAACGCCGCCGAGCTCCTGCAGCGGGTAACTCGTTGCGCGCCAGCGCAAACTCGCGAGCGTGAGCGGCTCATCGCCTGCCTTCAGCACGGCCCGGACGAAGCGGAATGCGCGGCGGCCCATCGGCTCATACGTTTCCGGCTTGCCTGGACGTCCCCAGCCCGCAGGGCTGTAACGGTCCTCGTTGCCGATCAGGATTTTGCCTTCGGGATCGTCGCGGACCGTTTTCTTCTGCCCGCCATGCTCTTCGGGATGTTCGTATTCATAGGCTTCCGCATAGAGGAGATCGATCTGTCCCCCGCCGCCTTCGAATACGTCCAGCTGCACATACCCCGTCGTGAGCAAGCCGGCATCCAGCTCCAGCCAGACGGATTCGCCCGGATTCAAGCGCAGCGGGAAGATCGCATTCACGTCCGCATCCCCCTTGATGCCGGATGCGCGCATGATGCGCGTGAACGAGCGCTCCGTCTCCCGCAGCTCCGGGATCGGCCGCGGCTTCAGCTGCCACGGAAGAAGCTGGCCCCAGAAACGGTCCAGCGGCTCGATCGGCCTGCCGCAAACGCCCCATGAAGAATCGTCGAATTCGGCCTGGCGCCAGTCAGCCGGAATCAGGCTGCCCTGCACCTCTTCCGTACCGCCCACGAACAGCGTCTGCGTCTCTCTCTGAATGTGGACCGCAGCGCTGCCCGTCATCAGCCACGAGCCGTCGGTATCGAGCTTCTCCAGCACCTCGCCGTTCTTGTCTTGCAGATTGCCCTGCAGCCACAAGCCGCCGATATCCGAACGCCATTCGGACATCGGACCGCCCTCCGACGGGCCGCCGACCAGAATACGGGGATAGTGAACCACTTCCACCGCAATGACGTTGCTGCCTTCGCGCAGGAAAGGCACGAGATCGATCGTATCGTAATATTGGCTGAAATCATCGCCCTTGCAAGGCCCGCGCAGCACGAAAGTACCGTTCACGTAAAGACGGTATTTGCTGTCTGCCGTTACTTCCACCCTCAGTTTCGACTCGGCGGGATTGGCGACAAGGAATGATTTTCTGAAGAAGGTGCGTTGTTGCTTGCGTGCAGATCCGTTATTGCTGTCGCCGCTTGGCCAAATCCAGGCAGCCGTCCATGTATGCCGGTGCTCCATCGTCGTTTTCCCTCCGCGTATGGTCATGTAAACGCTTGACATTCTCATTATAGAGAGATAAAACGAAGGGAAGAGAGATTATCGAATCATTCATGGGGCATATCGGTTCAGAATGAGTGGAGTGGGAGGCCGCACGCATGACGGAGGAAACCAAGTTTACGCAAGCGCAGTTTATTCATCCGGAGGAACGAATCCGCATTCACCATTTGAACAACGACATCTATCAATCGGTCAGCTGGCATAAGCATGATTTCGTCGAGCTGTTCTATGTCCGTTCCGGCAAAGCGGTGCACCGGCTGAACGAGAAGACGTTTCGTGCGGGGGCCGGGGATGTGTTCGTTATTCAAGCCGGGGACATGCATGCGTTCGAGCCGATCACGCCGCATTTTGAGTGGATCGACTGCATGTTCATGCCTGCCTTCATCGATTACGACGTCCGCACGTTGCTTTCGAGCCGCAAATATTTTGCCAGCGACGGGATGGAAATCGAATATCTGATGCAGACGATGCTGCGGGAATACGAGGACAAGAAACCGGCTTATCTCACCAAGCTCCGGGGATATCTGCTCGCGCTGCTGGCTGAACTGGGCCGTCAAGGCGAACAGGACGAGGGAGTCGACTACGTCAAACGAAAAAAAACGCGGCTTCTGCAGGAGGCGATCGAGTACGTCCACCTGCATTACCGCGATAAAATCAAACTCGACGATGCGGCCGGGAAGCTCGGCATCAGCCGCAGTTCCCTGAACCGCTTGTTCCGGAGCCAGCTGCACGACAGCTTCGCCGGGTTCGTCAACGCCTATCGGCTGGAGCAATGCAGCAGCCTTCTTCGGTCCGGCGATGCGCCGATCCGGGATGCGGCGCTGGAATGCGGCTTCGTGGACGGGAAACATTTCCGCACCCAGTTTCGCAGGCGCTTCGGCATGACGCCTGGCGAATTTCGGAAGGCGGCCATATCCGGCGATGGCGGGACGACAATGCTTGCTGAGACGGATTATGGCCCGCAGCAGCCGCTGGCGATTCCACGGTAGCGCCCTCTTGCCCTCGCGAGCGAGACGGCTCCGAGCCGTCACCCCGCTGCCGGATACGGCTTCGTCCACCGGTGATCCTGCTTCATTTGCGCATCTGTTTTCAGAAAATACGCATAGCTCGTTTGGCCCGCGCGGTCGGGCACGGGATCGTCCCAGGTTGCGTCCATGTGGTACCACCGGCCGTTCACTTTGACCAGATTCCATACATGACTGCCGGAATCTACGCTGCCCTCGACGATTCTCGTCTCGAAACCCGCCAGCTCCAGCATCCGGAAAGCCAGCAGCGAATACCCTTGGCATACCGCCGTTCCCGAGGTCAGCGCATCGTATGCGGTGTAGTGCTCCAGGTTCGTATCGTAAGCGACATGGGTGACGATCCAGTCATGGATGGCCCTCGCTTGCTGCTGCTCGCCTACGGCATCCTTCAATATACCCGGCAGCAGTTCTCGTATCTTCCCGTCTACGACCGCCATTTCTTCCGCGGATTCACGGTACGTGACCGACAGATTGATCTTGGCCGCTCCGTTCCATGTGCGAATGGTGTACAGATACGCATCCACGTTGTAAGCCGCGTAATCGTCCTCGGCAAAAACTTCCCGAAGCAGCGAGCCGATTTGCGCCGACAGCTCTTGGCGGTCGCCGACGTAATCGAAGCTGATATCGGTCTTCCGCTCTTCCAGCTGCGTGAAGATCGACGCGCGCAGCTGGTCCAGCGTCTGTTCGGAGGACGCCATGCCGATGCCGTAGAATTGCGAGCCCAGTCCGGTAATCAGGATCGCGGCGATTCCGAGTCTAATCAGCCACCTCAACATGCGTCCCCCTCCTTGCTTCCGGTTTCCATATCTTCTTGTTATTATACCCAGAATATGTGGGGCTTGAACATGTTATTCGCTATTCGTCTTCTGGCTGCTGCGAGCGGTCCGCGAGCGCCAAATCCGGCTGCAACGCAAAGAAAGGATACCCTTCGCATGGGCATCCTTCGTACACTGGCCTATAGGCTATCGCTGCAACCTTCCACTCATTGAATCGGCAACTCCTCGACCGCACCCGCCGAAGGCCGTTTCTCCCAGACCTTGCTTGGCGCTTCGCGTCGCAGCACGGGTGCCACCTCTTCCGCGAACCACGCCAGCTGCTCCCGTTGCTCGTCTTCGGTCAAGCCGTCCACGCTGATGCTGAGCACGCCATTTCCGAAAGCCTCGCGATAGGCCAGGATTTTCTCGATGACGCTCTCCGGGCTGCCGATCAAAGCCGGTCCGTTCGCAATCGCATCCTCCAGATCCCGGAACGGCGACTGGTTATGCTGCGCGGCCGCGGTCGCCTGCATCGCTTCATAATAGGGGCGGAACCTCCGCAGCGCCTCCTCCGGCGTTCGGGCAATATACAAACTGCCGGAGCCGGCCCCGACGACGGCATCCTTGGGATCGCGTCCGTAATGAGCCCAGCGCTCGCGGTAATGATCGATCAACGCTTTGTACTTCGCCATCGGGTGAAAAGCGTTCGAAGAGAAGATCGGCTCCCCATACTTGGCCGCCAGTTCGGTCGATAGCGTGCTCGATGCGCTGCCATGCCAGACCGGGATCGGCTGCTGCAGCGGTCTTGGCTGCGTCGTAACGCCGGCAAGCTTCGGCCGGAAGCGCCCTTCCCAGCTCACGTTCTCCTCGTCCCATAATCTTCGGAGCAGCCCGTAGCGTTCCGCCAGCGACTCCCACTGATCCTCTTCGGCGATTCCGAAGAGCGGGTAGTGGCGGGGATCGTTTCCTTTGCCGATTACCAGTTCGAGCCGTCCTCTGGACAAGTGGTCCAGCGTCGCATAGTCCTCCGCCACGCGAACGGGATCGAGCACGCTTAGTACCGTGACGGTCGTCAGCAGCCGAATCCGCGAGGTACTGGCGGCGATAGCAGCCAGCATGACCGGTGGCGACGAAGACAGAAACGGGGCACCGTGGCGCTCGCCGATGCCGTAAGCGTCAAACCCGAGCGACTCCGTCAGAATCGCCTGCCGCAGAACATTGCTGATTTTCGCTAGAGGGGTCAGCGATTCCCCCGTTACCGCGTTCGGCATATTCATGATTAGGCTGAACACCGCGATTTTCAAGCCGCCCGCCTCCTTACCGCATGATCTCTCTCGTACATGGGTTGTTGTAACTGCAGGTCGCGTCCGCAGCGGCCGCATGGCCCCGACTACCTGAATTTACGAGCTCGGACTCGCTTGCAGCCTGCCCGGATGGACCGTTTTGCGCAGCAGATGCATCATGCCGTCGCCGTTGCCGGGATCGAAAGCATAGAACCGCTCATACCCTCGCCGTTCATACATGGGCAGCAGCCAAGGATGCTTCTCGGCCGTCGCGAGCGTCACGCCAGAAACCTGCAATTGTTCCGTGACCGTCCGCTCCACCCAATCCAGCAGCTTGCCGCCCAAGCCTTGCCCTTGGCAGGCGGGATCGACCGCAAACCATTTGAGAAAAGGCAAATCGGTCAAGCCCTTCAGCTCGTTCCCCTTGGACAGCGTCACCGTCGCTTTGATATCCCCGTCGACTTCCAGCACGTAGCAATCGTTGGTACGCACGTTGTCCACAATCAACGCCAAATCCGCATTGGCCGCCGGCCAGTGCAGCTCCAGTTCGCGAATCGTTACATAAGCGTCGTACGTAATAGCAAGCAGCCGCTCCGCATCCGCCTCGGCAGCCAGTCTGTATTGTTCACTCATCGGATTCACCTCATCATTGTTGTCGTCATGCTGGGAATAGATCGTACCTCGGTATAGTCATTTCGTGCTCGCTCTCCGATTACCCGCTAGCGCTCCTGCACGTCATTGCTTGCCATCGCTTCCAGCACGAACCGCACATGCAGCTTAGCTCCTGCGAGCAGCATCCGTTCGTCGATATCGAAGTTCGGATGATGCAAGGGTTGCTTGCATGCGGGCGTTCCCGAGCCGAGAAAAGCGAACGCGCCGGGCACTTTCTTCAAATAGAGGGCGAAGTCTTCGCCGGCCAGGCTTGGCTGTTCCAGCGCCAGCGCCCGCTCCGCGCCGAAGACGGCGGTTCCAGCCGTAAGCGCCAGCTGCGCGGCCCGTGGATCGTTCTTCAGCGCCGTGCCGAGACGAAAACGCGCCTCGCTGCCGCCTCCGAACGAAGCGGCGATCGCGGAAGACCTGCGCACGATGGCGTCCCGGACGCGCAGTACGGTCTCCTCCTCGAATACCCGGTAGGAACCGGTTATTTCGCTGTTTTCGGCAATCGCGTTCAGCGCCGTGCCTGCCCGCAGCGTGCCGAAGGACAGTACGCCAGGCTCCAGCGGATTGATTTCGGAGGCCATGGCGACTTTCATTTCCGTCACGAACTGCGCCGCCATCAGCAATGCATCCACCGCGAGATGCGGCGTGCCGTGATGACCGGAGACGCCCTGGAACGCCACGCGAAAATGCGTGGAGGCCGCCATCGCATAGGCACGGTGAACGCCGACGGTGCCAAGCGGAAGCTCCGGCCACACATGCAGGGCGAAGCAGAGATCGACGTCATCCAGCAGACCGTCCTCGATCATATCCCGCCCGCCGCTGACCATGCTGCCGTCCTCGATCGGAAGCGCGCCTTCCTCTGCAGGCTGGAAGGCAAATTTAACGGTTCCCGCGAGTTCGCCGCGATATCGGCTGAGCATGTTCGCCGCGCCGAGCAGCATCGCCATATGCGCATCATGGCCGCAGGCGTGCATGACGCCATCCGACGCCGAACGATACGGCGCTTCGTTCTGCTCTTGGATCGGCAGCGCGTCCATGTCGGCGCGCAGCAGAACGGTTCGGCCCGGACGGGAGCCGCGAAGCGTGGCAACGACGCCTTTGCCGAAATGTTTCCCTACTCCCTGCTCCACTTCAAGGCCGTACGCGATCAGCTGCTTGGCTACTTCCGCCGCGGTTCGGTCAACGCCGAACATCGTCTCCGGATGACGGTGAAAATCCCGCCGCAGCCGTATCGTCTCGGCTTCAACCTCGCGCTCATAAGCAGCGGCTTCGGCTGGTTTGCCGGCTCCGTCGAACAACGCGTTCAACGTCATCATTATATCCTCTTTTCGTCTTGTATCTGTGAAGTTCATCTTCATACAGCCCTATCCGTCGATCCGAATTTGATCACTCGTTCCAGCTTAAACCGCGCGTTCCGCTTGCGGGGACAGAATTCCGCGAATATGTCCCAATATCGCCGACTTCTCCAAGTTCCTCACTTCCTGCCGCCGCGTCTTCAAGTCGGCAAGCAGCGCCCCGCGAACGTCCTCCGCCAATTCGCCGAACGGCTTGCCGCGGCCCTCGAGCTCCGGATGCGTAGTCCAGAACTGTTCCTGCCATACTTTAAGCAGCACCGTGATATCGTCCGGCCGTTCGATGAAATAGCCGAGCTCTTCGCCGGCTTCGCTGAAGAACAGATAGGTCGGGATACGGCTTTGACCGTCCTTGTATGGATATAAGTCGGCAATATCGCGGTTGCCGGGATCGCGCGGAATGATTCGCAGGTTCAGCTTGCCGGTTGCCTGTTCCAATCTTGCGAACAGCGGCAAATTAGCAGCCACGTCGCCGCACCAGTCATGCGCCAGCGCCAGGACGACGACCGGCTTCTCCAGCTCCGCGAAGAAATCCAGATCCTGCTCGTTCAGCTCATAGGCCGCGTAATTCTCGCGAAGCGTTTCCCGGTTCGCCTGTGCGCTTTCAATAAAATCGCCGAAGGAGAGCGACTCTCTCAGTGCCTGCTCCTGCCGTTCTCGTGAAATTCGGTTCTTGGGAAATCCAGCCATGTTCCGTCATCCTCTCTACACGCGGTATCGTTCAACATGTGAAATGCTCAAAAAAGCCGAAACCACCTAAGCGCATGCTTAAGCGGTCCCGGCCTCCGGTCATCCAGTGGGCCTTCATTAAAACCGATTAATCTGATTGGGTTTTAAGGATATGTTACATGTAAACGGCCCGATCGTCTAATAAGCTTTTTCTATCGAAGCATTGAACGGTTCAATACGCGGATTAGGATCCCCACTCCAAAATCACGCCCAAGCACGGACTTCCCTTGGCGGTAATCAGCTGCCAGGCCGCAGCGGCCTCGCTCGCCGGGAACCGGTGGGTAATGAGCGGCTCCGTCTTCAGCCAGCCTTCGGCAATGCCGCGGATGGTCTCGTCCATGCGCGGCGTAGTCCAGCCGGACGGCGTATGCAGCGTGATCTCCTGCTCGCGCAGCGTCTGGATGTCTATGCCTCCTCTCTCGCCGAGGTAACCGGCCGAGACGAGATGACTGTCGTGCTTCATGAGCGGTTGCAGCGCGCGAAACGTCTCCAGGCTGCCGACCGTGTCGACGACGATGCCGATGGAAACGCCCGCGCTTCGCAGCTCTTCGGCGGGGTCTACGGCACGCGTATGAAGCGGCCGCGCATAACCGCCGGCTTCCGCCAGCCGCAGCCGGTCTTCCCGGCGGCCCAGCATGCACACGGCCGCGCCGCGCGCATGCAGCGTCTGCGCCGCCCATTGGCCGACGAGCCCGTCGCCGATGACGACTGCCGTGTCGCCGCGTTCGACCGGCGGACGGCTGCCGCAGTTGTAGCCGACCTGCGTCAATACGGCGCCGGCGTAAGCGACGGCCGGAACGTCGCCTTCTGGCAGCTTCCACACTTGTCTGCCGTCCGTTACCGCCGGGTTCACATGGCCGGCGTAATCGAAGAACATCCCTTCGATCCGGCTCACGGTCGCGAACACGCGGTCTCCCGGACGGATATGCGTTACGGCGCTGCCAACCCGCGTCGCCACGCCGACCTTCTGATACCCCGCCACCTGCGGGAACGGCCAAGGATCGCCGGGACGGTACGGCACCTCGCCCGAAATCCGCTCGCCGCGTAAGTAAGACGACTCCGTTCCGATGCTGATCCACGAATATTCGACCTCGACGACAACGTCATGCTCGCCGGGTTCGGGCACCTCGACATGCTTGAATGACACCCGCTCCCGGTCGTCGAATACGACAGCTTCTGCTTTCACTTTTGCCATCCTCCTTGTTTGAGCGTCCTGCGTCCTAGTCCAGTCCTCATTCTAGTTCAGTCCTGGATTAGCTAGAACGCCTCCTGCGGGTTAAAACAAATCTTGACCGCTTGCTGCTGCTTCAGCGTTTCGACGCCTTCGGCATAATTCGCAAACGAGATTTGCTTCGTCTGCAAGCATTCCGTATTGAAATCCGGCCGCGTCAGCGCATCCAGCAGCAGGCGGCGGTAACGCTCGGTGACCGGACGGCCTTTGAACGACTCCAGCTTAATCCCGTTGAACCAGAACCGGTCCCGGTAAGTCAGTTCCCCGCGCAGCACGCCGAAAATAACGACATGCTCGTTCGTCCGGTCCAGCACGTTCTGCACGGACGCCGCCGCGCCGACGCAATCGTAGCCGAGGTCGAACGTTCGGTCCCCGAGGCTGTCCGTAAGAACGGCTTCGCCGATGCCGAGCGCGTTCACCGCCGCTACCCGCTCCGCGCTGACGTCGATGCCGATGACCCGCGCCCCCCACAACGAGGCGACTTGGATGGCGAGGATTCCGGCGGGGCCGAGGCCGGCGACGAGCATGCTTCTCCCCTTCACCTCCTCGAACTGATCGAGCCCGAAAACGACGCATTTCAACAGCTCCGACGACACCGCCTTCTTGTCGCTTACGGAATCCGGCAGCTTCAGCAGATCGCGCTCCCGGTAGGCCAAGTATTGCGCGTAGGCTCCCTGTCCCGGAAACAAATGCTCGAGCGCCGCGACGCGGTCGCCCGGCTTCAGTCCCTGCACGCTGGCGCCGATCGCCTCGACGACGCCGACCGCCTCATGGCCTGGAAAACCAGGCGGCAGCGGATACGCCGGCGGGCGGGAATGGTCGAACATGTCTTTGCCGCCGAGCATGGCGATGTCCCAACGGGGACAGGTCGAGACGAGGGTGAGTTTGACCAGCACCTGGTCGTCCATAATGGCCGGCACCGGAATATCGACGATTCCGTATTCGCCCATGCCGGTGATTTGCAATGCTTTCATCAACCGTTCATCTCCTTCGGAACGCCGCCCGTTCATGCAGGCAGCCTTAGATTCAGGATAGCGTTTTCAAAATGCAGCGTCTTTGCACATCATCGTCCTCCTGTGGAATGAGGCAATGTTTTCTGCTTATGCGGACTCCCGTCAATATGAAACGGTTTGCACTTTATTGACATCCCCTCGGCGACGTGTTCATGAAGACCTAGTGCACGCTCTGACGTCCGCATGGTATCATGTGCTCATCAAAGGCACTTAGAGGCGGGGAGGCATCGCATGAAGATTAGGCAGAACGGCTTCGCCGAAGTCGTTGGCGGCGTAGGCGGACGCGCCGGAGGCGTGCATCCGTACTGCGAGCTGCTGTGTATTTTGGACGGGGAAGCGGACTTGGAATGGTCGGGGGTGGCGTACAAGGCGGACGGGCTGGCCCTCTTCGTCATTCTGCCGAATACGCCGCATCAGCTCGTTCAGCGCTCGCATGCGCTGCGGTACTGGTACGCGGAGTTCCACGCCGACGATGCGGATCCGCTGCCAGCCGTGGACGTCATTTACAAATGGAACGGCCTGCAAGGCGGCATCGACTGGGAAGCCGATCCCTATCCCGCGCTGCGCGCCGCTTTACACGCGGCCGGCATGCTGATGAAGGCCGAGCGCTCGCTGCCGTGGGACATGTTCGGGGAAGCGCTCGCCTCCGATTTGCGCAAGCTGCTCGTGCTCATCAGCAGTATCGCTGCGGCGCGGAAGCCTGCGCCCGTGCATACCTCGGGCGAGGTGGTCGTATCGGAGACGATGCGTTTTCTGGAATCGGTATTCCCCCAGCCGCTTACGCTGCAAACCATCGCCGACTACACCCATTACAACCCGTCTTATCTCGTTCGGCTGTTCCGGAAGCAGACGGGCCTCACGCCGTTCAGCTACTTGAACGAGCTGCGCTTGAACGCGGCATCCGAGTATCTGCAGCATTCCCCGATGACCGTGCAGCAGATCTCCCAAGCCTGCGGGTTTCAGAGCATCCACTACTTCAGCCGGACGTTCAAGAAACGATTCGGCGTGGCGCCGAGCGAATGGCGGCGGGTTCGACGGGGATAAGGTAGGATGATCGGTGAGCCGGTAGCCGGAGCACCGGCGGTCGGTGTATGAGGCGGGCGTCGGAGTTTGGCAGGGGGCGCCAATGCAGCCAATGTAGTGTACGAGGTGCAGTACATGCACTCCCCGGCAGCTATCCATAACCGGCAGCTATCCCCAGGGGCCTCTGTCCTTCCATGGCATCCATACAGACAACTTCCATTCTCTCGACATACATTATACAGAATCGAACAAGAGAGAGGAGATAAGCGAAATGAACTATCCTTATCAAAATCCGATGAATGCGGTCAGCCCGGCGAATGCCATGAATCCGATGATGAATGCGCCATTCTGCCCTGACTGTCCAGAGCAAACCGTCTATGATCCGCCAGTCACTTTATACGAAGACTACTATCATCCGCAGTTGGTCAATGTCGTCCAATCCGTCGAGGTCGTCAAACAACATCACTGCTATCCGGTCTACCATAAATCATGCGTCTACAGCGAGAAAGACGTCATGGTTCGCGTATCCAACAAAAGACGCGCTAAGACGTCCTCCAAACGTGCCAAATCCCGCAGCAAAAAACGTTAATTCGCGCCAACGAATCCACTCGATATCCAGCGCCTGCAGTTATACCGCACCAGTGAACCCGCTACTTGAAGCAGCTCCTCATGACGAAGAACCCGGTGCATCCGCGCCGGGTTCTTCGTTATGCTCCGTAACCGATTCGATGCTGTCTAACCGTATGTCCGCTCGGAACTAACTGCCATTCAGCAGCAGTCGGCCTCCATCGTTTCTGCTTGCTTAGCTGCAGCAACATGCCGCCTTGCGGTTGCCTGCGATTTGCTTTTGCCTGCCGACTGAACTACAATCTTGGCACAGGGAAACAACCCGGCTTCACAGGCTAGAGACGCAATTATTATGAATACGAATCGGAGGTAATTCAGATGACCAACCAGCAACCTACCGCAGCCCTTTCAGGTACATATGCCATTGGAGGCGACCTTACCGTCAACCGGCTGGGCTATGGCACCATGCAACTGACTGGACCGGGCGTTTGGGGGGATCCGAAGGATCCGGAAGAAGCGGTCCGCGTTCTGCAGCGCACGGCCGAGCTCGGCGTTAATTTCATCGACACGGCTGATGCTTACGGTCCGTTCACTGCGGATTTGCTGCTGCATAAAGCACTCCATCCCTACAAGGACGATCTCGTCATCGCGACAAAAGCAGGCCTGACCCGCTCCGGCCCGAACGACTGGCGTCCCGTCGGCCGCCCGGAATATTTGCGCCAGCAGGCGCTGCTCAGCCTTCGCCATCTCGGCCTGGAGCGCATCGATCTGTTCCAGCTCCACCGCATCGACGCGAAAGTGCCGCTGGAAGAGCAAATCGGCGAGCTGGCGAAGCTGCGCGAAGAGGGCATCATCCGTCATATCGGGCTCAGCCAAGTCAGCGTTGCCGAAATCAAAGCAGCCAGCGAAATCGCTCCGATCGCTTCCGTGCAGAACCTGTACAACCTCTCCAACCGGGAATCCGAGGACGTGCTGAACTACTGCGAAGCGAACGATATCGCCTTCATCCCATGGTTCCCGCTCGCAACGGGCGCCTTGGCCAAAGAAGGCGGTCCGCTTGACGCCATCGCGACGAAATACGAAGCGAAGCCTTCGCAAATCGCGCTCGCTTGGCTGCTGAAACGTTCCAAGGTTATGCTGCCGATCCCAGGCACATCGCGCGTCGCGCATGTCGAGGAGAATATCGCCGCTGCCGGCATCACGCTCAGCGACGAAGATTTCGCCGCACTGTCCGCGCTCGCGAAGTAAGGGTAAGGTTTCACCCGCAAGCGGAGGCTTAATGCCGAAGCAACACTGATCCACCAACGCATCACCAACGCATCACCAACACGACAACAATAAGCCGTACAGACCGGGCTCGCCCCGACCTGTACGGCTTTTTAACATTCACGCCCGGCAGACACCGCAGCTCAGCAGCTCGCGCAAAATGATTGCGATATTGCGCATGTCTCATGCTTAAGAACATGCATTAGACCCAAGGGATTACGCCGGACTCATTGCTTGCTGGTCTGCATAGTTTCGAATCTCTTCTATAAACAAATCATTGAGCGAGCTTACAGTGCCGTCTTTCTCCACCTGGTATAAATCTAGTTTCTCGGCATGGACCGTAAATTCAATACAGCAGTCCCAACAATAATAATGCTGTTTACCGATCTTGCCTATATTCTTCGAGTTACAGTTCAAACATTTCATTTAACCTAACCTCCTTGCATTCCAAGCAGCGATAATCTATCACTATCATTCCCACATGTTTGATAGATTATACAGGAGTTCCATTTCCGTAACTGATCAATAGCTCGATCTGGGTCAGAAAATCCCCCGCAAGCGCCAGCTGCTGCATGGCAAAATCCAAATCCCCGTTACCTGCAAGGGCAAAATCCAAATTGCCCAACGTGGACATGAGGATACGCGCGGTAATCGCAAAGCCAAAAGCCTCCAGCTCCGTTCGATTATCGAGCCGATTCCATATATAGCGGAAGGTCGGCTCCTCCACGCCGCCGAACAATGCCGGATTCGCGACCCATGAAGCCAGGTCCCAGTAAGCCGGCATACGAGAGAGATCTTCAAAGTCCGCCCAGATCCACCCTTCGGGACTTGGCAGTAAGTTTCCTCTATGGGCATCGCCGTGACACGGAAACAGCTTTGTTTCGAGACGCATCCTCTTATCGACCTGAACGAACCGTTTCAACAATGCTTGCACGCGCTCGTCGGCATGGTCCATCAACCTGGCTGCCGACTGACAGGTCCGCTCCCAGACGCCCAGCTGCGGGATTTCGCATGCGAAGTCTTCCATCGCCAGCGTCAGCGCATGTACGAGTTCAACGGCTTCGCCCGGTGAAGGCGGCTGCAGCGGCGCAGGGGCCGCATACTTCCAAAATGTCGTCCATATGCCGCCAATATCGCGGGGTCCGGCATCCATGTCATCCGTTGGCAAGAGTACGGGGACGCCTCTGGCATGAAGGTGGCGCGCGGCCCTTAACTCACGCTCGAGCAGCCTGTAAGCAGCATCCTCATCTTCTTGGGATAGAACGATTGCGATTCTGGCTACTACGGGATGGGGAGCCAAGTGAACGATTAGATTGCCGCCGCTGCTCAGCTCGATCGGCGCGATTTCAGTTAAACCGGCCTTTTCTGCCACCAGCAGCAATTCGGCTATTAGCTTGCCTTTGTCCGGCACGAGCACAGCTCCTCAACGACATGAAGTCAGGGTGTCTTACTTGTGTTTTTTCTAATCATGACGAATAAAGCAATTCCATCTTCTCTGCGTCCGGTTCTTATTCAATGACCGTACGCCTGTTTCCTTCCTTCCCCCGCTCAATCCTCCGTATCCAGCGCCTGCCAGCCGAGCCCCCAAACCGGCGAGTCCGGGCCGAATCGGAACTGCCCCCTCACCGGTTCCTCCAGCATCGGATCGACAGCGATCGTGTTGGCATCGAACCGACCGCCGAGAAAAGCGCGCCACTCCTCCCATGGAATCGGAATCTTCCCATACGTATCGCCGCCATAGAAGCCGCTCACTGTCGGCGCTTCGCCGCCGCTGCGGAAGAATAGGTTGCCGTCCGCCTCCGCCAGCCGGGCATCGTTCCAATTGATGAAGTGGTACAGCTGCTCGCCGGAATCGATGACGATATTTCGGCGCACGGTCAGGTCGCGATTCGGTTCGCCTGCCATTTCCTGCGTGCCGATGGCGGCTTTGGCCGCGTTCCGGACGAGCAGGTTGTTCTCGATCACGTTGCCGATCCCTTTGGCGAAAATCGCGAACCACAGCTTCCCCTTCCCCTCGCTGTACATGTCATGCAGTACATTGCGGGCAACGAGAAACCCGTCCGCGGCATCGTCCAAATATATACCGTACCCGACGGAGAAATAAATGCCGCTGTCATGGAACCGATTATCGACGATCCGGTTGCCGAGTCCGGCTCCCCAAGCCTCGAACATGCCGCCGTCCTGGCTGTCCTTCATGACGTCCGAAATATCGTTTCGGGCAATCGTATTATTCCTCGCATGGAGGAATGTCCAATGATTGTCCCATGTCACTGTCGTGCCGTAATAGCTCGGGTCCATCGCTTTATACCGCAGTCCTTTCAGCGAAATGCCATAGCGGGGAAAGCCATGGATGACATTCCCTTCGATTGCGCAGCCGCCGCTCTGGTAGAGCTGGATCCCCGTTCCGTGCCCGATGAGCTCGCCTCCGCTCCGTATCCGATTGCCGACCACGGCATGGCCTCCGTTAACGTCGGATTCGGACGCGCTGCCGAACCCGCCCTCGCCCGGCGCGAAGCCGATCGCATAGATGCCGTTGAAGCCGAGCCGCTCGATCCGGTTGTTCTCGATGCGGATCTCCTTGCAATGCCCGTTCAGAACGATGCCGCTTAATCCGGCATGGCGCAGATTGCAATCCGCGATGACGATGTCCGCTGCGTTGTCGATCCGGATCAGCCCTTCCCTTGCCTCTTCGCGTTCTCGGTTGGAGACGGGCATCCGGTAGGCAGGCACGAAATCCGACATCTCGATCGTCAGTCCGCGGAATTCCAGATGACGCACGATGCCGTCCTTGCTCCCGCTAGTATCGAGCCGATCTCCACCGTTATCGATCCGCCCTGCTCCGCTGTCCGGCCGCCCCTCGCCGCCGCGAATAGCGATAACGCTCTTCATGAACGGCAGGATGATGTCCTGCTCCTCGATCGGCAGGGTCCGCGGCATATAGTACACATACCCCTCACGCGCATCCCGATACCATTCCCCCGGCTCCGTCAGCAGCTCCCGCGCGCCTTGCATCCGGTAGCGCGATCCTTGGTCGATGCCCCAAGGCGCAGGATCGTGAAAAGCGACGGTGTCCTGCTCCCAATCGACGGCTGCGACAGGCTTCGTCTCCGAAAACCAATTCCATTCACCCTCGCCGGGCCAGATGAACACCTTCAGTCCGCATGCCGCCGCATCGGCAATCGGCGGAAAGTCGCCTCGTTTGAAACGGAAGCCGCTTCCGTTTCCGCCATCCCATTTGCCCGCGACGACATGATAACCCTGCTTCGGACTTCTCGCCTCGCAAGCCCGCTCTCCGTTCTCGAACAAGGTGTGCCCGCAGTCGCGCAGCGCCTCCGCGCCGACGAAGCAGCGGTAGAGGCCATCGCCCGCAGGCTCCCATTCCTTCAGCAGGCGTCCTCCCGAGATAACCGGCGAAGCATCCGGCATGGCGCGGTAAATCGTTCGCCCTTCCTCTCCTGCCCCCGAATCTCCGGCATCGAACGCGAGCGGTCCGTCCAGCATGTAACGGCCTTCGCCGATCCACACCGTAACCTGGCCGGCATAACCCGCGGACCTGTCCCTGCGGACCGCATCCCGTGCCTTCGCGATGCTGCTCCAAGGCCGCTCGCGCGACCCGTCTTCTGCCGCGCCGCCTTCGATGCATTTTACAAAATATTCCATAACATCATTAATCTCCGCCATCCCTGCCCACAGCTCCCTTCCCTCTATATCGAGCATGCCAAAACGACGCTCCCGCGCCAACTGTGCGTTTCGGGCAGCACTGCGGATGCCGCTGTGATTATCATCATTCGCTATGCACAGCGAATCGCAAATATCATAGTGGCAATGGCCTCGCGCATATGCCATGCTAGCATTACACGTAGCTTGCCGTTCAAGGGGGATCCTAATCGGATGAAAATGCTGCATTTCTACAAGTCCAAACGTTACCTGCTCCGCATGCTGCTCTCCATTACGATTCTGCTCGTCATACTCCTGTCGCTTTCGTCGGCCGTTATTCATTACAGCGCCGAGCACCGCGTGCTCCAGATGCAGCAGGAAGCCAACCGCAAGGTCATGAGCCAGATCAACCACAACATGACCTTCATGCAGGAAATCGTCAACAACATCTCCTTGTCCTTGTATAACGACGAGCGGTTTTATTTTCCGCTGATGTCCAACTCCGCACAGGAAGATATCGATATCATCTATTCCATCAACCAGCTGAACAAAGTGATGGATTCCCAGTCCTTCCTGCACTCCATTCTGGTATACAACGGCCACAACGACAAAACCTACGCGCTTGGACCGCTTGCCGACTGGATGGAAGAAAGCTATATGACCAGCCGTCTGGTCGACATGATCAAGAAGCCCGAGAAGCTGCCGCAGCTGCAGCTCATCCCCATGAATTTCAGCGGACGTCCCCATGCCGTCGATTTCTTCTCGGTCATCATCTACGAATCGTTCAACAATGTGAACGACCACGAAAGCGCGATCGTCTTGAACGTGAAGCCGGAGTGGGTGTTCGATAATTTGAAGGTCGTGAACGGCTTCTCCGCGCCTAATGCATCCAGCATCTTCTTGATGGATAAGGACGGCGGCTTCATCCTCTCCGGCGAGGAGAAGAATCTGCCGGAACTGAACGATCTCAGTTATGCGCTGAGCCGCGATCAATCCGGCAACGACGAGAGCTTCGGCTTCTTCTCGCACAAATTCCGGGGCAGCGGCAATTCCATCGTCAGTTACTTGCAGATGGGCATCCCGGGCTGGAAAGTCATCGGCGTTCAGCCGTACAACGCTGTGCTTGGCGGCATTTCGCAAATGCGGGAAACGTTCGCCATCGTCATTGCCAGCTTCCTGCTGCTGGCCGTCGTCGTCTCGTTCGCGCTGGCGCACAAGCTGTACCGGCCGATTGAAGCCTTGCTCTCCCGGATCACGCGGCATGGCGGCGTAACCGAGCATGCGCCGGAGCCGATTCACGACGAATTGGCCTATGTCGGCCGCGTCTATGGGCAGATGGCGGAGAAGCTGATCGTCGTGACCGACGAGAAAGAGAAGCAGAAGGATATCGTCCGCCATTCCTATCTGCGCAGCATTCTTACGAGCAGCTCATCGTTCAGCCGCCACCAGTTTGAGTCCTGCATCGACAAGTACGGATTGGGCGTTGATCCGGCCGGGCCGTTCCTCGTTGCAGTCGCGAAGGTCGACGATTATGCCGCGGTGCTCTCGCGAACGAATGAATCCGAGCGGCGGCTGTATGCTTTTGCCGTTACGAATATTGCCGGGGAAATATTAGTCCCGCTAAAGATCTCCTGCGAGATGGTCGACGCGCGAGGCGATCACCTGGTTCTGCTGCTCAGCGGCGGCGCGCTGGGTGCCGAACTGCCTGAATTACCGGATCTGCTGAGACGACTCCAGGACATCATGCTGGATTATTATAAACTGTCGCTGTCGCTCTCGTTCAGTGTCATTTCCCGTTCTCACGACACGATTACCGATCAATACGCGGATGCGCTCCATTATTCCATGTATAAAATCGTCCACGGCCGGCGTTCGCTCCTAACGCCGGATCTGGTCAGGCCGAACGCGGCGCATACGGAACACGCCGTCTCATCCGACATGGAGAAGAAGCTGACCGAAGCGATCAAGACGAATGATCTGAGTGCCATGGAAGCATCTGCGGATCACCTGCTGGCTTCGCTGCGCGACTGCCATTACGACTCGATTATCCATGGCGCGCTTCATGTGGTGGACGTCATCAAGACGACGATCCGGGAAATCAACCAGAATCGGATCTCGTCCTTGCCGGTCGATCTCAGCACGCTGAGCAGACAGGTTTTGGATGAAGAGACACTTGTAGATATCTCGGCATTGATACAGTCCGCCTTGCGCGATATTCACGATAAGCGCCGCGGGGCCGAGCAAGATACGAATGCCGCGCTCGTCGACGCCATCAAGGACATCATCGACAACCATTACGCCGACATGAATTTAAGTCTGCAGGGCATATCCGCTACGCTCAAAATGACCTCCGCTTACGTCGGGCGCTTGTTCAAACAAAGCGAGCTGGTCTCCGTCGGCGAATATTTGAATGAAGTCCGGCTGACCCGCGCGCGCGAGTACCTGGAGACGAAGAACTTCAGCATTAAGGAGATCATGGAGCTCGTCGGATACGTGAACGAAAGCACCTTCTTCAAGCTGTTCAAGAAGAAGTACGGCGTCACGCCGAAAGAATACCGGTTGAAGAGCAATATCGGCTGACCGCGAACGGCGGGAAAATAGAAGAGCCTTCAAATCCACGCATGGCGCGGATTTGAAGGCTCTTTTGCAGCTTAGTGCAGGGGCTGAGGGGCGCAGCGTTTCGTGGCGGTTGGCAAATGGCGGATGAAATTCGCCGAAACTTGCCGGATACGCCGCATGTAATGCACCCCGTACATTACATTCGCCGAAACTCGCCGGATACGCAGCTTGTGGTGCCCCAGCTTGTCCAGCACCTCAAATTTAGCCTAATCCTAATCCTATTCCTATTACACTGCACCGATTCCTCAGTCCCAACAGCCCAAACCCTGCCACTTCGGCAGCTTTTCCCGCGGTCTCGCAACAGCCCCAAAAGCTGCCACTCCAGCAGCTTTTCCTGCGACTTCGCAGGCCACGCAACCAATAAGCTGTCATCCCATCAGATTTTCCGGCATTCCCGCCGGCTAAGCAGCCCACTAGCTTTCGCCACGCTTGCTTTTCCAGCGCTCCCCGTATTCCCGCCACTCTCCCAGCCTCCCCTTCAGCCGCTTTCCCCTCCATTCTCTCCTCATTCCCCTCGCCTCCTCCTAACTCCCCCGCTGCACGCCTCACCTCCCCTCCCATTCCCCCTGCAAATCCGCGGGGTTCGCGCACCTCCAGCAGTCATTCGCAAAAAACACAGTCGCCGCAAGACGAAATGGAGGATTGCACAGTTGTCGTCACAGCCGCGCCGATGCCATGATGGGCTCACGGACACCGTCCAGTATTTTCCCGGAGGTTAAGGCATGATCAAAACACGCAAACCGCGATCGGAATGGTACTACCTGAAGAAAAATTCGGAACTGCTCCTGCTGCTCCTGCCGGGAGCGCTTCTCGTCCTCGTCTTCGCCTACGTGCCGATGTTCGGAGTCCTCCTCGCTTTCAAGGACTTCCGCTACGATTTAGGCTTCTGGGACAGTCCGTGGGTCGGCTTCCACAACTTCAAGTTCTTCTTCGTCTCGGACACGGCCGCGATGATCACCCGCAACACCGTCGTTTACGGATTGACGTACATGCTGCTTACCACGGTCATCGCGCTGCTGTTCGCGATTCTCATGAACGAGATGGGCAAACGCTGGCTCCGCATCCATCAGACGGCGATGTTCATTCCGTACTGTTTGTCCTGGGTCGTCGTCAGCTACTTGGCGCTCGCGCTGCTGGACTCGCAGAACGGCTACCTGAACAAACTGCTCGAGACGCTCGGTTTCTCTACCCATATGTGGTACCTCGAGACCGCGCCGTGGCCGTACATCCTCATCTCCGCCTATCTATGGAAGAATGTCGGCTTCTCCACGCTCGTCTATTTCGCGGGCATCATGGGCATCAACCAGGAGTATTACGAAGCCGCCAAAATCGACGGCGCGTCCCGCTGGCAAATGGCGACCAAAATCACGCTGCCCTTGCTGTCCACGCTCATTACGGTATTGCTGATTCTGGCGATCGGCCATATTTTCGTCGGCGACTTCGGCCTGCATTACTTCATCCCGAACGATTCCGGCATGACTTTTCCGACGACCGATATCATCGATACCTATGTCTACCGGGCGCTGCGCGTCAATGGCGATATCGGCATGTCGACCGCGGTCGGCCTGTACCAATCCATCGTCGGCCTCGTGCTCGTCGTCGTCGCCAATTTCGTCGTCCGCAAAATCAATGAGGAGAATTCGCTTTTCTAGAAAGGAGCATCATCCCGCATGAACACGACGCCGCAAGCGCTCGCAGCCGAATCCGCCTCCGTCCGGGCAACCGGCGAGCGCAGAGAACCGTTCACTATCGTCAGCCTGCTGTCCCATCTGCTCTTTATCCTCGTCACGCTCGCCATGGTCCTGCCGTTCGTACTCGTCATCTCGATCTCCTTCACGGATGAGTCGTCGATCATCGAGCACGGCTACCTGTTCATCCCGGCCGACTTCTCGACCAAAGCGTACACGTACATTTTCGAGGCGCCTACCGTGCTTGTCCGCGCATACGGCATTACCATTCTGACCACGGTCATCGGCACGCTGCTCTCGCTGCTCGTCACGGCCATGCTCGGCTACGTGACATCCCGCCGCGACTTCCGTTACCGCACGCCGGCCTCGTTCTTCGTCTTCTTCACGATGCTGTTCAACGGAGGACTCGTGCCCTCCTATATTCTAGTCAAGCAGTACCTGCATCTGGACAATACGATTTGGAGCCTGATTCTGCCGTTCCTCGTTTCCCCGTTCTATATCATGGTCATGAAAGGCTTTCTGTCGAAAATCCCGTTCGAAATCATCGAATCCGCGAAAATGGACGGCGCCCGGGAGATCCGCATTTTCTTCACGATCATTCTGCCGTTGTCGACGCCGGCGCTCGCGACGCTTGGGCTGTTCCTGTCCTTCGGCTTCTGGAATTCTTGGTTCCCGGCGCTGCTCTATATCGATAACGAGAAGCTCATCCCGATACAATTGCTGCTCGTCCGCATGATGCAGAAGCTGGAGTTTCTGACGAGCAACAGCGACTTCATCAGTCAATTCGGCATGGACATGAGCAAGTTCCCTTCGCTGTCCGCCCGCATGGCGATGGCGATTCTGGCCGGCGGTCCGATGGTCTGCATCTTCCCGTTCTTCCAGAAATATTTTGTCAAAGGCTTGACGGTCGGCTCGCTGAAGGGCTGACAAGCGCCGCTGATCCGAGCGGCATGCAATGGATCGGCGATGCCGATTGAAACGCTTGACGACTGTTTTCATAACTTGTGCCGGCGGATAGGAATAAAGGGGGGTTAAGTGGAAGTAGAAGATAGCCGGTATGAGCATTGAAATAGAACAACTCTACCCAAACCAAGGAGGTCCACCCATGAAAGTCTGGAGAATTTCCATGGCCCCGCTCGTGTTGGCCAGCCTGATGATCATGCTTTTGGTAAGCGCTTGCGGCAATAACAATAACAGCAATACCAATGCGCCGGCGGCGGACAATAACAATAACGCTGCCGCGACGAACACGACGAACGCTACGAACACGCCGGATACGACGACTACGACGAACACGGACACCACCGACGCGACGAATGATCCCGCTCCGGCCGAAGAACCGCCAGTCGAGCTGACCTACTATTACATCGTTTACGACATGCCTGCCGACCAGCAAGCGGTCGAGGATGCGGTCAACGCCTACATCAAGCCGAAAATCAACGCGACGATCAAGCTGAAACCGATCATAGAATCCGGCTATAAAGACAAAATCAACACGATGCTGGCCGCCGGCGAAAACTTCGACCTGCTGTGGACGTCCAATTGGGGCGGCGGCGATTACGACAACAAAGTAGCCAAGGGCGCTCTTCTGCCGCTCGACGACCTGCTGAACAATGCGCCCGCGTTGAAGGACGCGATTCCGCAAGTCGCTTGGGACGATACGCGCGTAGACGGCAAAATCTACGGCGTGCCGAACATGCAAATCGCCGCCAAGGCCGAAGGCTTCGCCATTCAGAAGCGCTTCATCGAGAAATACAACATCGACGTGAACAGCATCCATAGCCAAATGGATATCGAGCCCGTCCTGAAGACGATCCACGACAACGAGCCGGACATCATTCCGATCGCGTCCACGAGCAATATGTTCGACTTCGGCCGCCAGTACGGCTACGCTGCCCAAGGCTACAAGCTCGGCGATCCGAACTACACAATCATCGATACTGTAGACAAACCGGAATACAAAACGTTCCTCGACACGATGCGCAGATGGTATACTTCGGGCTACATCTACAAAGATGCCGCGACGATGAAGGACGATCAGCTCGTGGCCCTGCTTGGCTCAGGCAAAGTGGCCGTCGAATGGAACACGACGATGAAGCCGGGCGGCGAAGTCGACGACAAGAAGCGTTTCGGCAACAACGACGTCGTCTACGTCCGCGTGTCCGAGCCTGAATTCACCGGCGTCCGCGCAACGATGAACTCCATCAGCCGCACGTCCAAGAATCCGGAGAAAGCGCTCGAGTTCCTGCAATTGACGTCGACCCCCCCGCGCTCTTCAATCTGATTACGTTCGGCATCCAGGACAAACACTACAAAATCGTCGGAGACAACACGATCAGCATCAATCAAGACGGCGGCTACAAAACCGACCAAGGCTGGGTGTTCGGCAACGTTCTGATCGGCTACTTGAAAGAAGGCCAGGCGCCGGATACATGGGAACGCACGAAGCAGCTGAACGAGACGGCCAAACGGCCTGAAGTGAACGGCTTCAATTTCAACACCGAGCCGTATAAGACGGAATCGGTCAACATCTTCGCGGTTTCCGAGCAATACGGCAAGGCGCTGAATACCGGCTCCGTCGATCCGGCCAAAATATTGCCGAAATACCAATCCGCGCTCAAGAAGGCGGGCGTCGAGAAGCAAACGGCGGAAATGCAGAAGCAGCTCGACGAGTGGCTGAAAGCGAACGGCAAGAAATAAAGGAAGCGAGCCTCTCCTCGCTGACAAGTGTCACGTCAAAAAGACGCCGGAAACGGCGTCTTTTTAGCGCATTTTATTATCTTCCGTGATCCAAGTCTGGCCGCTATTCCCCACCCAGCTATCCTCACCAACGGTTACGTGATAATTAAACTCGACCCTTCCGACGGCATTCTCGCGTCTCTGCGTTGTCCATGACAGGTTGCCCGTTTTGCCATCATGCTCATTGAGGTGCATGTTCCACGTCTTGCCGCCATCGCTTGTCAGATAGAATAACTGAGGCTGCGCATCATTGATGACGATTGTCGTCAGGATCCCCTGCTTGTCGTTGAAGAAGAAGGGCAGCGAGGATTGGATGTTGGAGCGCTTGGCCGCATCGGGTACAGGAAGCTTCTCAAGCGACCAACTTCGGCCGGCATCTTCGGTTCTATACACCTGGACAGTATCATCAAGCGGCGAGTTGAGAGCTAACCAGCCTACGACCGGCGTTAAAAACATGAAGCCCACTTTGGTTCCGCCTAGGGGCAGAGTAGATCCGGGAACTGAAGTGTCTGCGACCGTTGTCCATGTTTTCCCGCCGTCGGTGCTTCTGGAAAGTTTCATATCTTCGGTATGCATGCCGACAGTCGCCCAATAATCGGCTGTCCACGCATTGGCATCGTTTAGAGTAAAAGTCTCGCTGCGCCGATAGTCCGGCTCAGGTGCTTGGGGGTCCGAGGACGGAGAAGCGTTCTCCAGGACAGGAGCCGCCTCCATGGTCGGAGACGGGGACGGCGCAGGCACAGGTGGTGGTGCTGGTGCAGGCGCGGACAGCGTTTGTTCGTCGTTCGCAGCCGGTGCGATCCGTTCTGGCGCCTGTCTCTCGCCCGAAGAGCAGCCACTCAAGAGTATCGAAGCGAAGAACAGCAAAGGCAAAGCGATTAAGATCACGGTCCGTTTCACTGCATTCCTCCTCCGTCATACCCAGCTTCCCCACATCCTCAGAACGAGCCTGCTGCAGGAATAGTTGCAGCGGGCTGCATGCCGTCGTTATCAGGCCCGATGGAAGGCAACGCCATGAAAAAAAAACCGCATTTCTGCGGTTTTGATTCCAGCGCTGCGCTTATCACTCATGAACACGAACCTAATGGCCAAGCCCGGTCCGAAAACCTTCCCGCCACGACGGGTACCGCGGCTCCCAGCCTTGCTTGATCGCCTTGGCGTTTCGAGCTCCCCGCTCGCCTCTCGCGCTGCCGGACTGAACGGCCGGTGCGGGCGCGCCGACCGAATCGGCGAACGCCGGCAGCCATTCCGCGCCGGCGGCCGGTTCGTTGTCGACGATGTTGTACGCGCCGGACGGCCAATTCAGCGCAAGCAACGCTGCCCGGGCCGCGTCTTCAACGTGCACGAACGAGCTGACGCCGTCCGTCGCCGGCAGTTGACCCGCCCTGACCATATCCGCCATCAAGCCTTCTACGGCATACCAGGTCCCTTCGCCATAGAGCAATCCGTATCGCAAAATAACATGCTCCGGCATCTCGGCCACGGCAGCTTCCATAACCGCGACGGCCTCGACCGTCGAGCTTCGCGGCTCCGGTGCTGCGAGATCGAGCAGCTCTTCCTCCCCGGCCGGCCCGTCACCAGGGACGTATACCCACGAGATGCTCTGCACGATCATGCGGGTTACGCCCGCGGCAAGCGCGGCGTCCACCAGATTGCGCGTCCCTTCCCTGCGAATCCGCGCATTGTCCGCGAAGTTTCTCTCGCCAAGCGCGGTCAGCTGGTGGATAACGGCATCCGGCTTCGTCTCGCCCAGTGCTGCGAACACCGCCTCGCGGTCGTAGACGTCCGCAATGACGGAACGCGCGCCGGCCCGTTCCAACGCGGCCGCCTGAGCCGGATTACGAATCAAGCCGACGACCTCGTGACCTGCTTCGGCCAACAACGGAATCAACGATCTGCCAACGACCCCGCTGGCGCCTGCAATTAAGATTCTCATCGATATTCAACCTCCATTCATATACGACATTCGGCATCCGTACAGGAAGTATGGACTCATTCTCCCGGACCGATTTCAGCAGCCGACATCTCTACGACCCTTTTCGCGAACGCAGCGTAAGCTTCGATCAAGTCCGGGCTTCGATCAATGGCCCATCTGAGCTTGTCGAACGCACGCAATAGCTGCATCGGCCTCATGCCAGCCAGATCTTCCTCGTTCAGCCCGTACCCGTCGATAAAAGCCTGGAACTCTTCCCTGTTCGGACCCTCGCCCAGCATCTGGCTCTGCAACACCTGTAGTACCTCTCCGTGAGGCACCACGCCGACTTCCGCGCTGCCCCAATCCAGCACGATCGCTTGGCCCGCTTCGTCGACCAGCGTATTCTTGAGCGACATATCGCCGTGATATAAACCGAAGCTGAACGTCGTTTGTTTCAAACGCTCGAACAGCTCTCGTACGCGCTGCGATTCCGCCCGCGTGATGACGCCCAGCTCGATCAGCCGGTCATCCTCCGTCAAACTGTCGATGTTATACTGCACGCAGCCGAGCCAACTGCCGTCCGATCCGGGATGAGGAGGCGAATGAAACCGGCCTTGCGCGGGATCCGTCAATTGTTCCCCATATCCATGCACCGGTATGACATGCATTCGTCTGGCATAGGCGCCAAGCTGCCGCCACACATCGTTTGCCGGGGACGTAAGGTCCAACCCGTTGCAGCCCTCGACAAACGTAAGAATCATATAGGCAGTCTCATCGGCTATGCCCACCGCCAACACCTCAGGTCCGGGAATGCCGACCGCGGCCGCCTGCTCCATGCACCATTGTTCCTTCACATAGTCGGGGTATGTGCCTCGATCGTTCATACGGATGACGATTTTACGCTGCTCGCCTTCGACGACGCAGACTTGATTAACGAACCCTTTGCCCACGATCTGGTAAGCGGATCTCACTTGTTCCCCCAGATAATCGGCTGCAATCCGTTCGGCTTGAATAACGACCGCATTCTTCATCCTGCCATTCCTTCCCCTGCGTTGCACGCTGCCTTCCTCATGAATTCTTCACTGGTTGTATCCTTTCCTGTAAGGCATGTACGGCTCCGCCTATGGAAAAGGCAACCGAACTCGCAAGATCGGCTGCCTTTGTCGCTATAATGCTTATTCATCGGATCGGATGCAGGTATTTATTTCGCGTGTTATTGGCGAAGCGCAGGCAGCGGCGTGAACAGTATCGCGACCGGCAAGTTGCTTCCCGAAGCCACGGTGAATACGATATCTACCGTCTCCTCGCTGTCTCCCGTACGGTACAGAACGCCGGCCTGGTTGTTATCCTTCAACACTTGGTTGTTGGCGACCGTAACGAGCTGTCCGTTGACCAGAAACGCTCCGGTATACAGCCCGCCGCGTCCATTCAGCGAGATCATCGTATGCGGCGCGACATGCGATAAATGCATTTTGTACAGAACGCCGAAGTTCCCGCGATTGTATTCCAGCTCTCCGGTCATCTCGTCAATGCCGTCCAGAATCTTATCGACTCCGTTCTTCTCGCCGATCATAATTCGCTGCGGCGTAGCGCCAAGGGTATCATTGACTTCGATGGAACGATCGGCATTATAGAAAGTTCCTCTGACGTGGAGGCCATCGCGCGGCATGACGGCCAAGTTCGGCAGCTCCGTAAGTGCGTCCTTGTCTTTGGCGATAACGACGATCGTGTACAGCAGCTCCTTATCCGAGAAGATGTCGGCGTACGAGCTGAACGAATCGCCTGCCTTCAGCGGCACCTTGGCAATGTCCGGCAAAATCTCCTTCGTCTCGCCAGGCGCGATCGTTGTCCACACCGGTGCCGGTTTGCTTGCTTCCGACGTCAGGTAACGGGCCGTAGCCAGTTTGCCTGCCAGCTCCGGCGAAGGTGTCGGTCCGCCCATGCCGATCGCGGTTTTGTTCACTTTGGCATCGGCATATCCCATGTTGGTTGCCAGCAGATGCATCGTCACCGGATAACCGATGTTGTTCACGTTATGGAACATGAACCGCACTTGGCCCGACAGCTGCGCGCGGTAGGCGACGCCTTCCTGTACTAATGTCTCCGGGCTGTTGCTGCGAACCATCTGAGAAGGTTCCGACTGGATTACGTAATTATAAGCAGGAAACTGCAAGACCGATGCTCCGTCGATCGAGTAGATCTCGCCCGTCGGCGTGAACAGCCGCTGGTATTCATCCTTCGTATAGAGAACCTCGTTCGTGACCGTCACCGTCTTCGTCACCGAACCCGTCAGACCGTTCTTGTCCGTGACCGACAAAGTGACGCTATGGTCGCCCGGTTCGAAGAAAACTTTCTCATTGCCCGTAAACGTGCTGCTGGCGATGGCGTTCTCGTCATCGGTACTAATATCCGTGTAGGTGATGGTCTCACCGATTCGATATTGCGGTTTATCTGTGGTGAAGTCCGCGACCGGCGGCAAGTTCGGCGCCTTGACCGTCACGGTGATGCTGAAGGGATCGCTCCAGACGCCGTTGCTGTCCTCCACCTGTCTCGAAACGGTATACGTTCCTGCCATCGGGAAGACGTCCAAACGGCCGTCCCAGCGTTCGTCAACGAACGGCAGGCCTGTCGCATTCGTCGCATGATCGATATACGTCACAGTCGTTTGTCCCGCATAAATCTCCGCAGGTTGAATTTCGAAATCCGCCGTCGGTTTCGGCGGAATGACCACGGTAGACCATTTCAGCGTGATCTGCTTGCCGACGACCGCAATCGTGCTCTCGGCCATCTCGCCCCAGGAGCGCAGCGGAACCATTAGGTAGCCGTTCGAAATGAATGTCGCGCCGGCAAGTTTAGTCTGGATGCCGTCCCGGAATGCATAGTCGCTGCCGATCTTGAAGACGAGCGTATGCTTGTCGCTGGTAGCGGTGGACTCTTTCGTCTGGGCGTTGTAAGAAATCTTGAACCCGTAACGAGCCGCAATCGAGCTGAACGGAAGAAAGGTCCTGCCATTAATGGATTTCACGGGTTGAGCGGACGTGTAGGTCGCGCCATTATGGAGCATCGTCGCGCTTCCGATCGTCAAATCCAATCTATCCGTGGCGGGGGGATACTCCGTGCCCGTGCCGGACGTTGTGCCCGTGCCTGGCGTCGTGATGCCCGGCGTTGTGCCCGTGCCTGGCGTCGTTCCTGTGGCCGGCGTCGTACCGTCGCCAGCTGTCGTGCCCGTGCCGGACGTCGTCCCCGTGCCGGATGTTGCACCCGTGCCCGTAGTTGCATCCGTGCCCGAAGTTGTGCTCGTGCCCGAAGTTGTGCCCGTGTTTGGCGTTGCGGTCGTAAGCCCGTTGCCCGCAGCAGAGGCGCTTCTCGAAGCGGCGGTCGTAATTGGCAATAATAAGAACGATAAGATCAATATCCATTTTAACGATTTCATGCTTTATCTCCTCTGCTCTCTCGTCTACTCCGAATGCGGAATGGGTTCAATTCCCGGAGGTTTTCAATTTCATTGTTAATGGAGACGTTATAACGAATACGTTTGTTGCGAAATTTTGGATAAAGACATAATTTGGACACATTTTACAACTTTGCAACAATTAAGGAACTCTTGCCACTGGACATTCAACCGGTACACACATAGGTAACTTTCCCTAATTATGTCCGCCTCACAACAAATCCCTTAAATCGTTTCAGCCGGCGCTTCCGCAGCTTCACGCCACAAAAAAACGGCGCCTGCTAATAGGCGCCGAATCGTATGATTTACATCCGCTTGGCAGTCCAACAAGCCGCCAGCCACGCCTGCCATGACGATTACGCCTGCAGGAAGCTCCCCCAGTTGATATCCAGCACTTCCGCTTCATGCATGCTGACCTGAAACTGCAGCTTGCTCAATTGCTGGCGCCCGATGTGTCCTTGCTGGTATTGCTGCTGCAGCGCTTCGCGCTCCGCTTGGATGGACAGCATCCGCAGCATCTGAACCTGTTCCTCCACCACATCGTCGGGACTCGGCGCCGCCAGCCGGTTGTTCAGCAGGCTGATCATCTGCCGATAATGCCCGCAAACCCGGTTAATAGAAGCATTGGCGCAAGCTTCATTCCCTTGAAGCCTGTCGAGCGCATAGGCCGCGGTCGTAATCCGCATCCGGATGAACGCCTTGCGGTCCTTGGCCTTCAAGATGTCATAACCCCTGCGTTTTGCCGGATAGAAGAACATCACGACTTTATTCACGAGCGAATAGAGCAGCAGGTAGAAAATATGAAAGCGATTGGAAATGACGATTTCAATGCTGCGGAACATATTCTCCAGAACGGCCGCTTCTTCCGACTCGATCTCTCCCTGCTCGCGCAGCAGCTGCACGCAGCGCCGCTCCTCCGCAATGCCCAGCTGGCGCAGGTACATCTCCTCGTTGCGCGCTTTGCGGGACAGCATGTCGTACTCGGTTCGCTTGATGTCCGACAGCCGCTGGTCGTTGTCCGAAATGACGATCGCCGCGGAATGGACGTTGGTTTCATCGATGGCCAGCCGCACGGCCTGATTCGCCGCTTTGATCGCTTCTTTCTGCACGCGCAATTCCGCCTCCCGCCTTGACCCTTCGCCTTCCGCCTCGTCGGGCTGACCTGCCAGCAGCGGGAGCGCGATGCTTGCGATGATTAGCGAGACCAAGATCACGCCGGCCGCGAGGAAGATCATGAGATCCCGTTCCGGAAACGGCGCGCCGCTCCCGAGCACGAGCGGGATCGTGAACGCGCCCGCAAGCGTAATGGCGCCGCGGATGCCGGACAGCGATGTCAAGATGATCGCCCGCCAGTCGTGGCTGCGGCCGCCGAGCGGTTTGATCAGCCACTCCGACAACGCCAGCCATAGGAAACGGAGCGCAATGAGCATGACATAGATAATCAGCACATGGGCAATGGCCTGGAAATTGTCATACGCCAGATTGCTGAAGATGTTGTGCAGAATTTCCGGAATTTGCAGGCCGAGCAGCACGAACACCAGGCCGTTCATGACGAACAGAATGACGTTCCACGTAATCTCCGAGACGAACTTCTGCTCGATCGTCGTAAATCCGGATCGGTCCTGTTCGATTGCGTGCAGGATACCGCCAGCGACAGCGGCCAGGATACCGGATAAGCCGAGATGCTCCGCGACGTAGAAGAGAATGAACGGCGTGAGGACCTGAATCAGCACATGAACCGATACGTCCTCGATGCCGAAGCGCCGAAGCGCCACGCGGAACCAAATAATCGCAAGCGCCAGCACCGCGCCGAGCAGCAGGCCGCCCAGCGAGATCACGAGGAAGCTCCACGATGCGGTCCAGATCGAGAAGGTGCCCGTCACGGCCGCGGCGATCGCGAATTTGAACGCGACGAGGCCGGAGGCGTCGTTCATCAACGACTCGCCCTCCAACAGCCGATGGATGTTCTGCGGCAGATGAACCCGCGAAGCGATCGCGGACACGGCCACCGCATCTGTCGGAGACAGGATCGCCGCCAGCGCGAACGCCGCCGCTTGCGGAATAACGGGTATCATCGCATGAATGGCATACCCGCCCGCGAAGACGGTCAGGAACACGAGTCCGACGGCCAGCAGCAGAATCGGCAGCCGCAGCTTCCACAGCTCTTCGCGAGGCGTTCGTTTGCCGTCATTGAAGAGCAGCGGAGCGATGAACAGGATGAAGAACAGCTCCGGCTCCAAATGAATATGGAGATCCCACGGCAAGTACACGACCGATCCCCCGAGAGCAATCTGGACGACAGGAAGCGGAATGAACGGCAGAAGGCGCTGCACCACCTGCGAGACGGCGAGCAGCAGCAATAAGACGAGCACGACGAGAAATAATTCCATGCGTTCCTCCGGTGTTCCATGATGAGGGGCGATTCCTATAGTCCAATCAGCGCTCCCGTCAACAGGATACCCTTTTCGCGGAAACTCAAAACTCGCCCCTCGCATACAGCATTAGGAGGAGCGTGTCCGAGATCGTTTTCCATATGTAAAACCCGCATTTCTCATAACATCGAATGGCGCTTCCGTTCGCTTGATGGACCTTCAACAGGATGCCGTGGATGGCTGACTTCGCTTCAAGCTCGCATTGAACCAAGCGAATGGCTCGCGCGGCGATTCCCCGGTTCCTGAAGAGCGGGTCGCCGATCAGGATGTCCATGCCATACATTCGTAAATGCGCCGCCAGTCCATACTCCTCCTTCTCTTCCGAATCCAGCTCATAATATTGCAAGTACCCGACGGGCTGTTCATCCCACTCGACGATGATCGGGGCTTTCTTATCATTGCCCGCGATTCTCGACGCATATTTGCGCTCGATCATCTCGCGGGAATAGGTCGTATGCGGATTGCTGTAAAACTTCCTAACTTCCTCGTCCTGCCGCCATCTCACCATCGCGTCATAATCCGATTCGGTCATTCTTCTTAATCCGACTTCGACGTTATGCATCATCGGACGCCTCCCGGGCTCGATTATGGAAACAGGCCGCCCAACCGGCAGCCTGTCGGATATCAATCGATATGAAGTAAACGTATAATCTCTCCGTCGACTACTACGTCACTAACCTTCTGAAACCCCAATGATTCGTACAAGCTTCCCGCAATGTGATTGTTCGGACGATGCCCGATCATCAGCCGTTTGCATCCCATCCGGCCCAGCAAGGCAATCAGATTCACCATGGCTGCCTTCCCGTATCCTTTTCCCTGATGCCTCTCATCAATCATGAGCGCGGGAATCCAATAGTTGTCGTCCTCATCCGGTTCCGCGCAGAACACGATGAATCCAACTAGCTCCTCGTCACCATACACAGCGCGCAGCTCGTAATCATGCCTGTATTTCGATTCGGCAATCCAGTAAACGACAGGTGCCGGGAAAACAGCAGCCTGCTCTCCTTTCACTTTAAGCTGCGTACAAGCATACCAGTTGTCCATCGACACTGGTTGTAAACTCACTCCCATCGAACCCTTCCTTTCGAAGTTTAATTCCTGGACTCCACGGCCCCCCAATAGACGATTCCAAATCAGTCCACCCCTTATTCCAATCATTCAATTCCACGATTCCGACCGAATTTCCTTCTCTCTCCGCATGCAAAACAGGCCGCCCAACCGGCAGCCCGCTCCTGACCATGCTATCAAATTCCGTCAACGCCTTATTTCTGCGCGACGACCGTGAATGTCTTCGGAATCCCTTTATCGAACACCTCGGAGGACAAATTCGGAAGCTCCTCCAACACTTTGATCGTTAAATCTTCGCTCGCTACGGCTGTGACGATTTCGCCAAGCGTCCAATTACGCAGGTAAACCTTGGGCGCCGCATCATGGACCTGCTCCGAATCGGCGTACTTCGAATGCGACACGTTCTTCTCCACGAGCGCGGTTTCGAAATAATCGCCGCTCACTTTGTGCTTCCGAATGTTAGCCGTCGTGCCCTTGGAGCTGATCAGCTTCGTCGTTACCGGGTGGAAATCTTGCAAGATCAACACGCCGCCATCTTGAAGCAAACTGCGCACCACTTTAAACAGCGGCGATAGATCCGTGAAATAATGAAGGATGCCGAATTCCATGAAGACCATGTCGAAGGTATTCGCCAATTCATGCTCGGGCAATTGCAAGACATCGGAGACGATGTATTTCAGTTCGACGCCTGCTTGCCGCGCTAATTCCATGGCGTACCGTTCATTCTCCGAAGAGAAATCGACGACCGTTACTTGGGCGCCCAGCAGCGCTAATGCGACCGCTTTATTGCCGTTGGAGCCAAGCAAATTGATGATGCGTTTCCCCTCGACCGACTCCCCCATAAACTTGAACGCCGAACCGATTCGCTTCTTGGGGTCCTGCTTGATTTTCTCGCTTGCTTCCTTGGGCGTTCCGAACCGATTCACCCATGAATCGTACGTGCCGTCATTCCATGCTTTCTGATTGTGCTGCGTCGCTTCCACCCTAACCAAACCTCCATCTATTGCCCCAAAATACTGATTTCTACATTGTAACATTCCCTGTCTATCGGTTCCATCTTCTCGCAGTGGGAGAACGAATCCAACTCGCAATCCGGCATTCGACATGGCGGAAACGACAAAACCTTTGAAATTTCGCAAGAACGTCATGTATGCTAGGTGAATCCAACGAATAACGAGGTGTTCACCATGGTAACGGATGAGGTAGTCATCGGAATTGACGGCGGCGGAACGCACACGCGCGTGCTGGTCTGCGATCTTAACGGAAACGCGTTAGCCTATTGCGAGAAAGGCGGCGCATCCATCTATAAAGATCGGTCTGCCGTAAATAATGTACATACAGCTATCCACGAAGCGCTTGAAGCGGCAGACAAACAAGCGCATCAGGTCGTCGGCCTTGCCGCAGGAATTGCCGGGTACGACGAGCCGTCCGATCTGGACTGGATTGCGCCGTTAACCGATCTTCCCGGACTGTCTTGTCCCAAATGGCATGTGAATGACGCCGTCGTGGCTCACTCCGGCGCCTTGTTGGCCAAGCCCGGAATCATCGTCATCTCGGGGACAGGCTCGATTATCGTGGGCATTACGGAAGACGGCCGGTTTATGCGGAATTACGACTTCCATCATTATGCCGCCAGCGCTGCCCGCTTCATTGCCTATGATGCCGCCTACGAAGTGCTCGCAGGTCATGTCAACCTTACCGACGAAGCGCTCATCCAGTCGATGCTGGAGCATTGGAACGTGGCGTCGATCTCCGAATTCGCCAAGCTGGCCCGGTCCGGGTTCGAGGCAGACGAACAGGAACGCAACAAGACCTTCGGTACATTCGCTCCTCTACTTACTGCAGCTGCCGAACAGGGAAGCTCCGTTGCCGTAAGCGTATGCGATCGCGCCATTCATCAAATCAAGGTCGGCATCGAGCTTCTGGCCGCCGCTTTCGCAAGCGAAACGGTCGAGGTCGCCTTCATCGGCAGCGTAGCCAACAGTCCTTATTTCATCAAGCGCTTAAGCGAGCAGCTCAGATGCGGTGCGAACAAGCAATATACCATCGTAGAGCCGAAGCTTCCGCCTGCTGCAGGAGCGGTTTTATATGCGATGAACCAATTGAATAAACCAATCACCGACGACGTCTGGCGCCGCATTCAGAACAGCGAGTTTGTATAACACTCGCTGCGGCAGCTTTCCTAACCAATCGGAACCAGCCTTTCCTGCAAAACCTACACACGTTTAACCGCCGTGTTTAACCATGAGTTCATCCAATAGCTCGGCTACCGACTCGGGGGACGACAGCGCGCGCAAGTAGGCGTGCGGTCCCGCTTCATCGTCCTGCCACGCGTTCTCGCCCGTGACCCGATCGACCTCGATACGGCCGCGGACCAGATCCCAATAAGGGAACGCGCCGCGCGCCGCATAGAGTACTGCCGTCAAATCCCAGCTGTGACGGGACTTCCCTTCGCCCACGTACCAGGAATAGCTTTGGCGCACGGGATGATCGGCCGGCAATTCGGTGAACAGCCTGCTGCCCGTATGAATGTCCAAGCCGATTTCGAATCCGGTGAAGGTGATCGGCGTCGGCCAATGCGCTCCAACGTACGAGGCGGATTCGGGATGCATCTCGAAGTTCCACTCTTTCCCCCGCGGGAACGCGCCTCCCATCACGACCAGATGCTTTACCTTCCGCGCCGCCAGCTCCGTGCCGTTCAACGGGGAAAGCTCGTCCGGCTCCGATTGCAGCAAGTTCATCAAGTTCGGCAGCGGGCCGATCGCCACGATTACCGTGCTCTGATCCTCGCTCTTCGCCAACAGCTCACGGTATAGTCGGACTGCATCCGGCGCGGCTTCTTCCTTGTAGCGGTTCGGATAGTTCAACGTAATTCCCTTGTTGTATCTCTCGTAACCGGCATCATCGTTCAGGAAGCCTTCCGTCTTCAATGTGCCGACCGGAATATCCGGTCTTCCGTAATAAGCATTGAGCGCATCCAGGCAGCCCGCGCCCCACTTGCTGGACGTACAGTGCATCATCCCCGCGATCGTCGCTTCGCCGTCCTTGTCCAATGCATGCAGCACGGCTGCCGCGCCGGCATCATCGCAATCCGGTCCGATATCGGTATCTAATAGAATGCGGACAGGTGCCGCAGGCGTGTAAAACGGGGTTTCGTTCGCTGCCATGGTTCGCATGCCTCCATCATTTTCATTTGATTTTCCTTCTGCAGCCAACTGGCTGGTCTAAGTTGATCGATGCTAATTATTCTTTCGGCTGCCATACTTTCAGCTTGTTTCCGTCAGGATCGCAAAAGTCGAACTCGCGAAACCAGCTATGTACGATCATGTCTCCCATGCGAATGTCCAGCGTCCGCAGCTGCCCGTAAACGCTATCAATATCCGATGTGCGAAAACAGACGATCGGCATCGCATAGCTCTCGCCGTTCGCCAGCCACTCGTTGGTGCGGAACGTAAGGACTTCCTCTTCCAGCCGCTCGCGCAAAAAAACTTCCTGACTGCCGGCAAGCAAATAATCGCCGCCATGCTCCATCCCAAGATGCTCGACATACCAGGCCTCGGACTGCTTCCGATTCGAAACCGGGATGTAGACACCGTCGATTCCGATCATTTTCGCTTTCTTGGCCGCGTTTACCACGTCCATCGTGAAACCTCCTCGCTTAGCCTCCATGAACAATTCTCTCTCGCGCGAAAAAACCCCTTTAAATGTAAACGAACAAAAAAGAGACCCGCAGCAACGGGCTGCGGGTCTAATTATATATTTAAGGGGGTTGAGACTTATTATAGGCCGGCTTCATTAAACCAACATGAAGATTGGATTGCAGTTCGATTACAATCCCCACTCATCTAGACAATACTTCGTGGAGGCCTGCATGGCAACGTTACTGCGGATGATCTTGGTCATGCCGGCGAGTCACGTTGAACGCGGTCATGTCCCACTGATCGCCGAATCGAAGTCCCACGACGAAGTGATCGTGGATGGTATCGTCCTTCGCGTATCTCCATGTACAGCTCCAGTCCGTAATTACGCCGCTGTAGTCACAGATCCGCTCTCGGTTTACCCACTGTCCCGTGCCTGTCGGCACTCGCCAAACGTTGATTTGCGTTGCTGTCGTGCCATGAACGCGAATAATGAACGATCCGGCGCCATCAGGCAGATACACCCATGAACCTTCGGGTGCCGGAACGGTCGTTATGGTCAGCGGCGGCGGCGAGTCCGCGGCGGCGAAGCCCCAAATCAGCAGCCCTATTAGCAGCAGCTTCATCTATCCTACCTCCGTTCGATGGAGGTAGTGTTTCCATAGGTTTGAATTTAATGACGATTCTTAATGCCAATAAGAAATTGTACTTTATGAGTGAACCGCTGAATAGATAACATACAGCGGATATTTTGACATTTGCACGGAATGGGGGGAATACGATGGCTTGTGCGAATTTAGGCGTCGCGAATGATTTTAACGTCTTCGTGCTCGCCGATCATACGCAATCGTTCGTGGATGCCGGAGGAAGAGTCGCGGTCGGCGGGAATGCGACCTACCGTAGCTATGGAGTCGGCAGCTCGCTTAATGTATCCACGACCAGGGCGGATTTGATCGTCGGCGGCAAGATGGATATTTTGCAGGGAACGAACTTTAGCGGAAACAGCGTCATCAGCCCAAGCGGGACGATCGTGAACTATACGATGACGAACAATAACGGCGTTCATCCTCAACCGCAAATCGGGACGCCGGTCGACTTTGCCGCGGCGGCGCAGTTCTTGACCTGCGCATCCACTTCATGGGGCGCGATGGCGGCAACAGGAACGGCTTCCGTGAATTTCGGCCAAATCGTGCTGACCGGAACGAATCCCGCACTGAATATATTCACGATCAACGGAAACAATGTGGCAGGCTCCGGCGTCTCGCTCGCCTCGGCCAACGGCATCAACATCGTCACGCCGGCAGGATCCACCGTGCTCGTCAATATTAGCGGAACCGGCGTGGGCTTCGGCAACTACGCGATCTTTATTAACGGCGGCCAGGCTTTGCCGAACAATGGCGCTATTATCCTGTGGAACTTCTTCCAAGCGACGACGGCCTTCAACCTGAACTTGTCCATCAAGGGCTCGGTGCTGGCGCCATTTGCCGTATGGAGCGCCGTCGGCTACGGCAATATCGACGGAACCATGGTGGCAAAGTCCTTTATTAATACGACAGGCTCGCTCGAAGCGCATGCCATTCCTTTCATCGGCTGCCTCCCGGAAGTATTCTGTACGCCGCATCTGACGATTCGCAAAACGGTGAACGGCAGTTCCTCGTTTTCCGGCACGGCAGGCACTCCGCTCGTATACGTCATCCAGGTCAGCAATACCGGCGGCGGCACGCTGACGAATGTGCTCGTCAATGATCCGCTCCTCGGGTTCAGTCAGACGGTACCGCAGCTTGCCTCCGGCCAAGAGATTAGTTTCACCATCAATTCCGAAGTGCAGCCGGGCGAGCCGGGAAGCATGTATCTCAATACCGCAACCGCCAAGAGCGATCAAACGCCTCAGCAATCCAGCTCCGTCACCATCACGATCGAAGGTTTCCTGAACGTCAGCCTGGTCAAATCGGCCGACCGGTTAACCGCGGCTCCCGGCGATATGATCGAATATACGTTTACCGTACTCAACCCTGGCCGCGCAGCTCTCCAAAATGTTACCCTCACCGACGCGACGCTCGGACTTCATCTGTTCTTCCCAACGTTCACGAGCGGCACCATTGCGACTTACGTGTATACGGTTCCCCTGAACGCGGTCATCGGAAGCACGTTCGTCAACACGGCCGTGCTGAACGCTTCCAATCTGCAGGCGCCTGTATCCGCGCAAGCTTCAGTCCTCATTACGGAAACGCCGACCGTTACCTTGATGAAAACCGCCGATCGCACGACCGCGCTGCCCGGCGACACGATCAAGTATACCGTGGTCGTGTCGAACGATTCGGAATTTACGACCGTATACAATCTTCATCTGACGGATGCGCTCATATCCTTGGATCAGTCGATCGCGCAATTAAATCCGAAAGCATCCACGATGTTCGAAGGCATGTACACCGTTCCTTCCGGAACGCCAGCCGGAACGATCATCACCAATACGGCTGTACTTCAATCCTCGCTCGGAACCCTATCCGATACCGTCCAGGTTACCGTTGCGCCCGCCGCGAAGATCGGCATCGCCAAGACGCCGCGGAGACCTTCCGTCGCACCGGGAGACACCGTCATCTACGATATCGTCGTAACGAATACGGGCAACATTCCATTAACGAATGTCGTTGTCAGCGATCCTGGCCTTAGTTTCTCGACAACCATTCCCACGCTGCCGGTCGGCGCGCAGAATGCCTCGGAAGCGTTCTTCACCGTTCCGCTGGACACCCCGGCAGGCACGAAATTTTTCAATCAGGCTACCGTCACTTCGAATGAAACGCCGCCCGCATCGGACACCAGCGAAATTATCGTCGCTCCGGTATATTCGCTTTCCGTTCACAAGCAAGTCGCCCCGTCGACGGCGATTCCCGGAGAAACCGTCGAATATACGATTACCGTTACCAATACTTCCAATGATACGATAACGAATGTCGTGGTTTCCGATCCGACCATCGGCGTGATGCAGACTTTCGTCTCGATGCCCGCCGGTTCCACCGTCGTCATTCATGCGCCTTTCATTATTCCGGCCGATGCCGTTGCGGGAAGCGTCATCCCCAATACGGTAAGCGCCGACTCCGACCAGACGCCGGTTCGGACCTCTTCTACGCACGTAACGGTCGCGGCGAATCCGCTGCTGACGCTGACCAAGTCCGTTACGCCGGATATTGCCAATCCGGGCGATAACGTCACTTATACGTTGATCCTTACGAACGCGGGCAATATTGCGCTTACCAACGTTCATCTGCTCGACCCAAGCCTCGGCATCGATCAGACGGTGCCGTCGCTTGCCATCGGCACCGACTTCGCATTGAGTATTCCGTTCACGGTACCGATCGTTCCCCCGGGAACGATTCTGACCAACACCTCGACGGCCGTATCGGACGAAACGCCGACACCGGTTGAAGCCACGGCATGGGTTACCGTGGTCGCAGCTCCGTCCATCACGCTTGCCAAATCGGTCAGTGCTGCCTCCGCCGCGCCGGGACAGACGGTCACCTTCTCGGTAAGCCTCACGAATAACTCGCTCATCCCCTTGACCAACGTCACGCTGGATGATCCTTTCTTCGGCCTGACCGACACCTTCCCGATCTTGCAGCCAGGCGATACGAAAGTCTTCACGCAGGACTTCACCATCCCGGACGGCACGACGGCAAGCACAGTATTCGCCAATGTCGTAACGGCTACGTCCGATCAGACCCCCGGCGTTACCGCAGAAGCAGACGTAACCGTGCTCGCCGTTCCCGGAATCTCGATTACGAAGACGGCCGATGTTCCTGCCGCATTCCCCGGCGAGACGGTTACGTATACGATTATCGTCACGAATACCGGCAATACGCAGCTTACGAATGTGCTCGTGACGGATGACACGCCGCCGCTTGATTCCGTCGTTCCTGTCCTGGGTCAAGGCGCAAGCTCGAGATTCATCATCCCTTACACGCTGACAGGAGAAGACCCGCCGGGCACGATCATCGTCAATACCGCCGTAGCGCGATCTACGGAAACAGGTCCGGTCATCGCCAACGCCGCGGTGCTCGTCACGCCGCTTCCCTCCGACTCGATCAGCATCCAGAAGAACGCGGAGCCGCGGATTGCCGCTCCCGGCGAGACCGTCACCTATATGATTATCGTGACGAACAATACGTTGATTACGCTGTTCAATATACATGTGACCGATCCGATGCTCGGCATCAATGAAACGATCGCAGCTTTAGCCTCAGGCAACAGCGTCTCGCTTGTCTTCCCGTTCGTCATTCCCGCCGGGACGCCTGGCGGAACGGAATTCGTCAACACCGCCACCGCTACGGTATCCGGATTGAGCATCAGTGCCTCCGCCACGGTGGACATTCTGACATCGCCGTCGCTCACGCTTACCAAAACGCCGGACGTTCAGTCGGCTCTGCCGGGAGAACAGGTCAACTATACGTTGACCATTACGAATACGGGCAATATCGCGCTGACGGATATTGTCGTTGCCGATCCGATGATAGGTTTCGTGACGGTCGTTCCTCTGCTGGCCATCGGGGCGAACCAAAGCTTCGTCGTTCCGTTCATCGTGCCCCCCGCGCCGATCGGGACCATTATCACGAATACGTCGACGGCCACCTCGGACCAGACGCCAGAACCGGTGGCAGCGACGGCCAGCATCAGCGTTGGGGATCCCCCGACGATGGCGATTGCCAAGACCGCCGTTCCGGCGTCAGGCGCTCCCGGAGATCTCATCGCATTCACGATCGTCGTGACCAACACGTCGGCGGCCATTCTGACGAACGTCATCGTAACGGATCCGCTGCTCAGCTGGTTCGAGCAAATTCCCGTACTGCTGCCCGGGACGTCTAAAACCGTCGTCACCCACTACCCGATTCCGCCTTTCACCGCTGCGGGCACGATCATCGTCAATACGGTAACGGCCTCATCCGATCAGACCCTTCCCGTAACCGCCGAAGCACCTATTCTAGTGATCGCCGCTCCTTCGTTATCGCTGCGCAAAATCGAAGACAGAGTCGTGTCGGAGCCAGGAAGCATACTCGACTATGCCATCGAAGTGACGAATACCGGCAACACGCCGTTGACGAACGTTCACTTGTTCGATTCGCTCATTAATCTGAACGAAACCATTGCAATCCTTCGTCCGCAAGCTACCGTGGTCCTCTCGATTGCGTTTCAAATTCCGCTCGATGCCATCGCCGGGTCGAGAATCATTAATATCGTCACCGCCGTCTCCGACCAGACCGCTCCGGTACAGGCGATGACCAATATTCGCATCGGAGCCGCCTTTTCGATTCTTGTCAACAAAACGGCCCAATCACCGACGGTCCAACCGGGAAATGCGATTACATTCTTGACCACCATTACGAATACGTCGAATGCCGCGCTGACGAATCTCTTCATCCTGGATCCGCTCATCGAGCTGTCAGAGACCATCACTTCCCTGGCGGCAGGCCAGACGATCACCTTCTCTTCCGTCTTGCCGGTCGCGCTGAATCAGCCTGTTCATTCGCAGATTACGAACGAAGTGTTCGTCTCGACGACCGAGACCGTCGTTACATCCGCACAAAGCACCGTGACTGTCCTGCCGGGGCCGCGACTCCACTTGACCAAGGACTTCCCTTCATTGGGCTATCCAGGCCAACGGGTCCAGGTCACGCTGGTCTCGGCCAATATCGGCAATCAAACGGTTCACAACGTTCGCTTGACCGATGCCCTCCCGCATCTGAGCGTGCATACCGCTGAAAGACTGCAGGATACCACGTTTACGGTCTACGAGTTCTATACGATCCCGGCGGATGCCAAGCTCGGATCCGTTATCGTCAATCAGGCGCAGCTGGCAGCCGACGAGACTGACCCCGTGCAAGTCTCGAAAGAGCTGCTTGTCGTCGGGCTGCTGGTGGAGAAGAGCGCGGAGCCTACGACCGCGGAACTCCACGGTTTCGTCGACTACTTCATTCGCGTGGCGAATCCGACTCCGCTCCCTGCGCTTGAAGTCGTCCTGAGGGATCCGCTGGCGACTGGAACTTCGCTTGTTCCTGGCAGCATCACAGTGAACGGCAGCATCGTTGCGGATGAGAACTTGAACGATGGACTTCCGCTTGGCACGCTGCATCCGGGCGCTTCCGTCAACGTCGTGTTCCAAGTGAAAATCGATGCGGACCAGCCGGGAGATCTGCTCGTCAATCAGGCGTTCGCGAGCTATACGTTCATCAGCGATTTCGAGCTGAGAGGAACGTCTCCATCCAATCTGGTTCACGTCAACATTGATGACAACGAAGAGTAAGCTGGGGCAGCGAACGCGGAAAACCGGGAATCGTCACCGGAGAACGCAGTCGCGGAGAATGCAGTCATAGCAGGTAACCGTGCGGGGCGATAATGAGAAGAACGAGAATACGGGAATATGGGAATACGAACAATCACGATAAGAACTGCGAGAACGTGAATAAGGCCTCGACCTCCGATCATACGATCGGTCGTCGAGGCCTTTGTTCAGCTTTGGCTGTTAGCAGCTCTTGCCGTTGTCTGGCGACATCGGTTTCGTGCTGCTGTCTTCGGCCAGCTTATCGCCGTATTGGTCGAGTCGGCCCGGATGGGATTCCGGTCCTCTCCGCTTCGGCTTGCTGTTTCTTCCCGTCATTGCTCTCACCTCCATCCTAGCTAAGATGGACGGGAGAGGAGGATTTCATGCAGACGGCTAATTCCTGTCATGGCGACGGCTTTGCTGGCGACTGGAGCCAGTTTGGAACCAAAGCACCAAACACCAGTCACAGTCACCAATCACATCCGGCTCTGCCGCCGATATTCCGAAGGCGTTAAGCCGATATGCTTGCGGAAGTTCTTGGACAGCACATGGATGCTGGAGTAGCCGTACTTCTCCGCAATCTGCGTAATGGTCACGTCCGATTGCCGCAGATCGCATTTGATCCGCTGCAGCTTCCGGCGCGTCATATAGTGCTTCGGCGAGAGGCCTGTCTCCTCGCGGAACAAGGCGTAAAACCGGCTGCGCTTCAAGCCGATTTGCTCGGCGTACTGCACCAGCTCCTGCTCCTCGATTTCCGCTTGGCTCGCCACCAGCTTCAACAATTCCTTAATGCGCGGGTCGCCGTTATTGCTTGCATCCTTGCTCGTATTCGAGAGAAATAAAGAAAGAAACACCTGAAATTCGCCGCGCAGGCGAATGGCTTCCCTCATGTCCGCGCCGCCGATTCGTCCCGGCATCGTCAAGAACCGGTTATGATACGAGAGCCACAGCGGCAAATTATCGATCTTCGTTATCGGCTCGATTCGGATAGCCGGTTCTTCGTCCATATAGACGGAGAGAGGCGCGGAGTGAAGGGAAAGAATGTGAAAAAACTGCCCTTCGCTCACGAAAGGCCGCTGCCGCGGATTCCAATCGAAGTACGCGGTCCGGTGAATCATGGGCTCGGACTGGGCAGCCCGCCAACGATGCATTTTGCCGGCAGGAATATAGACGAGCGTTCCCGCCTTCATCGGATAATCCCGATTATCCATATGCAGATGACCTTCTCCGGTCTCCACGATTATTATCGCGTTCATGTAAGCGATCCGTTCAAAAGAGGATTCATTCGGGTAGAAAGCATACCGCTGGGCGAACAAGAGAAAGGGGTGAAGAACGGTCGGATCGATCAATGCCTGCTCATTGCCGCCGTAGGCAGCGCTCATCCAGGATTCCTCCTCGGCCATTCGAGTCTTGTAGTCGACCATGCTCCAGCTTCATTATAGAACCGGCCGTGCGGCAAGGACAACCCTCCTCCGCCGCACGGCCGGTTCCTCATCCGATCGCTTATTTCTTCTGTTTGTCGTACGCGTCCTGGTAAATCTCCAGATAATGCTTCAAATTCAAACCGTCGAAGCCTTTGATGTAGCTGTCCCACTCGGAATCCGTCAGCTTCTTGGAGCCCGTTACGAACTGCGCCATGTTCGAACGAACATAGTCATTGATCTGCGTACGCAGCATGATCGCTTCGTTCGCATCGTTCTCCTCCATGAAGATCGTAAGCGGGAACGTCTCTTCCGGCTGGCGGTTCTCGTAATTCTTCGCCGTCTCGAGATAGAGGCGATATTCATACCCTTGCTGGGAGAACTGATCTTCCGGCGCCGTCCACGATTCGCGAATCTCGCGCGTCCGTCTCGTGATGCCCATTTGATCCCATGCGTCGTTGTAGGTCGTCGTTACATCCCAATATTTCGGATTCAAACTGTATTTCGCTTGATTGCCGTGCACGTCCTTCTCGCCATCCTTCGCCTTCTCCCAATAGTTGCCTTCGAGGCCGTATTCGTTCATGATGGCATGCTCTTCGGAATACATGTAGTCCGCCATCTTGATCGCCGCGATCGCCTGCTCTTCGGTCGCCTTGTTCGTAATGGCGAATTGTCCGTTGCCATACGCTTTGTAGTACCCGGAATAGGCGACGCCTCCAGGTCCGGTAAGCGGAGCTACCGTCACATACTCTTTATGACGGTTCTGCCCTTCGGCCAAGCTGAAATACATGCCGATATGGCCGGCCGTTACGCTGCCGCTGACGTTGTCGCCTTCTTTGTTGCCGACTTGCGCCATCTGGTCATTGTTCTGCGTGAACGCCTCTTTGTCGATCAAGCCTTCGCTGAACAGCTTGTTGATATACGTCAGTCCTTCGCGCCATTCCGGTTGATTCGCCGCCAGCTGCACCTTGCCGTCTTTCATATAGAAGAAGTCCTCATCGTTATCGTAGATAAAAGAATTCATCAAGAAGTTCGACGGAATGCCGTGCCACGTATTGAACGCGCCGGACAGCGGAATTTCGTCCGCCTTGCCGTTGCCGTTCGGATCCTGGGTCTTGAACGCTTTCAGCACCTGGTAATATTCTTCGGTCGTCGTCGGCATTTTCAGCCCCAGCTTATCCAGCCATGTCTTGTCGATCCACATCTTCTGCGAGTACCAGCAGTGGAAGCAATCGTTAATATGCGGGAGCGCATAGATGTTGCCGTCCGGCGCCGTAATCGCCGCCTGCAAATCTTTATCCTCGGCGAAAGCGCGCTTGATCTCGTTCCCGTATTTATCGATCAGCTCGTTAAGCGGCTTCAGGATGCCTTGTTTGCCGTAGCTGATTTGTTCCGCCTGCGAGAAGTCGCCCGACAGGAAGACGGACGGATAGTCGCCGCTCGCCATGATCAGCTTCTTCTTGTCCTTGGCGTTGGCGCTTGGCGTCGCGTCGAACTTGAATTTAATATTGAGTTTATTCTCGATGTATTTGGTCACCGTATTCGTGTTGATGTCCTCGATGCGCGGCGATACGCTGATGAACGTGTCCAGCGTGACGGGTTTCCCGCTGCTGCCCGCGTCTCCGCCGCTATTGTTCGTGCCTGCGGTCCCTGCGTTCGATCCCCCGCCGCCGTTTCCTTTGTCGTTGCCGTTGCTGCATGCGGTGAAGATCATGGCCATGATCAGAATGAGTCCGAGCAATTGCGAGCTTCTCTTCATTTTCAAGACAGACGCCTCCTTGGTATTGTCATCGTACCATGCTTCTCTCTTTCAGCACACCATTGTTGAAATCGCTTTCAAACGACGGCATCACCCCCATACTCGACAGCTCCAGGCCCTATCCTTTCAGTGATCCGATCATGATGCCTTGGACGAAATATTTCTGAACGAACGGGTAGATGGCCAGTATCGGCACCGTCGCCACGACGATCAGGGAGAACTTGAGCAAATCCCGCAGCCCTTGCATCGCCGCCATCTTGTTCGCGTCCACCATCATGCTTGAATCGATGGAGTTGAGAATGAGAATGTTGCGCAAAATGATTTGGAGCGGAAACAGATTCTGCGACTTCAAGAAGATGAGCGCCTCGAAATACGCGTTCCACTGGCTGACCGCATACATCAGCACGAGTACCGCCAAAATCGGCTTGGACAGCGGCAGCACGACGCGCCACAGGAATCCAAGATCGGTGCAGCCGTCCAGTTCGGCCGCCTCGCCAAGCTCCTTCGGGATGCTCGTCTGAAAGAACGTTCTCGCGATAATCACTTGCCAGACCGCCATCGCGCTCGGCAGCAGCATCGCCCATCTCGTGTCGAGGAGATGCAGGTTCTTCACCGTCAAATAGTAGGGAATCAAGCCGCCGCTGAACATCATCGTCAGCACGAGGAAACCCATGATGACGTTGCGGCCGTAGAAGGTCGATCGGGAAAGCGGGTAGGCCAGCATAACGGTCAAGCCGACGTTGATGAATACGCCGACGACGGTATAGAAGAGTGAATTGGCGTACCCCGTCGTGATCTGCGGATTCGAGAATATCGCACGGTAGCCCGCGAGACTGAAGTCCACCGGCAGCAGCCATACTTTGCCGCTGATGACCGCTTGGGGCGAGCTGAAGGAAGAGCTTACGATATAGATCAGCGGGTACAGCACCACCAGCAGCACAAGGCCCAGAAAAGCATATACCAGCGTCAGAAACAGCTTGTCGCCGACGGATTCCCGAATGGCGTTCGAACGTGTCATGTTGGGTCGCCTCCTACCATAAGCTGCTTTCGGATATGCGTCTGGCAAAGTAATTGACGCTTAACAGCAGCACGAGATTGATAACCGAATTGAATAAATCGACGGCGGCCGAGAAGCTGAAATTCGCGCCCAGCAAACCGATCTTGTACACGTAGGTCGAGATGACTTCCGAGGTGCTCGTATTGAGCGGATTTTGCATCAGGTAAATTTTCTCGAAGCCTACGTTCATGATCTGCCCGACGTTCAGAATAAGCAGAATGGTCGCCGCCGGCATGATGCCCGGCAAGTCGATATGCCACACTTTCCGGATCCGGGAAGCCCCGTCGACGCGTGCCGCTTCATATAGATCGACATTGATGCCGGACAGCGCCGCCAAATAAATGACCGCCCCGTATCCGATGCCCTGCCACACGTTCGACCATACGAAAATGCTGCTGAAGTAGTTGGGGATCCCCATGAAATTGACGGACTCCATCCCGAACACGTTCAGAATATGATCGACGAAGCCGAGTCTCGGCGAGAGGAACAAAATAATCATGGAGACCATGACGATCGTCGAAATAAAATACGGCGCGAACGTGACCATCTGCACCAGCCGCTTGAAGCGCATGCTGCGGACTTCGTTAATGGCGAGCGCCAGCAGAATCGGTGCGGGAAACCCGATGATCAGCGAGTAGATGCTGATGACCAGCGTGTTCTTGATCAGGATCCAGAAGTTCGGCGAGCTGAAGAACGTGGAGAAATGTTTCATCCCCGCCCAGTCGCTGCCGGTGATGCCCTTCACCGGACTGAAATCCCTGAAGGCGATCTGCGCGCCGTACATCGGGATATATTTGAAGATGACCAAGTAAGCAATCGGCAGCAGCACGAGCAGATACAACTGCCAATGCCGCTTCACCCTCTTCCCGCGATCCCTGAGCACAAGCGATGTGCCGCTGATGGTTGATTCCGTCTTCTTCCTTTCAAGTGCCCCCGTCGTTGCCGGCATGATGTTCCCTCACTTCCCTTCCTTACGATTCGTACTTCGTGATTGGTCGAGCTGGATTGATTTCAACGATAAAGGAACGGATTCTTGCGGACAACGGCCACTAATCCATGGGTGGATGATTTTTCCGTGTGCCGCACCGCTGCTGGGTTTCCCGCGCCAGCGCGCAATTTTCCGGGCGCCGCTCATCTTTCCGGCGGCGGGCGGCGGGGCAGGGAGCGGCCGGCGGCCGGGGCGAGGCGGCCTGGCGAGGCGGCCGGGCGTGCTGGCCGGGCGAGGCGGCGGGGCGGCGGGGCGAGGCGGCCGGCCGAGGCGGCCGGGCGTGCTGGCCGGGCGTGCTGGCCGGGCGGCGGGGCGTGCTGGCGGAGCGTGCTGGCCGGGCGAGGCGGCCGGGCGTGCTGGCCGGGCGAGACGGCCGGGCGTGCTGGCCGCAGGGCGAGACGGCCGCGGGGCGGGAGCGGCCGGCGGCCGGGCGTGCTGGCCGGGCGTGCTGGCCGGGCGAGGCGGCCGGGCGTGCTGGCCGGGCGAGCTTGCCGCAGGGCGAGACGGCCGCGGGGCGGGAGCGGCCGGCGGCCGGGCGTGCTGGACGGGCGGCGGGGCGTGCTGGCGGAGCGTGCTGGCCGGGCGAGGCGGCCGGGCGTGCTGGACGGGCGAGACGGCGCGGCGTGCTGGACGGGCGTGCTGGCCGGGCGTGCTGGACGGGCGAGACGGCGCGGCGTGCTGGACGGGCGTGCTGGACGGGCGTGCTGACCGGGCGCTGTGACTTGGGGCCTCAGCCGCGGGGCGGCCGCGTGCAGTCGGAGAGGCGCTACAACTTGCTCTCCCCAACCGCGGGGCGGCGCGCATAGTCGGAGGCGCTTGCGGCTTGCTGGCCACAGCCGCGGGGCAGCCGCGCACCACCCCAGCCACTGAGCGACGCATGCATTTGGCCTCCGGTCCACTCCGCTCTCGCCGCCACGGAAAAGTTACATCGTAATGGCCACAGGGGCCGCTATTTACTCGTTTTCGGGACTTCTGGTCATTGAGCGGCCACAGGCGCCGTTATTACCCTCGATAGCGCCAAAACCAGCCTCCACGTGTACAATAACGGATTTCCTGGCCGCCAACACATCGAATATCAATGAAAACCAACCAATAGCGGATCTCCTGGCCGCAATCTTTTCTCAAGCATCGCACCGACCTCCTCTCTGGCATAATGCCGTGCAACTCGAAGGACCTTCGCCAGTACATTCACGTTAACGAATCCAGGAATCGTTATTTGGTGTTTTTAACGTCTCTTTCGAATCTAACGAACTCCAGAGTGCTTATACATGTAAACTCGAGCGAAAAACAAGCAAAATAATTGCTTTTGAGTTCATTAGCGTCTGTAAGATTCGTTAGAATCCCAACGGACCGTAAAAAGCCAAAATAAGGCTAGTACAGTTCGTTAGCCCCATGGGTGGCGCTTCGTCAGCTCCGCAGGCCGCGCTCTCTTCAGCTTCGCGGGCTGCTCTCTCGTCAACTCCGCAGCCCGCGCTCTCTTCAGCTTCGCGGACTGCTCTCTCGTCAACTCCGCGGGCTGCACTCCCTTCAGCTCCGGGCTACTCTTTCGTCAGCTCCGCAGCCCGCGCTCTCTTCAGCTTCGCGGGCTGCTCTCTCGTCAAATCCGCGGGCTGCCCTCTCTTCCACTCCGCGAGTAACTCTCTTCAATTCCGCGGGCTACTCACTTCCACTCCGCGGACTGCCCTTTCCAACTCCGCGGGCTGCTCTCTTCATTCTGCTCCATCACCAGCTCCGCAGGTGACGCTCAACACTTTCGTTGGCTTCATCGCACAACCAGCCCGAACGCGAAGCGCACTATAACTCCCTAGCGGGATCCCCAACTCGAAAATTCAGCTCCAACACGCAACGCAGAACCCAACGCGAGTATCGCCGCTTCGGTTTCCGACGCCACCGCTCACGCCGGAGGCTCTGCCTCTTGCCCGTCATTCTAAACAACGATATACGCAAAAAGGCCGTCCCGCGTCATCTTCGATGACGGCTAGGACGGCCCCTCGTTGTTCGCCGGATGCGGTCATCCGGCCTTACATGGCATGGCGTTTGCGGTAATCCACGGGCGAGACGCCCTCCACTTTGCGGAAGACTCGGCGGAATGTCGCCGCGTTCACGTAACCGACGCGTTCGCCGACTTCCTGGATCGAATCCGGCTGTTCCAACAGCCGCTTCTTCGCTTCCATTATGCGCAGCTGGGACAGATAGTCAAGGAAGTTCTCGCCGAATTCCTCTTTGAACAGCTGGCTGATATATTTGGCGCTGATGCCGAATTTATCGCCTAGGTATTCCAGCGACAGTTCCGAATTCGCGTAGTCTTGCCCGATGTAATCTCTAATCTCCTGGAGCAGCTGATGATGCTGGCGATGACTGGCGAGCAGCGCCATCTGTTCAGCGTTCCGCGCCAGCGTGGCGCCGAAGAGCAGTTGCAGCTCGTCGAGCGTATCGAACTCCTCGATCGCCTGCTGCAACGGAGGGGAAGTATCATTCATCCATACATCGTAATATTCCTTCGAGGCTTGGGACAATTGAAGGTCCAGATGGTCGACAAAATACCGGCACAAGCCCGCGATCTCGTTCTTCGGCAGGAAGCAGCTGCGCATCCCCTTGAAGAAGTCGTCGAAGCCGTCCTTCCAATCGGAATCGTGAAGACGGAGCTGCTGAATCAGCCGATGAATCGCCTGCAGATGTTTGTTCGTTTCCTTGGCCGTCGCTTGCTGCGTCTCCTTGTAGGCGATAACGCGATTATGACCGAGCGCCGCCTTGAACGTCAACGCCGTCAATGCCTGGCGATTGGACGTCCCCGCTCCTGTACCTTCACCTGCCCTTACTCTTGCCTCTGCTCCTGCTCCTGCTCCTGCACCTTCACCTGCCCTTACTCTTGCCTCTGCTCCTGCACCTTCACCTGCCCTTACTCTTGCCTCTGCTCCTGCTCCTGCTCTTACCTCCGCCCCCTCACCTGCTCCCGTCCCAATCCCCTCTCTCGTTCCTCTCCCCGCCATTCCCCCTGCGACTGCTCCCGATTCTCCGCCCGCTCCACTTCCAGCCTCAACGGCCTCCCCTAAGCCAATCGTCACCGAGAAAGCCAAATGCGCATGCACCCAGGCGGTGAGACGCTGCGCCGTATCCGCTGCCGCAGCGGCCTCTTCATCCTCGCCGGTCATGAAGAGAATCCCTGTCAGCTGCAGCGGCGCCGTCCATTCCAGCCATACGCTCATCTGCTGGTGCATCGTGAACATTTCATGAGCCGCGCTGCTGATGACGAATTTGAACAACGACTGATCGCGGCTCTTGTAGCGGCCGAACGCATGCTCCGGATGATCGATTTCGATCACGAACACCTGCAGCCTGTCATGGAGCGGCAGGCCGGACGAAACGATGCTTGGCGCGTATCCGCCCTCCTTGCGTCCGCTCCCCGCATGCCCGCTCTCTTGCAGCCCGCTCTCCGCATGTCCGCCTTCCTGGAATCCGCTATCGGACAGAAGCTCGCGGAATAGCGCCTTCTGCTTGCGTGCCGCCGTCCTTTGGTTCTCCTGCTGGAACACCTTCGTCTGCTCGGCAAAGTTGTTGATCGCCGTTTCGATAAACGTGAATTCATCGACGGCCAGCCTCCCGAGCGCCGGCTTTCCGGTACCGAACTGATCCTGAATGCGGAAGACGAGATCCGCGATCGGCTTGTAATTCTTCCGCGTAATGTAGACGATCGAGACGCCGCCCGCGACAAAAACGAGCAGGCCCAGCATCAGCCACACGCTCGATATGCCCGAGATCGCGGCAACCGTCTTCCCGTTCGTGACGCCGCTCTCCGCCGTCCATCCCGTATAGGACGACGTCTGGCTGGCGAGCACGCGCCTGCGATCCGGCTCACCCTTCGCATGAAACAACGGATTGCCGCCGTTATCGTACAGCTGGACGAACGCGCGCTCCGGATCGTACATCTCGCCAAGCATGTTGCGGAGCGAGGCCAGACTGATATTCACGACGATCATCCCGTCCGCGCCGTTGGTGATCGCAACGTTATGCACGAGGCTGATAACCTCTTTGGGCTGCAGGTTCGAAAATTCGCGGTAGGTGCGGAACGTGCTCCACATGGAGGTGTACGACATTTTGCCCTGCTGCTGGCTGCGGATGAAATCAATGTCCGAGAAGGCGTCCATCTTCGTCGTGGTGCCGCTGAAGACGATGCCATCCTTATTGCGAACCAAATAATACGAGTCGATGATCGGCAGAGCCTGCTTCAACTCGAGCATCCGATTGACTACCTGATAGTTCAAGAAGACGTTGTCCTTGCCGCGCTCTTGGAAGAAATCGGTCAGCAGCTTGCTGGACACCATCTCGCGGATCAGCATATTGTCGAGCGAACGTAAGCTGACATCCACGGACTGCAGCAGCTGGTTCACGAACACTTGGCTGGATTCTTTCGTATTGCGGTTGTTTTGTTCGACGAGGGTTTGGAAGAAAACAAAGAAGAGGAAGGAGAATATGAAGCAGAAAATCGGCAGATACGACCAAATCATTTTTCGCAGCCATGTACGATTCAAGCACCATCATTCCTTTTAGAGAAAGTTTGCACTCTTACCGTGATAGAGCGATCCGCGATGTGGAAGCGCATACATTGCTGTGTCTATTATACGCCCCGGCGGACAAATCGTCTTTGTTGATCTCACCAATTATTTGTCTATTATTCCAATGCCCGCTTAGGAAATTCGCAGCTCGTATAGACACTCCTTGCGAAATGGCCTATAGTGAAATTACTTTATATGGAAGCGAGTGATTGCTATGAACACAAGCAGACGGGCAGCAGAAACAACGATAGTCGAGGTACGGCAAGGTTAATCCGGCAGCTTAGCGTTAACCTTCCGTGCGCGTCATTACAGAAATGAACCCATGGAGGGAACTACCCGATGTCGATGAATACGGTTGATACTTATGAAGGCATTCTTGCCGAAACGTACGATATGCGGTTTGGCGGAAACCAGCACGATGAAGTCGAATTTTACAAACACATGATCAACGAAGTTCCAGGCAAGGCATTGGAGCTTGGATGCGGTACGGGGCGATTGCTGCTGCCTTATTTGGCGGCCGGCATCGATGTCGAAGGCGCGGATTGTTCTTCGGACATGTTGGACCTCTGCAGAGCGAAAGCGCAGGCCGGCGGCCAGACTCCCGTTCTGTACGAACAATACATGGAACAATTGCAGCTGCCTAAGAAATATCGGACGATCTATATCCCCGCCGCTTCGTTCGTCCTCCTCTCGGAACGGGAAATCGCCATGGAGGCATTAAGACGGATCCATGCGCATCTCGAAGATGAAGGACAGGCGCTCGTCCCGCTATTCATCCCGAAGCATCTGTTCTCGAATCACGAGGATAAATGGACATCCGGATTCAAGGGGACGGGCAGCGACGGTGCGGATATCGTCGTCAGCTCCAAGACGAGCATTGATTTCCTTGAACAACTGCATACGAAGCTCGAGCGTTATGAGATTTTCCGCGACGGCGTCTTGCTGGATACCCGCTATAGCACCACGAGAATGCGATGGTACGGCAAGTATGAATTCCTCATGATGCTGGAACAAGCCGGCTTCCATGACGTGTCCGTCTATGGCGATTATGCCTTCCAAGAAGTCAATCCCGATCAAAGCTTCATGATTGTTCGGGCACGAAAATAACCCAAAAGCGGCCGACGGAAGATCACCTTCCATCGGCCGCTTTGCTATTTAATCCCTGTCATAACGGCTGTGCCTTCCGCTTCCCTGCCCCATGGTTTACTCGTCCTCGAACGCCGTCGCCGGGTACCCGGCGCCGAACGGCGCGTCCGGCCGCTCGTATTCGCCCGCCAAATATCGGCGCACGGGCGTCGTCCGCTCCAAGTAATCCTTGTCGTTCTCGAATCGGTCGGAGAATCGAACCCAAGGCGGGCTATAAATATAGTGCATGGTAAAGCGATCGTAATCGCCGTCATGAACGAAGGTGCGATGCCATACGGCGTTGTGGAACAGCAGCACGGAGCCGGCCGGCGCGCAGATGACCTGCCCGATCGGCAGATCGGCTTTGTCGCGGCGAATGTCCGCCGGGAGCGGCACCTGCGCCCGATGGCTGCCCGGGATCATTTCCATGTTGCCCATTCTCGGCAGGGATTGATCCGTCAGCAGAAACGAAGCGCGCAGCTGCAGCAGCGGAATCGGATAGCCGAGCTTCTTGAAATCGTAGGCGCCCGATCCGTCCTGATGCCATCCGCCGAAACCGCCGAACGCCGGTTGTTTCGTGCACCAAGCGGACTGAAGAATGAAGCGGTCGCCGTATAAGGCTCTCACTTTGGGCAGCACGGCCGGATGATCGATCAAATCCTCCAGCACCTGCTCCGTCTCGAATCCGCGGCCGACCTGGGCCCATCCCGTCGTTCCCTCTTTCTCGTGCAAACGGGTTGCGGCGGCCAGACAAGCTTGCGTCTCGTCAGCCGTCAATACGTTCGGAATGACGAGGTATCCCCATGATTCAAACATGAAACGATCAAGCTCGGTGAACTCACCGGGCTCCGAAAGCGCATTCAACCCTTGATACTGTTCAGCAGTCATGCAGCATCCTCCCGACTTGCGCGAAGTGGATTACAAGCAAACCAAACAACCTTATCAAATCAGCTTACGAGACTTTGAGATGGAATACGTTCAACGCGGATAAAAAGGATTCCCTTGCTTCCCGGCATAAAAAGAGAAAACCACCTCCCGAATAAACAATCAACCCGAATATATCATGCGGATATTAGATAAACAATCTGTAATTGCATGCTATTCCCGTATCAGAACCCGCCTGACCAATAGATAAGAGCCGGCAGATAAAGAAAGCTCGCGTCCGTCGTAAACGCTACGTTGACCGATACCATTTCCTTGTCCCCCATACTTCTCCATAAGCACCACGGAATTAATAGCGGAAGGCATGGAAGACTGAACGAACAAGAAAGCAGGCCAGCAGGATCGTTACGCTTACCGTCCCGAACAAGGATATATAGTGATTCATGACGTGACTCCTCCTCGGTCAATCGAATGCTGAAATCCAGTCCGTCCGCGAAGTGCCCCGAGATGCCCGTTATTCGCTTCCTCGTTGGAACTTCAATCTTCTTCGACGGCGTCGGCGAGCGAGGCGTTGGAACGGTTCGTTCTGTTCTTGACCCTGGGCGAAACGATAAACGAGCTCTACTTAATTGATCCTATGCTGCCGCCCGAATTGCTTCCGGCGCATTGGAGCGGACGAGCCATTCTTCAGAGGCTGTCGGAGCGCCTCGGGCAAATCATCGAAGCCATCCCTGCCGGCTCCGATTACGCGAAGTTCGTGAAATAGAGCTAACCGGTAACCGACAAACAAAAAAGAGTGCCGGGAAGTCCGAAGGACTTCCACAGCACTCTCAACGCTTGTATGCTCGCTTACTGCGCTTCCTGCCTTAACTCTTCATCCTTATCCTTATCCTTATCCTTATCCTTATCCTTATCCTTATCCTTATCCTTAACTCTCAATCCTTATCCTTATCCTTAACCCTTAACCCCGCCGACCGTCATCCCTTTGACAAAATACTTCTGCGGGAACGGGAACGGGTACGCGATAATCATCGGCAAGCTGGCCACGATCGTCATCGTCGCCCGGATCGAGGGCGGCGTCACGAAATTCGCGTTGGCGTTCGCGCTGTTCCCCTTTAATTATGCGATCGATGGGATTTATGGACGCTTCGGGCTCCCGCTCGTAGGAGTCCAAATCCGGAAACGGCCGCTCAAGGCCAACATTGCGAATAAGTAGAGGCAATTGTCGTAATAGCGGCGATCTCCCGTCCGTACGGGCGTATCCCATAGCAGCCGGACGCAAGCTTCGGCGTTCGGTCCGCCCGCGGCAAGCGAAGCCATCGCATTCGTCGCGAGCAGCCCGACGGGATGAAGCGACTTCTCTTCGAAAGGCTCGCCTTCAATCGTATATCGGCGATAGTCGGATACCGGAATATCCGCGAAGAAGGCTTGGATTCTATCCGCCGCCTTAGGCTGCCATTCGTCGGCCGCGAACCATTCGTAATCCAGTCCGATGTTCGCCGCTACGCGGTAGGAGTCGCTGAAGAATTTGCCGTAACCCCTCTCGTCGTTCGGCGTGCCGTCATAGTGGGCGTATTCCGGTGCGAGACCGGTTACCGGATGGCAGGAAATTCTCAGATAGGCCCGGCTGGCAACTGCGGCTTCCCGCCAAAATTCGCGATCTTCCGGATAAGCCCAAAGCGCAAATAACTCGTAGAAATGCGGTAAATGATAGGAAGGATCCGAATACTCGCAATTCGGGATGAATTTGATCAGCTTATTGTCCGGATTCCACATCGGCTGCCCGACGCCGTCTTCGCCCTTGTGAATGCAGACGCGGAGCAGCTCTCTCGCTTGCCGCCCGTAATCGAACGGCGCGGGTCCGTCTCCCCAGCGATGCGAGGCGAAGAACAGCGCAAGCGCGAAGTACTCTTCCCCGTCGGGAGCAGGTCCATTGGAACGCTTCGTCCCGTCCGTATTGCACGACCAGGCGAAGTAGCCCGCATTATCGCCTTCGTTCATCAGCATGTAGGCGTGCGTCCATTTCCAAATGCGGTCGAAGACGTCCTTGCGGCCCAACTGCACCGCCATCATCATCCCGTAAGACATGCCCTCCGTGCGGACGTCGAGATTGCCGGTATCCAGCAGATAACCCATATCGTCCCCGGCTTCGTAGTAGATCCGCGTCTCTTCCGAATGACCGAACAGCTTCTCCCATGTATCCGCAACGCGGGCATCGATGTCTGCCTCCGAATAGCCGCACACTTGGAAAACATTCCGGTATGTTCCTGTATAGTAAGCTCCTTGATGATTGTTCATGGCTCGAAACACCTCTCGCTAATGTAATTTGTTTGAAGACGCCATTGTAAACGTTTGCAATGTTGTTGCAAAAAAAGCGGGATTCCTGGATAGGCGGGGCCAATGGAACGAACTATGTTCAGCCTCTTCTTAGTAAATGGTCCGGTTATGAAGATCCGTTATGCCGCTCTTGCGCAGGAAGTACGTATTGATAACGTCCCGCCATTCCTCGGCATGCCGGATCTGTTCCTGAAGCCGGCTGCGAGCCGCGGCATGGTCCGCTTCGCCGATCAAGCCTGCGAGCGAATCCCATTTCGCAAGCAGCGCCTCCGCCCCTTCCACCCCTTCGAAGTGCGCGTCGTAGATGTGCTGGATGACCGTTTTGCCCGAATGCAGCACATGCGCATACGGCACGTGGTGGAAGAAGAGCACAAGCTCATCCGGCGTATCGGCAAGCGATTCGAATCGCCCGGCGTTCGGCTGCCGGTATTGGCCCGCGTAGCCGGTTCCGGAACGAACCGTCCGGTCCACGCCGATGCCCCGGTTATCCGCAAAATGGTAAGTCCCCCACATCGAATATTCGTAACCGTCGACATCCGGTCCGAAATGGTGGTTGGGCTTGACCATCCAGCCGATGCCGAGCGGGGCGTTATACGATTCGTAGATCGGCCATGAATCCATGAGCATGCCGCGTATCGTCTCGACGACGCGCTCATCGCTGCCATACGTCAGCTTGACCCATTCTTCCGCGATCGCTTCGGACGACAGGTCCGTATCCCAGGCCAGCCGGCCGTATCCGTATAGATTCGCCTGCGCCAGCGGATGGCCGGTCCAATTGGCATCGTCGCCGATGTTGGATACGGCCGCGAAGCCGCCCAGTTTGCGGTCGAACAGCGAGCCGTCCGCGATTCGCTTCACCTCGGACCCTTCGCCTCTCGCATGCGTGTCGAAGTCGAGCGCTTCCTTCCATTGCGGCACCAGATAGCACAGGTGGCGCTGCTGTCCGGTGTATTCCTGCGTCACTTGGAATTCGATCGCCACGTTCGTGTCAGGGATCGCGCCGAACAACGGCGACACGGGCTCCCGGACTTGGAAGTCCATTGGACCGTTCTTGATCTGCAGCATGACATTGTCCCGGAACCGGCCGTCGAGCGGAACGAAGTGATCGTAAGCCGCGCGGGCGCGGTCCGTCTTCCGGTCCCGCCAATCCTGCTTGCAGTTGTAAACGAAGCAGCGCCAGATGACAATGCCGCCGTGGGGAGCGAGCGCATCCGCCAGCATGTTGGCGCCGTCCGCATGATCCCGTCCGTAGGTGAACGGTCCGGGACGGAATTCCGAATCCGCCTTGACGAGGAAGCCGCCAAAGTCAGGAATGCCGTCATATACGGCGCGGGCCGTTGCCCGCCACCAGGCTTGCACGCCCTCGTCCAATGGATCGGCGGTTGGCAGGCCGCCGATCTCGAACGGAGCGGCGAAGTTGACGCTCAGGAACAACCGCACGCCAAATGCGCGGAATTCGTCTGCGATTCGGGCGATACGCGGCAGGTAAGCCTCCGTCAGGAACATCGTTTCCAGCCGGTGCACGTTGACGTTGTTGATCGCGATGGCGTTCAGGCCGACCGATGCGAGCAAGCGGGCATAGTCGCGGATGCGGGTCATGTCTTCCGTAATCTCGTTGTCGCGGTAGAAAATCGACCGGCCCGCATAGCCGCGCTCGATACTGCCATCGATGTTGTCCCATTGATCGATCATGCGCAGGCCGTTCGCCGGATTGTGGAGGACGTCCAGTCCGTCCAGCGGCGTTCCCGTCTGCACGAGGCGCAAGAAATGGAACGCGCCGTAGAGAACGCCTTTGCCCGTCGTTCCGGCAATGACCAGCGACCGTTCATCCGCGCGAATCCGGAAGCCTTCCTCGGCAACGGAAGCCCGCTCCGCTTCGGAAAACGATTCGCGCACGTCAGCGCTGCCCTCGAACGTGCCGAGTCTGACGGAACGGCCTGCGGATGCCGATGCTGCTGCCGATATCGATGCGGCTGATCCCGCTGCAGTTGAAGATGCGGATCCCGGGGCCTGCGTCCGGCAAGACGGCGTGCGCCCCGTCAGCCTCGTCAATCCTTGCGCGAGCTCCGCCGCTGCCGTTCTGATGCACAAGTCGTCTTCGTCCGCCGAGATCGCTTCTGTCCAGGCAACGATCTTGGCCCGCCGGTCTGCGTCGGCAATCGGTCTATAAGCGAGCCAAGCCTCGTACCCGGCCATTTCTTCCGGACGCACGGGCTGGTTCGGCTGGTTCGGTTGATGGGGTGCATTCATCATGATTCTTCCTTCCTCGGTTGAATTCGATTGCGGGGGGCGGATGATTCTCGAAGCCGCCTGTTTATCCTTTTTTTGCATTCGATTCTGGAAACCTCTTCGCTTGATGAACATACTACCATGAGCGTTTTGCCCGTTGCCATTGCCAAAACATCCGAAAATTTACCCAAATCGCGCATCATAGTCTATACTGGACTGACAAAGATTCGGGCCGGTTAGCTGTCCGATACCCAACTGCACACGGGAGGAATTCCATATGGCGGCAGCGAGAATCACGGCCGGCTCCACGCCGGACGACCATATCGACGAAACGAGATTCCCCGACGTCAAGACGACGCTGAACCTGTTCGGCATCCACCGAAGAACCGTCGGCGGAGACTGGTCCTACCCGCTGCACGAGCATCCGCAGTACGAGATCAACTACTTGCTGAAGGGCCGGCAATCCATGATGGTTAACGGCATCGCGTATGAGCAGCAGGCCGGCGATCTGCTGCTGCTGCGGCCAGGCGACGTGCATGCGAGCCGCAGCGGGGACGGCGAGCCGTTCGAATATTTCTGCATGCATTTCGACGTGGATGACCGGCTGTTCTTATCCCTCCTCGGGCGGATGGAACAGGTCTTGTTCCCCGCATCCAGCGCGATGACGCTGAAGATCATGCCTGTCCTGCACAAAATGCTTGAATTCGCCTCCGAAGCGGACTCGCGTTCCGTCGCCTTCCGCATGCGGCTGCAATCGGCGGTCTTCGAGCTGTTCGGCCAATTGTGGGACGCCATTTCCGACGAAACGCTTCAGCCGGCGCAGTCGTACGGCAAGGTCGAGCTGGCCCACGAGATCGCAAGCCGGCTGCGCAGCACGGCAAGCCAAACCTTCTCCCAAGAAGGGACGAACGAGCATCGCACCGGTCTTCGCGAAATCGCCGGGGGACTTGGCATCAGCGTCTCCTACTGCAATCGCGTCTTCAGCGAGGTATACGGGATGCCGCCCCGCGCCTATTGGTCCGAGCTCCTGCTGCACGAGTCCAAGCAGCTGCTCGCCGACGCCAGGTATTCGATTCAAGCCATTGCCGCGATACTCGGCTACAAGGATATCGCGCATTTCAGCAGGCAGTTCAAGCGCTGGACAGGGCTGTCGCCGAGCGATTACCGCAAAGGAATCGAACGCCGCGACGGATGATCGGGACGCTTCATTTTAGGCGCCGCGGTGGATTTCTATAAGGCCCGGGAATTGAACTGCGTAAAAATTTCTATTCCGCACAGCCTCGCAAATATGATACGGTGTCCATGAAACGAGTACAGGAGGGGGATTGAACACCGTGAGAATGACATTCCGCTGGTTCGGCGCGGGGAACGATACGATCTCGCTTGCGCAGATCAAGCAAATCCCGGGCGTTGAAGGCATCGTGTGGTCGCTGCACGATATGCCCGCAGGCGAAGAGTGGCCCATGGACCGAATCATCGCTTTGCGTGACGAGGTGCTGGCAGCAGGCTTCCATATCGACGTCGTTGAAAGCGTTAACGTGCACGAGGACATCAAGCTGGGACTGCCAAGCCGGGACCGCTATATCGAGAACTACAAACGGACGATCGAGAAGCTGGCCCAGGTCGGCGTCAAAGTGATCTGCTATAACTTCATGCCCGTGTTCGACTGGCTGCGGACGGAGCTTCACAAGGAGATGGCGGACGGCTCCACCGCTTTGTTTTACGAGAAAAGCCGCATCGATAATCTCGACCCGATGGAGCTGGTCCGGCAAATCAACGCCAATTCGGAGCTCACGATGCCAGGCTGGGAGCCGGAGCGTCTCGCGCATCTGACTTCGCTGTTCGAGGCTTACCGGGGCGTGACCGAGGAGCATCTCTGGGATAACGTGAAGTATTTCCTCGACGAGATCATTCCGGTCGCCGCGCGGTGCGGCATCAAGATGGCCATCCATCCGGACGATCCGCCATGGCCGATCTTCGGCCTTCCCCGCATCATGACGGGACAAGCCAGTTTCCGCCGCTTCCTGGCTCTGCATGACAGCCCGTATAACGGCATCACGCTATGCAGCGGCTCGCTCGGCGCTAATCCGGACAATGACATTATCGCCATGATCCACGAATTCGCGGACCGCATTCCGTTCGCCCATATTCGCAACGTCAACGTTTACGAGAACGGCGACTTCATCGAAACCTCCCATCGCACGCAGGATGGAACGGTCGATATCGCGGGCATCGTGCAAGCCTACCACGACACCGGTTTCACCGGGTATGCGCGTCCCGACCATGGGCGTCATCTCTGGGGGGAAGTATGCCGTCCGGGCTACGGATTGTACGACCGCGCCCTCGGCATTATGTACCTGTGGGGCTTGTGGGATGCAGCCGTACGAACGGCATCCCTGGCTTCCGGCAAGGAGGCCGCGCAATGAGTTCGCTTCCGATTCACGCATCGCTCGCGGGCAAAGCAGCCGTCATCACCGGCGGATCCGGCGTCCTGTGCCGGGTCATGGCACTGGAGCTCGGCCGTCAAGGCGTCAGCGTCGCCATCTTGAACCGGACGGCCGAGAAAGGCGAGCAGGTCGTCCGGGAAATCGAGTCCGCGGGCGGCAGGGCGATCGCCGTTGCCTGCGACGCGACGGACCAAGCCAGCGTCATCGAAGCGGAGCGTATCGTCTCCCAAGAGCTTGGCCCATGCGACATCCTTATCAACGGTGCCGGCGGCAATCATCCGAGCGCCAATACGACGAACGAGATTTTCAATCCCGAGGACTTGGAGCAAGAAGGCGTCAATACGTTCTTCGATCTGAGCATCCCCGGCTTCCGGAACGTGCTCGACTTGAACTTCATGGGGACGTTTATCCCTACACAGGTGTTCACCAAATCCATGGCGCAGCGGAGCAGCGGCGTCGTGCTCAACATCTCCTCGATGAGCGCGCCTTCGCCGATGACCAAGGTGCCCGCGTACAGCGCGGCGAAAGCGGCCATCAACAACTGGACGCAATGGCTCGCCGTGCACCTGGCCGAATCGAATATCCGCGTGAACGCGATCGCGCCCGGCTTCTTCCTGACCGAGCAGAATCGCACGCTGCTCACCAAGGAAGACGGGTCGCTGACGGAGCGGTCGAACAAAATCATCTCCCACACGCCGATGAGACGCTTCGGCAAGCCGGAGGATCTGCTGGGTACGCTGCTGTGGCTGCTCGATGACCGGACATCCGGCTTCGTGACGGGCACGGTCGTTCCCGTGGACGGCGGATTCATGGCCTATTCCGGCGTGTAGCCTTTTGACGAAAAAGCCCTGCATGGGCGCCGCTCGGGATTATTCCGATCGCGGCCCCCTGCGGGGCTTTGTTGACGTTCATGCGTCCGTCATGAATGAACGTCCGGATCGCAATTGACCCTGACGTTCCTGACGTAAATTGGCTTCTCGCTCCGAGTCTCTCAGCCTCTTGCTCTGGAGCGCTCCGCTTCCTGCTTTTGATCTCCCAGCTTCCTGTTCTGGAACACTACGCTTCTGCTCTTGATCACTCAGCTTCCTGCTCTTGATCACTCCGCTTCCTGCTTTTGATCTCCCAGCTTCCTGTTCTGGAACACTACGCTTTCTGCCCTTTTTTACGCTGCCGTTAACTCTGGACGATCTCCGCTGCTCGCACTCGTCGGCCAGCTCCTCCCCCTGCTCCACGCCGCTCCTTTCCCCTTGCCCTCTCCGCTTTTTCTTCTAATTCGCCCGCTCCCGCCCGGCCGCGATCTAAAGTAATTGCAGTAACATCTATACTTCATTGGGTTATGCCGACGGGGCAGCGCATGTATGCTAGTTGTATCTATTGATTCAGAAATCCCTCCGGTTACACGATTCGTTCCAGGCGGAGGAAGAGCATTTTCATGTTCTATATGGCAGCGATCATCAACATGTGTTCCATCGGTTTCACGTCTTTCGCACGGTACTCTTCCTTCACAATGAAAGGTGCTCTTGCAACGAAGCGACGGAGATCGAGACTTCTAATAAAAAAGTGCCGAGAAGCCCATAGGACATTCTCGACACCCTGAGGACGCACCAACTTTGGCACGTCATTCTATTTGTCAGTCTCAACGTTCGTTCCGCGGTTGTTCCGCATTTTTGCTGCATTGGCATTTGTTCTGCACTATTCCCACATTCGTTCCGAAGTCGTTCCGCGATTATTCCGCATTCGTACAGCCCCTGCCCTACACCACCCGAAACAACGGCTTCTCCGACACCGTATGAACCTGCAGATCCGGATAGCGCTCTTGCAAATTCCGGGCTAGCAAGTTCATTCCGGGCACTTCGCTCTCGGCATGACCGATCACGATCAGCGCCTTTTTCCGTCCCTGTCGGACGGCATCGCGGACATACTCCGGAGACTCCCATTCCGGGCCCTCTCCATATACGACCAGATCAAGCGCCTCCTGCTCCATGAGCGGGATGACGCTGCCTCCGCCTCCGCGGTAACCGACGAGAACTCCGGCTCGGGCACAGATTTGGTCCGGGTCCCCCATTATTCTGACATACGGAATACCGAGGCGCTCTTTGATGTCAACGGCTATGTCTCGCAAGGCCGATCCTGGCAGCTGAACAACGGCAGCCTCGGGGCGGTGTTTAATGACAGCATCCTCCCAGCCGAACGCTTGAACCAGCCCCTGCGTAATCCAATCCGGCTTGTAACGATGGATGTAATCATGCCAGCGGAAGATCGCGATTCCCGATTCCCGAATCAGTCGTTTCTTCGCGGCATATACAGGGTCGTCTGCATGCACGCCCTCTTGATCCTGATGAGAGAAGAAAGGCCCCTCATGCGAAATAATCAAGTTTGCGCCAAGCGCGACCGCTTGTTCTATGACATACTGGGTGGGCATAAAAGCCGTCACCACGCCCGTTACTTCGGTGTTCAAGTCGCCGAATAGCAGCCGGTCTACCGTATGCTCCAGTTGGCCGACCGGACGCATCAGCTCTTCCATCATCGCTTGAATCGTTATTTTCATAAACGGACTCCTTGACCACGTTTTGTAGGATGGAATTTGGATTGGAATTGGAATTGGGGCTAGTAACCCCCTCAATCGATAAAGCTCTTCAAAGACGGAGGTCGCCGGAACTTCGTGGCCTGCTCGAACGCATAAGCAAGACGGATTAACGTCGGTTCCTCATAGGCTCTTCCCGTAAAACAAACGCCGAACGGAGGGCCAGCCTTCGTATAACCCGCCGGCACGCCGACGGACGGGTAACCCGCGCGCGCCGCCAGCCGCGAACCGAAATCCGCCGGGAACAATAGCGCGTCCAGCCGATGCTCCTTCATCGTCGCGTCGATGCCTTCCTCTTTGCATAAGCGAATATCGGACTCGCGGTCGCGCAAATATCGAACGTCGGTTAACGTGCCCGACGAATGGCATTCCGCATTGATCAGCGTTTTTTGCCCGTATTGCAGCGTTTCCGCCTGATGCTCGTTATTGAAAGCGATGATTTCCTTCAGCGTGCGCATCGGAGCGCCGGGACCGAGCTTCGCGAGATAGGCGTTTAAGGAAGCTTTGAATTCATTCAGCAGCACGGTCGAATAGACGATGCTTCTGGCCGTGGCAATGTTCGCCGGATCGACGATCGTCGCTCCCATTTCCTTCATGATCCCGACCGCCCGATCGAAAATCGCAAGCTGTTCCTCGGTCAGCTCTTCGAAATAATAGTCGCGCGGAATGCCGATTCTGGCGCCGGCCAGCCCCTCTTTATCGAGAAAAGCGGTATAGTCCGCCGGCTGTCTGCCGATGCCGCCGCCCATCGCCGCGTCGCGGTCGTCGTAACCCGCCATCGCTTGCAGCATCAGGACCGCGTCCGTTACCGTTCTCGCCATCGGCCCCGGGGTGTCCTGCGAGTTGGATAGCGGAAGAATGCCTGTCCGGCTGAGCAGGCCGACCGTCGGCTTGATGCCGACGACCGAGCACAGGTTGCTAGGATTCAGAATCGAGCCCGACGTCTCTGTCCCCACTGCAGCCGCGCAGAAGTTCGCCGAGACCGAGACGCCCGACCCCGCGCTCGAACCGCCGGTCGGCGTCGATATGTTATACGGATTCATCACTTGGCCGCCGCGAGAGCTGTAGCCGGAAGGCATGCCTTCCGTCATCATGTTGGCGAATTCCGTCATGTTCGCTTTGCCCAGGATAACGGCTCCTGCCGCCCTCAGCTGCTTCACGATAAAAGCATCCTCAGGCGCATAGCTGTCGGCAAGCGCGAGCGAGCCGGCGCTCGTCGGCATTTTGTCGCCGGTGTCGACATTATCTTTGAGCAGGATCGGAATGCCGTGCAGAGGACCTCTCGGCCCGCTTGTTTCACGCTCGCGATCCATGGCATCCGCAATGAACAGCGCATCGGGATTGATGGCCAGCACGGAATTGAGCAATAATCCGCTTTTGTCATGATCCGCGATTCTGTTCATATAGCCCAGAACCAATTGCCTGGAAGTCAGCTCGCCTGATGCGAATGCCGCTTGCATGTCCGCGATTGTCGCTTCTTCGATTTCAAATGCCACGCCCGTCACCCTTTCCAACCTATATCGTCCGAACGGGCGCGCCGTCCAGATAAGCTGCAATATCCTCTACGATGTCTCTATAGAAGGCTTCGTAACCTGCCTGCGATACATAGCCGATATGAGGCGTCGTCAGCAGATTCGGAAGCGAACGGTACGGGTCGTCCTTCGGCAGCGGCTCCACCTCGAACACATCTACTGCGGCGCCGGCGATCCAGCCGTTCCGCAAAGCTTCGGCAAGCGCAGCTTGATCCACGATCGGAGCGCGGGAGGTGTTGACCAGATACGCCGACGGACGCATGCGCCTCAGATCCTCGGCATTGATCAGCCCTCTTGTCCGGTCGCTCAATACCAGATGAATGGATACAAAGTCACTGTTCTCCAGAAGCTCCTCCTTGGAAGCCGCTAATCTCACGCCTGCCTCGTCGGCCCGGGCTTGCGACAAATTCTGGCTCCACGCCATGACGTCCATCCCGAATGCCTGACCGAATTTGGCAATCTGGCTGCCCAGTTTGCCAAGGCCAAGAACGCCCAGCGTCTTGCCGTACAAATCCGCTCCGATCGTGCTTTGCCACTGACCGCCGCGGATGGCATTATGCTCCTTCACGATGTTGCGGGCGAGCCCCAGCATCAGCGCCCATGCGAGCTCGGCGGTCGCGTTGCCTGCTCCTCCCGTGCCGCATACCGTAATGCCTTTCGCGGCTGCCGCCGCGAGATCGATCGACGCATTGCGCATGCCTGTCGTAACCAGCAGCTTCAATCTGGGAAGACGGTCAAGAAGCTCGGCTCGGAAAGGCGTCCGTTCGCGCATGATGACGACAATCTCGCAATCGCCGATCTGTTCGACCAGCTCGTCGATTTGAGCGATATGCTCATGGATGCATTTGACCTCCACCTTGTCCATAATCGGCGACCAGTCCGCCATGGTAAGCGCCACCTGCTGGTAATCGTCCAATATCGCGGAACGAAGCTTCGTCATGAAATTTGCCTCCTTCGGGCAGCGCGTACGCTGTCTTTTTCCCTATCATACCATGCGCCGGCGTTCGCTTCGTATAGTCATTATTTCGCGGATGTCGAAAGGTGTTGACTTTCCTGCTAGGGTAAGGTTTATGGTTAGAGCAAGTGATTCCGGCCGGAGTGCTTAGGAAAGGATGTCCCGCAATGAAAATCGGCGAATTCGCAGAACGCAATCAAGTTACCGCCAAAATGCTTCGGCATTACGATGAGATCGGGCTGCTGAAACCTTCGACAATCGATCCGCACACGCAGTATCGATCCTATGAGCCGGAGCAAGCTCAAGCTTTGAATTGGATCATCATCCTCAAGAATCTCGGATTTTCCCTGAGCGAAATCAAGGAAGTGCTGAGCGGGCCGATCGAAACGGAAACGATCATTCGCCGGCTCGTACGCAAGCGCATTGAAATCGCCTCTGCTTTGAATGAACAGATCCAGAAGAAAATCGCCATCGATCGGCTCATCGCTATTTTGGAGAAGGAAGGGTTTCGAATGGAGAATCACATTCATTTGATAAACATTGATCAAGCAAGCGTGCATGAGATCAAGAAGAACATTCCCAATATGGAAATGTTTCTGGAAGCTGCGACGAGCATCACGGATGCATGCGACGAGAACGACAGCACCGCCGTTTTGCGATTGGACCTCTGCCACTTCAAACAGATCAACGATGAGTTGGGCTTCGATGTCGGCGATCAAGTCATCGTCGCTTGTTACCGAATCATTGAAGCCGCGAGCCGCTCCGGCTTCGGACAAGCTGCAATCGGCCGTGCCTACGGCGATGAATTCGTCGTATTTGCCAGAGCCGGATACGGGGAGCTCCAACAAACCGCGCAAGCAATCATCGATGCAATGGCCAGCCATGATTATTCAAGCCTTGGCTGCAACCGGGCAATCGGATGCTACATCGGCGGCATGACCGGCCGGCCCAAGACGATCGCGGATATCCGGAACATGATCGATGACTCGAGCGAAGTCGTCGAGCGCGCAAGACGCACCGGACCGAACTCGATCGCTATCGAAGCGTTCCGCATTTAAGCTCGTTGACCCATATAAGCGTAAGCCCCTTCCGCAAGCCTGCCGAAGGGGCTCTTCTTGTCCAATCTATCGAGCGGGAAATGATTGAAAAATGCTAAAAATCGTAGATATGTTCCATTTGCTGGCGCGGACATCAATGTTATTCTGCAAGTGTTCCCTCCTGCACCGGCTGCGATTTCCAAACCACCCGACGAATGAGGGCATGAAATCGTAACCGGGAGGAGGCGAGCACAACGTTTGGCAAGCGTTATCGCTTTACCTGCATGGCCTAATCGCATCATGATCACAGCTTTGTCTGATCCGCTGCACAGGACAAAGGAGGACGGGAAATGAAGAAGGTTTCGATCAAGAAACTGCTGGGCACCGCACTGGCGCTCGCTTTGCTGCTCGCTGTCACGTCCATGCCCGAATCGGTAACGGCCAGTCCGAATCTAGTCGGCAATCCCGGTTTTGAAACCGGCGCCGTATCGCCTTGGACGGGCGCGGGCACCTACTCGGTCGTCAGCACGAACGCTTCTACGGGGACGCGCAGCGCCAGAGTCGAAGGAGCAGGCGGCAACAGCGCCTTCAATCAGACCATTACGGGTTTGAGTCCGAACACCGCTTACTTGTTAAGCGGATGGTTCAAGGCGGCCAGCGGCAACGTATCGATCGGCGTCAAAAACTACGGCGGCACTCAAATCGCTTACTCCACCGCAAGCACCAGCTACAAACAACAAACCATCGCCTTTACGACCGGAGCCAGCAACACGTCCGCTCAAATTTTCTTATGGAAGGGCGATGCGGGCTATGGATACGGGGACGACTTCTCGCTCACGCTTGCGAGCTCGCCCGTGCCGACAGGCATTCCTGGCAGCTGGAATTTAGCTTTCAACGACGAGTTCAACGGCACCAGCCTGGATACGAGCGTGTGGAACTCGAATTGGTTCGGAGCAGCGGGAGCCGTCTCTCCGCCGGTCAACGCCTATGAAACGGCTGCATACGATCCGGCACAGGTCAGCGTCGGCGGCGGCTCGCTCTCGCTCGCGACCGTCTCCAAACCGGTTACGGTCAATGGCACGGCCTACCCGTATCGTTCCGGGCTAATCAATAGCAACGGGCATAAACAATTCACCTACGGTGCCTTCGAAGCCAGGATTTACTTGCCTGCTTCCGGCGCGGGCGTCATCGCCAACTGGCCTGCATTCTGGACGGACGGACAGAACTGGCCAACCGACGGCGAAATGGACATTATGGAAGGGATAAGCGGTCAAGCGCAATACCACTTCCACTCGCCTTCGGGCGGACCCGGCGGTTCCGCCTCCGGCGACTTTACGGGCTGGCATACCTACGGCGCGGATTGGGAGTCCGGCAGCGTGAACTATTACTACGACGGGGCTTTGGTCGGAACGATCTCTTCCGGCATTACGAGCTCGCCGATGTATCTGATTTTGGATTACGCGATCGGCATGTACGGCGGACCGACGTTGGTTCCGGCTACGATGAAAGTGGATTATGTTCGGGTCTGGCAGCATTAGCCTGACCTGCTAGCCGAATTTGCAAGCCAGACCTGCTAGCCAGACCTACAAGCCGAACCTGCAATTCCGAATAACACAAAAGCCCGGCATATGCCGGGCCTTCCGCTTCCTTCAATCGCTTACGACTCGCTTATTTTCTGCCGCTTTCATCGCTCTTCAGCCGCCGCAATCAATCGATCCACTTGGCGAAGCGCTCGGTGATCCGGATCCCATTATGCCAATCTTCGCCGCTTTCCATGCTCCAGCATGCCTCCAGCACGCCCCGGGCTACGCCCCACATGCCGATTCGGCGCGGATCCAGACCCAAGCGCTCGGTCATGATCGCAATACGCCGCTCGAGTACTTCTTCGCAAGTGCCGCCTCGATCTTCATAGTTGAGCATGTATTGAATCGTGTCGAAATGAATGTCGCCGATGATGCCTTTCGGGTCAATAACCGCCCAATCCTCATCCCCTTGGCGCAGGATATTGTAATGATGCAGGTCGCCGTGCAGCAGCACGTTGTGCTCCGTGGAGGCGATCAGATACGCCAGGCACTCCTCCGCGTTCTCCACCCAACTCTCCGGAAGCGGCGCTTGCGCCTCTTGGACGCTGTATCGTTCCCGATAGCGTTCGATGGCCGCGAAATGCTCCTTGATCGACGGGAGCTTCATATCCTTGAATTCGCTCTCCGCAGTATCATGGAGCCGGCGAAACACGCTGCAGAAGATCTCCGTCGCCAGCGTGTCATCCTCGATATCCGCCAACTGCGTGCCCGGTTCGGCGCTTTGCATAACAGCGGCGCCGAGCTCCTCGTCGGCATCGATGACCGCTACTGCTCCGCGTCCGGCATAGGCCCGCAGAACATTCATCTCTTTGGTCAGCTCCTCCTTATTCATGGAGCATTTCAGCACGACCGGGCTCCCGTCGGCCTGTCTCGCTCGGAGGACATAATTCCAGCTCAGGTCGGAAAACGGCGCTTCAATGACAAGGCCGAAACGGCTTGCGCAGCTGTCCGTCAGCCGAGGCAAACCCGCCGTCCACGACACGCCTTCCTCGCCGCGAAGTTCGCGCATTCTTGCTATAAACGGGCTAGGGACCATAGCCATCTCTGCACAGCCTCCTCGTTTTCCTTAAGATGTCCTTACCATATCAAACCTTCGATCCCCCCACAACATCAATATAGACAGCCGCTCTACTGGACGGAGAATATGCCTGTTTGGTACTTCTTCGTAAATACCATCCCCGCATCCGTCCATAGCGCGGCATCGATGCTGTCATGGACCAATCGTACGTTTCGGCCTGCCGCATCGATCTTGTACAAGCCCAGGTCGTAGCCATCGGACAGATAATACACGCCGGTCGTGCCGAGATAATACGAACGAACGGGGCGATCGCTGAGCTTGACCGCCGCCGCCTTCGCGAGATCGTAACGATACACGGTCCCTTGCATGATATTGTCTCCGGAATTCGCGTTAACGGTGTAATAAATGCCGTTCTTATCGAATCGGATATTCGTCGCTTTCTGCGCGATCAGGGTCTTGGTGCCGCTGCCGTCCAGACCGGCGGTTTGTACATAGCCCGTAACGGAGTCGAGATAATAAACGCGATTGTTCACCAGCCAGAAATCGTATGCGGCCGTCGTCAGCTTGACCTGCGTTCCTTTAGCCAAATCGAGTTTATATACGGCGCTTACGTCTTTGGGATCGCTGTCCTTGTAGCCTAACGTATACAGGTAACCATCTTGGATATACATCTTCTCGCTCGCTCCGAAACCGAGGCCGGCATCGGATAACGACCGAGTAATGCCGTACGAGAATCCCTCTTCCCCGAACGCCTCGGATTTGCCCGTCTTCAGATCGGTCCGGCTTAAATTATCGGCGAAGCCGCCTAGCGGAGAGAAATCGGTATTGTAGAGATACTGGCCCGATTTCGCATAGCCGATGAAGCTCCTCCCGTCGGCGACTTTCAGCGCCGCGGCGCCTTGAACCGCCTTGTACAACGTTTCGCTCCCCATCGTGAGGTCGCCGCTATGCAAATTGAGATATAAATCGTTATCGATCTTGCGAATATCGGATACCCATCCGTTCTCCGGCTTCCATTCGTCGATGGAGGTGACCTTCTTGACTGTTCGGCTGTCGAGATCAAGGGCATCCAACTCGGTTTTGTCGTTGACTACGGAAATATAATAAAGCTTGTGATCGATGACCTTCGCGGCATCGAATCTGGGATTTCCCTGCAGCTTGACCTGCGTCTCCTGCTGCCCGTCCGTCTTACGGAACAGAGACTGTATCTCGCTGTTTCCTTTAAAGCTGCGTTTAAAATAATAGACGGCGCTGCCGTACTTAGTCAGCGGGTACACGACGTTCTCGTACTCGACCCTCGTGCGCTTGTCCGTCAGTTCTGCTTTGACCTTGTCCTTGACGGCCAGCGTTTCGGCACTCTGCAAATCTACGTTTTCATCCCCGATCAGGATGAGGCCGTCGAGCCAATCGATTTTTTTGTCCAGCGCTTCGGAAGCGCTTCTTAACGGGAGTACGATGCTCCCGTTGATTTTTTGCGGAGCGACATCCATCGTCTGAGGCTTGTTATTGATCAGCATCGTCTTGCTGTCGACCGTCAGCTTGACCGTCTTGTGCAGATTGGTGTTATAGAGAAGCACGTCATTCGGCGCTTGAGACTGCCAGACTGCATCCCAATTGCCATGATATTGTCCGGCTCGCGTTGCCAGAGTCGCCATCATGCGAATCGGGACGAAGAGATGACCGTCATGCTGCACCAAGTCGAAACCTTCGCTGAAGTCGCCCTTCTCGCCGTTGGTAAACATCTTATTCTGACCGTAGGCCGCGATGACCATCTGATCGAAAACCTCGTTTAACGACTTCTTCTTCCCGATATCGGCTGCATGCGCGGAAATCGTTCCGCTGACGCACAAGGCGCAAGCGAGCATAAGCCCTGCTGTTTTCCTCATAAAACTTTCCCCTTTTCGCCCAATTATTGGAACCGCATTACTCATAACGCCTAGACGTAACCTTGCCCGGAATTGTTTCAAAGCCGCCGTCGCATGGAACCGATCTATTTTTGTTATTGACATGGGAGTCATTAGTGGATAATATTTCAATTATTTAATTGATAATGATTTTCAATATCAATTAAGTGGCGGGCTCGTCCAGCTGCTGTGGTCCGGGCGACTTTACTACACCTGCACCTATTGCCCGCGACCGCGCCTTACTCCACCCGCACCTATCGCTCGCACCGACAGCCCAAACCTAACGAATCCAATAATCGCTATTAGCCCCAAAATCGGCGTTTTGAAATTGTAACGAATCCCAGACACGCTATTTGTTGCAAAAGCCCGCTTTTCCGCTTATTTTCACCCATATTTGTCCACATAGCGCCGCTGGGATTCGTTAGCTCGCTGGAGGTGCCGTTTTTGGGGCAATAAGCATCCTACGATTCGTCTAGCGCTGCCGAGACCACGCCCAGATGGGAATGCAAAAGCATTGCGGCAGCCAGCGCGCCAGCAAGCCCTATTTCCCGGATCAGACCAAACAGCCCCTCTAGATGCATGCCGCACCTAGAGGGGCTGTTTCGATGTTGCGTCAACCTGCCTATGCTGCCTATCCTGAAGCTTGCTCATACTTCGTAACCACTGGCTGCTAACGCTGCGGAACCGCAACGGTTTCCGCGCGCTTCTCGTTCGGCAGCGTCAACGAGACCGTTCCGTCCTTCAGGACCACGCCGCCTGAATCGTTCACGTACGCGGTTTGCACCAGTTTCCCGTCCGTTCCTACGCGGCCGCTGCTAACCCAGCTGGCGGGACCCGCAAATCCGTTATCATAATACAGGAAGGCCTTGTCGATATTCGGCATCGTCCCCGTGGATGCTTCAAGCTTGTTCGTCAACAGATGTCCGACGGCGTCTCCCAGGTTCGGATTGATGCGGGCCTGCCAGAGGACCACGAGGAAATCGTCCTTGTATTCGTAGTACGTCGCGATTTGGCTGTCCTTGATCGCGAAGAAACGGAGCGCCTCCCCTTCGGGAAACAGGAACTCGTCGTCATTCATCTCCGTCCGATACGTCTTCTGCATGGGCGATTGCTCGTAATGGATGTTCCCGCTCCTCACGGCGTCAATGGCGATCTTCCGAGCCGCCGCCAGGTCGCCCGTATAAAGCGCAGTCCGCACCTTCTCACCAAGCGGCGATTGAATGGCAACCGTATGGCCGTCCCATGCGACGTTGTAGCCATACTGTTCCGATACGAACCGCAGCGGTACATAGATGCGGTTATGGACGGACTTGACCGATACGTCCAGCTTTACCGTTTCCTTGTCGGTTCCGTAGCTCTCTTGCCGCTCGACCACGGCAACCTGCCGGCCCAACGTCAGCGTGATCGTCTGCGTCCATTTATGCACGCTGGCCGTTCGGGTCGTCTGATTCCAGTCCACGGCGGCGCCCAGCGCTTCCGAAACGGCGCGAAGCGGAACGAGCACGCGGCCTTTATCGTAAATCGGGGAACTGTCCGTTGCGATCGGCTTATCCATCAGCGTGATGCCGATGTTTTCGGCTGCGGAGACCGTCGAACCGAAGGTTATCGTCCCAATCGCTAGCATCGCAAATAAAACCTTTTTCAACATCTTCACTCCCCGTCATTCGTCTGCTTTCGTTCGTCACCTTGTCATAGACGCATCAGGTTGGTTTATGTTGCACTTGGACTTCAGACCTTGCAAGACGAAACCCGAGATCATCGATACGAAACGCAGGATGACTGCGTCGACGGCATGTCGCTCCGCAGCCTCTAGCCTCTTCTGCCCAGCTGCCGCCGCGGAATACGCGATAAGAGCCGTACACGTCCGCATCGTATTGGTCCCATCACCACTCCCACACATTGCCCAACATATCATGAAGTCCCCAGGCATTCGGCCGCTTCTTCCCAACTTCCTGTATCCTGCTCCCGGAGTTGCCGCGGTACCAAGCGATATCGTCCAGCTCACCGTACCGGTAGCCGCTCGTTCCCGCTTTGCACGCATGCTGACATTCCGCTTCCGTAGGCAAGCGATAGCCGTTCGCTCCCCAGTCGCAGACGATACTCGCGCCCCATCATCGCCACCCGCTTCACGGCCGCTTCAGCAATAGCTCCTTCAGCTCGAGCAAGTCATTGATCGTGACATCCGCTTGCCGAAGCTCGTCCTCCTGCGCGAAGTCGAAGCGGCAGCCGATCGCCAGGAGCCCATTCTTCTTCGCGGCATTGATATCCGTCAGACGGTCGCCGACGACCGCGGCATGTTCAATATTATATTTTCGTAAAATAACGCTCACGAGATCCGCCTTATCCAGCGAATCGATTTGCTGGATGCTGAACGTTTCCGTGACCCAGGCGTCCAGTTTGTAGTGGCTGACGATGGCTTGCAGATACTCGATTGCCCCGTTGCTTGCGATATAAATAGAGCAGCCCGCCTGCTTCAAATACTCGAAGAGCTCATAGACATGCGGATATAACGCGCCTTTGCCGTTGTGGATCGTGGCGATCAGATGCTTTTGAAAAAAGTCGTTCGCCGTTTCTCTGACCGCATCCGAATGGTCCGGCATCAGCGTCTCCCATACGACGGGCAGCGTTGCCCCCATGATCTCGCGATACTTCTCGATCGGCGTTCCCTTCGTCCATTCATCCCGTGACCTCAAATAGTCGAATGCAGCTTCCAGCGATATTTCCAGTATCTTGTCCGTCTGAAACAGCGTGCCGTCCATATCGAATATTAGCGAAATTGCCAACGTCGGTCTCTCCCTTATCCGTTAATAGATCTATTGTACATGCGCTTCAAAATATTACCACCCCGGCTTCGAAAATGTCTTCTCCATACCCCATTGACAATGTTTGGGGGAGGATGATAAAGTGGCACATATACTTTGATGAACGGAAAGGAGGGTTACGGACATGACGAACCGGACGAATGCAAATGTCTTTGGCGATGTTGGTTTTGCAAGCCATCGAAATGGACGTAACCCTCGCGCGAACAAACGTTAAACAAGCGGAGAATGGCAGATTCTCGCTTGTCGGACGCAAGTAGGCGCATGGTTGCGGAAACGTAATCGTGCGCCTTTTTATTTGCACCCGGCCGCCCGGCAGCGCTCAAGCTGCGAGCGCGGGATGCAATTGGGAAGAGGCGTATCGCTTACGGCGGTAGGCCTCTTTTTATGTTCCTCAGAAGCTGGAAAGGTTGTTGATCAACGTGTTTGAAGTCTTACGGAAATTAAGCTGGTTTTTCAAAATGCACTGGAAACGGTACACGATCGCGATCGTGCTGCTCGCGATTTGCGGCATCATGGAGGTCATCCCTCCCAAGCTGATCGGCTATGCCGTCGATACCATCGGGCAAGGCAACATGACTTCCGCCAAGCTGACGGAGCTGCTGGTCTTCTGGGGCAGTCTCACAATCGTCGTCTATCTCATTACCTGCGTCTGGTGGTCGATGCTGTTCGGCTCTTCCTTCATGCTGGAACGCACGCTCCGCTCGCGCATTATGCGGCATCTGCTGAAGATGACGCCGACGTTCTACGAACGCAACCGCACCGGCGACCTGATGGCCCGGGCGACGAACGATATCGGCGCGGTATCGAACACGGCGGGCTTCGGCATTCTGACGCTGATCGATTCCACCCTGTTCATGTCGACGATTCTCGTCGTGATGGCAGGCTTCATCAGCTGGAAGCTGACGCTGGCATCCATGCTGCCGCTGCCGATCCTTGCGCTCGTCATGCAGCATTTCGGCAAGAAAATCCACGAACGGTTCACGGTACAGCAGGATGCCTTCGGCAAGTTGAACGACCAGGTGCTGGAGTCCGTTGCCGGCGTCCGCGTCATTCGGGCGTTCGTGCAAGAGGAAGCTGACCGCAAGCGCTTCAGCGACATGACCGACGAGGTGTACCGCAGAAACATCGAGGTTACCAAGATCGACGCGCTGTTCGAGCCCGCGCTCAAAATCCTGGTCGGCATCAGTTACCTGATCGGACTATGCTATGGCGGATTGCTCGTCTTCCGCGGCGAAATCTCCCTTGGCGAGATGGTCTCGTTCAACATGTTCCTCGGGATGCTGATCTGGCCGATGTTCGCGATCGGCGAGCTGATCAACATTATGCAGCGCGGCAACGCGTCCCTGGACCGTATCAATGAAACGCTGGGCGTAAAGCCGAACGTGAAGGATGCCGAGTCTCCCGTAACGGTGGTCAACCCGGAATCGATTACGTCCGAAGGGCTCACATTCCGTTATCCGTCCTCATCGATCGACAATCTCGTCGATATCTCCTTCAAGCTGCAGCGCGGCCAGACGCTGGGCATCGTCGGAAGAACCGGCAGCGGCAAGACGACGCTGCTTCGGCAGCTGCTCCGCGAATATCCGATGGGTGCAGGCAGCCTGCAAGCCAGCGGCGTCCCGCTTACGGATATTGAGCTGGACCAAGTCCGCAGCTGGATCGGCTACGTGCCGCAGCAGCCGATTCTGTTCAGCAAGACGATTCGCGAGAACATCGCTTACGGCGTTTCGGGCAATGCGATGGATGAAGAGTTACTGAATAAGGCGCTGGAGCTGGCCGCCTTCCGGAAGGACGTCACGTTCTTGCCGGACGGATTGGAAACGCTCGTCGGCGAGAAAGGCGTCGCGCTCTCCGGCGGACAGAAGCAGCGGGTCAGCATCGCAAGAGCCGTTATCGCGAACCCGGACATCTTAATGCTGGACGACGCGCTGTCAGCGGTGGACGCCAAGACGGAAACGGAAATCCTCGACGGGATACGCCGGGAACGGGCGGGCAAAACGACGCTCATCACGACGCACCGCCTGTCCGCCGTGCAGCATGCCGATTGGATTATCGTGCTGGACGAAGGACGCATCGCGGAAGAAGGCACGCACGAGGAGCTGTTGCTGAACAACGGCTGGTATCGAGAGCAATACGACCGCCAGCAGCTTGCTTCCGAAGTGGAAGCCTAGCCGAAAGAGTGACGGTGATTAGCACGATTGAGAGAACATTGATAGAGGGATCCAGGATACAGCAATGATAAAGGGATTCATGATAAAGGGACTCATGACAAAGAGATTCATAAAAAAGGGATCAAAGACAGAAGGTTCAATAACAGAGAGATCAGAGAAACGAAGGTGACACCTGCAATGGGTAACAACGGGAAACGATTGTTTCAATATGCATGGCATTTCAAGAAGCCGATCCTGCTGGCGCTGCTGCTGCTGGCGCTTGCGATATCCGCGGAGCTGGTAGGTCCATTCCTTGCCAAGCGAATGATCGACACGAATATTATGGGCATCGAGAAGCCCTGGTACGAGAGCAAGCAAGACGGGCGCTACGATGTCGCCTATAACGGAAGCTTCTACAAGCGGGCCGACCATTGGAAGGACGGCGAGACGAAGGGCCGCGAGGTTCGCGTGCTGCAGACCGGATTGACGTATTATTTTGTCGATGCGGCCGGCGTGCCCGATACGGGTTCGCGGCATTTCAAGGACGGCACGCTTACCGTTACCCCGAAGGACGGCAGCCCTCAGCCCTATCCGGCCGCGCTGCTGAGCCGCGACGAGACCTATCATTTCTATCGGCCGGAATTGAAGAGCATGATTACCCTGGCGGCGGGCTATGTCGTCATGCTGCTGATCGGAGCCGGGCTGGCTTACGGGCAGAAGTATCTGCTTCAATCGTCGGCGAACCGGATCGTTCGCAAGATGCGCAACGATGTGTTCCGGCATATCCAAGAGCTGCCGGTCCAGTATTTCGATAACCTCCCTGCCGGCAAAATCGTGTCCAGGGTCACGAACGACACGGAAGCGATCCGCGAGTTGTATGTCTCGGTACTCGCGAACTTCTTCTCCGGCATCATCTATATGACGGCGATTATGGGCGCGCTGTTCCTGCTCGATACGAAACTCGCGCTGATCGCGCTGCCGCTGCTGCCGATCCTGTACGTCTGGATCGTCGTATACCGCAAGTACGCCTCCCAATACAACCACGTCATCCGTTCGCGACTGAGCGATATCAACGGCATGATCAACGAGTCGATTCAAGGCATGCCGATCATCCAAGTGTTCCGCCGGCAGAAGGAAACGATGGCGGAATTCGGCGTCATGAACGACGAATATTTCAAATTCCAGAACAAGATGCTGCGTCTCAATTCGATGACCAGCCACAACTTGCTTGGCGTGTTCCGGAATGTCATCTTCCTCGTCGTCATCTGGATGTTCGCGGGCGGCTACTTCGGCACGGCCGTATCGGTCGGCGTCCTGTACGCCTTCATCGATTACATGAACCGGATGATCTCGCCGATCGTCGGGATGGTGAACCAGCTGTCCAACCTGGAAGTGGCGCGGGTATCCGCGGAGCGCATGTTCGCGCTGCTCGACGAGCCGGGCGTTCCGGTCTCGGAACGGCGGACGGCCCGCTATCAGGGCAACGTTTCCTTCGAAGACGTCACATTCGGCTACAAGGAAGGCGAAGACGTGCTGAAGAACATCAGCTTCAGCGCGAAGCAAGGCGAAACGGTCGCGCTCGTGGGCCATACCGGCTCGGGCAAGAGCTCGATTCTGAACCTGCTCTTCCGCTTCTACGACATCGAGCGCGGCGCGATCTCGGTGGACGGCACCAATGTGCTCGACATGTCGAAGCAGCAGCTTCGCCAGCATATGGGCATCGTGCTGCAGGAGCCGTTCCTCTTCACGGGCACGATCGCCTCGAACATCAGCTTGGACGATCCCGCGATTTCGCGCGAGAAGGTGGAGCAGGCGCTTCGCGACGTCGGCGCTTACGAGATGTTCATGCAGCTGCCGCACGGAATCGACGAGCCTGTCATCGAGAAAGGAAGCACCTTGTCCGCCGGCCAGCGGCAGCTGATTTCCTTCGCCCGGGCGCTCGCCTTCGATCCGGCGATTCTCATCCTGGACGAAGCGACCGCCAGCATCGATACGGAGACGGAAGCGATCATTCAACAGGCGCTTGACGTGCTCAAGCGCGGGCGCACGACGTTCGTCATCGCGCACCGGCTGTCGACGATCCGCGCAGCGGATCAAATTCTCGTGCTCGATCGCGGACGCATCGTCGAACGCGGCGACCATGACGAGCTGATGGTGCACGGCGGCAAATACTTCGCCATGTACCAGCTCCAGCAAGGCTCCGCCGCCGGTGTTGTCGCGTAGCGATCGCAAGCGTGCGTGAATTCATAAACAACAAGCCTGCAGCGCAGGTTTGTTAATCTTAAAAGGGACCCGACGTTTGGCAAATGTCGGGTCCCTTTTCTTCGTTTTAGGTGTACGGGTGCAGCTCTTTCTTCAAATCCGCCGTTTTCCAACCAATGTAGTGTACGGGGTGCTGCTCTTGCTCCAGATCCGCCCACCGGTGATATGCGCGGATGTACCAAACAGCCCCTTCGGCTTCCCGGACAAGGATACTGAAGGGGCTGTCTATTAGACTATGAAGGATTATGGCAGTAATCCGCTATCGCGTCAGTCTCGCATCCGCATAGCCTGCGGAAGCATCGTCAAGCACGAGCACCCAATCGTCCTGCCGTCCGCAGGACGGAGGCTTAAACCTCCGCTCGCCTTGATTGTCCGCCGTCCCGGCAGCATGCGATTGGCCCGTCCTCGGATCGTACCACTGGACGTTCAACGCACTGCCGGACAAGATGCCCAACCGGATTGAAATCGGCAAACCGTTCGGACTATAAATGAAGGCGTAGTCCTTGCCCCGGCATGCTTGCAGACGGCCGCTGCCTTTGTAATTGCGAACGAGCAGCGACTGATCCGGCACTCGGCCCTGCATCGGCCTGGAAGCCATCAACTGATGGACGTATTTCATCTGCGCGCCGCCAGGACGCATAATGGCATCCTGCCAAGTCATGATGAAATAGTCGTTCGGCTCCGTAATCATCGGCCAAACGCAATGATGCCCATAGGTATGGCCGAACGCGCCGGCAAACAACGCCATATAGGCCGCTTGCCTGACATCCTTCGCGTCGAAGAATCCGTTCTCCGTATTGAAACCCACCGGATGGTCCTCGTAGCAGGGCTCGCCGTCGAGGACGGGCTTCGGCGGAACGAGCGCATAATCTTTGGCGACCATCGCTTCATTAGCCACGTTTCGCTCATGACCGGATTGAATCATGTTGAAATCCAGCCATGCCTCTTCATGAACGGAAACGGACGAGGTTTGACCGCCGTACGGATGCAAGGTCATGAGATGAGCCCCGCCGTCGGCTTCGCGGAGCGCCTCCGCCATCGCGTGAATAACGCCCAAATGCCGTCTGTTCGTCAGCGGACGGTCGCCGCCGAGGATCCAAATTAGATTATTGCGGGAACGGTACCGGCTGCCGAGCCAGCTTCCGTATACAGCCGCATTGTCCGAATTAAAGATCTCCGGTCCGCCGCCCCATGCCACATGGATACGGTCGCCCCAGGTCGGGAGCATCCCGATATATAAGCCGTAATGGGCCGCGCGATCAATAATATAATCCACATGATCCCAATAGCCGTATTCGCCTTCCGGAGCAAGATCGGGAAGCGTCGGATCGCAGTCGCCGTTCCCGTTACGAAGCAGCGGGCTTCTGCCGTAGGCATTGGCGGCCCGGGTCATGTCCGTCTCGCCCAGCGCAATCGCCTGAATGACCGTGAAGCCCCGCTCCGCCCGATTGCGCATATACCGGTCCGCTTCCTCGCGGTTCAAGCGCAGGAACAGCTCCCAAGCCGTATCGCCCAGCCAGAAGAACGGCGTGCCGTCTTCATGAACGATATGCCGCCTGTCTGCACTGACGCGCAGTTTCTGCAGCCCGGTCGATTGATCATTCACTTCATGCTCTTCATGCACTTCATTCACTTCAGTCAACGATATCCCCTTCTTTCCAGGCCTCGTTAACAACCTCGACCTCCCCCGGCAGCTCCGAACGGATGCCGCCTTGCGGGAGACGCTCGACGGTCACGCGCAGCCTGCGGTTCTCCGGCGTGTAGGCAAAGGAAGCCGTCCCGAAATACGTCGGCAGACCGGAGACGGAGAACGGCTCGCTCATCCATGATTCCGGAACGCCGGAACCGATCACGAGCGTATCCTCGTCCTCTCTCGCCAGGCAATCCCGCAGCAGCAGGAACAGCTCCGCGGCCGTCCAGCCGTGCGGCGTAATGTAGCGGATTTCATCCCAGCCGCGCGAACGCTGCCATTGCAGCGACGAATTCTCGTCGTCGCAGCCTTCGTGGTACGTGTACAGCCCCGGCGCCGTATGAAGGGTAAGGAAATGCTCGATCGAAACCCAGGCGCGGTCTCGGTGACCCATCAGCAGGTAGTTATGCGCTTGCCCCGCCTCGAAGTACGTCCAATGCGGTTCCGGATTATGGCTGCCGTTCGGGAAACGCTCCTCGTTCCAGAAACGTTCCATCCCTTCGAGGATTCGGGCGTCATCCTTGTCTCCCCAGCCGGTCGGCCAGAATACCGAGTTCGGATCGCGCGGATTATCGCCGAAGATCTGCTCGGCCTTCCTGCGGATCGCCTGCTTCAGATCCTCCGCTTCCTCCGCGAACCAGGCGTCTTCGATGCCGAGCGCTTCCGCGCACATCGCCGCGCGTTTCAGAGCCAAGTACGCGTAGCCGTTAATCCATAGGAGCGGCTGGTGATGATCCATGCGGCCCATGATGAGACCGTCCCGGCTGGCCATGCACAGTATGTCGCTCTCCGCGCGCAGCAGCATTTCCGGCGTTCGGAATTCGTTATGGCGCTTGACCGGCACGGCCGTATGCCGCATTTCCCGCAGCAATTCCGCTTTGCGTACGATATGAGGGTACATATCCCGCAAAAACGATTTCGAGCGCGTCAGCAAGTAATGCTCGGTGATCATCCAGATTCCGTTCGCCGGTCCGTCTCCTTCCGCGCCGAACCCACCGAAAGCATCTCGATGAGCAGCAGCACGCAGCGCGCGATCGGCGAATTCGCCATAGCCGCCTTTGTCCAGGGCGACGACGACATACGCGCCGTCTCTCAGCCACCAAAGCGGATAAGAGATCGGCGTGATACGCGGCTCCGCATCCACGGTGAACATATAGAGATGGGTCAGCTGGGCAAGCATCGCTTCCTGAAACCGGCGATCGGGGAGCTGCAGCTTAATCCGGCTCTCCGCCTGCCAGCGCGCGGCGAATTCGCCGGCGATGCGGCCGACATCCGGGCACGCTTGCGGAAAATCAACCATGCGCTTCACCATCCAGTTGTCCCCGTGCACCTGGCAGACGAACGACAGCGTTCGCTTCTCGCCAGCCTCCAGCTTCAATTCGTAAGCCAGCGCCCCGCTCGCCCATGTCGATGCATCGACGACCTCCTCCGTCTCGGGAAGCTCGCCCTTCGCGACGAACTCGTAAATATCTTTGCCGGTATCCGCGTAGCTGACGGCGCCGAACCGGGAAGGCCGCTCGTCCGCAACCAGGACCCGCTCGCCGTTCAGCTTCAGAATGTTCCCGTCCATCGCCAGGCTCGAAATCGCTCCGCCTGCCGCGCCGAAGGAGCGGATCGACAGATAGAAGGTACCGGAAACCGCCGCGCTGCCTTCGTTGCCAGCACCGGCCGCGCTGCCCCCATTGCCGATGTCGACCGTGAAGTAGGTTTTAATATCGTTCGTATCGGGATTGCCGTCCGTGAACAGGCGCGAGCTGACCGTGAAGCCGCCCGCCTGCCAGCTGGACCGCAGCACCGGAACATGGCCTTCATGAAAAGACCACGACAGCTGCTCGATCGGCAGCTCTTCCGGCGCATGCAGTTTCCCCTCCGCGTACAGCCAGGTCGACACGCCGTACGTGCGGTGGCCCGGAGAGAAGGAATTGCCCGGCTCGACCGCCGTTTTGTAGCCTTCGTGCGAAGTCGGAACGCCGAGCAGCACATGCGTATCGCTGCGGTTCCAGAGCCAGTCCGGATGGTTCTTCTTCATCTCCGCCATTTTCAGATGCTCCACCATGCTGTAGACGTTATAGATCGGTTTGTCTGCCATATCGGTTCTCCTCCAAGTCGCCCGTTAATTAAATTACTTCCAGTTCGTCCTTATCCGGCAAGGCCGGGAACGGCGCATGCGGTTCCGCCTGATACCAATACGCGACGGAAGCGATATCGTCCTTCAACGGTAAATACCGGCCGCCGCTGCGCCAGCCCAGCGCCTGAATCGTCACCTTCATGTCTTCTTCGAAGCGGATCGGATCGAGAATATGCCATCTGTACATGCCGAACCGCTGATTGACTTTCGAGAATCCATTGGACTTGGAGACCTGATGAAAGCCCAAGTAAGGGGACGTATACGGCAGATAGCCTTCGCCCTCCACCTGCTCGAACGCCCAGGCGCCGCCTACGTAATCCTCGGTGCCCGTTCCGCAGATCGTCGGGAATTCGTCGTCGCCGTCCATATAAAACTTGATTTCGCCCTCGCCCCACCAGCCGTCGTTGTTCGACTGCCAAGCCATATAGGTGCCCACGTAATGTCCCTGGCCCTTCACGCCGTCAAGAATGGTATGCACGTCCTTGTAACCGACCGGGCTGCTGCGGCGCCACTGCGCATGGAAGTAGGCCATATCCTCCGGAATGTCCGTAAGCGTATAGTCGATTTGATAGAAAAATTGCTGGATGTCCGAGCCGAGATTTTCGATCGTGATCCGGGCCGACTTGCGGAAAGGCATTTGCCAATAGCTGTTCATGCCCCCGCCCGTCATCACCGAGATCGGAATCGAATTGACGATGCTGCGCTGGCACCAGCCGTTGCAGTAGAAGTCGCCGAGCGGCACTTCCACGGAAGGATGTTCCTCACCGTCCCAGTACATGCGAAGGATCAGGCTTCTCCACCGCTCCGGCGCGCAGGTCATCCACATATGCTGGATCATGCCGGATTCGTCGATGCGCGCCAGCTCGAACGTTTCGCCCTTCTTCAAAGGAATGCAAGGCGAGATCTTCCAGCCCTGCCCGAGATCGCGCGCGCAGCTGGCGCTGGCTCCGTCGAGGGACATGCCGCCCTTCCCCTTCTCGCCCGTGAAGTTCTCGGCGCTGATCGATCTGGTCTTCGCCTTGGATAGCTGGGCGAGATTGCCCATATGCAGATTCGTTCCGTTAAAACTCATCGTAATCGCCTCCTGGAATGACAAATGATAGGCTGACATGCCTCATCTGAGCTCGCATTGCTGTTAGTGCCGCTGTTAGTGCCGTTCGCCGGACTTCAATTCGCTCACTTGCTCCGCACTCAGGCGCAGCTCGCCGGCTGCGCAGCTGTCCAGCAGATACGCCGGCTTCGAGACGCCGATGATCGGAAACACGGGAAACGAATGCGAGGTCAAATAAGCAAGCGCGATGCGCGTCGGCGTCGTATTCAGCTCTTCGGCCAGCCGGTTCGCGCGGTCCAGACGGTCGAAGCTGGCGTCGTTGGCGTACATCGCCTTGACGATCGCCGACCGGCCGCCCTTCTCCGGCTTCTGCCCCCGAACATAGCGCCCGCTGAAGAAGCCGTTGGCCTGCGAGGAGAACGGCACCGCGGCCAGACCGGAAGCCGCATGGTATGCGGCCGTTTCATCATCCATCATCGCAACCGTCGAGCCTTCCAGCACGCCCGGAGTAAGCACGGCCAGGTTCCAGAGCGGTTGATTGGCGGCGAAGCCGAGCAGTCCGCTGCGGGAAGCATAATCGTTCGCGGCGCGAAGGCGCGCAAGCGGCCAGTTGGAGCAGCCGAAGGCGCGGATCTTCCCCTTGCGAACCTGCTCGTTGAGCAAGTCGACGATATCCTCCACGGCAGCATTCGGATCGTCCCGATGCAGCCAATAGAGGTCGATATAGTCGGTTTGCAGGTTGGACAGGCTGTCGTGTAGATCATGCAAAATTTCCGCGCGGCCAAGACGCGATACATCCATCGTCGCAAGGTCGGGATGCGCGCCCTTCGTCGCCAGCACGATACGGTCCCTGCAGCCTCGTTCCTTCAGCCAAGCGCCGACCGTTTTCTCGCTGAGGCTCTTGCCCATGCCCGCCCAGTCGTCGTAGATGTTCGCCGAATCGAGAAAATTGCCCCCCTGTTCCCGATACAGATCCATCAATTGAAAAGCAGTGTCCCTCGCGATTTCCGATCCGTAGCCCGATGTTCCCAGGCAGATCACGGACGGCTGCAATTCCGTATTCGCGATCCGGTTGGTCCGCATGCCGGTTCCTCCTCTATTTGGTTACTTTCTCGCGGTATTCTTGCGGCGTAAGCGTCGTGCTCTTCTTGAAATAACGGGAGAAGTAGCCCGAATCGAAGCCGATTCGAACCGCTACCTCGCTCACCTTCAAGCCGGTCTCCCCGAGAAGCTGCTTGGCCAGCGCCAGCTTCGCGTCCGTGATGTAATCGGACAAGCCGATGCCGGTCAGCTGTTTGTACAAGCGGCACAGATAGCTGGCGTTCAGCTCCGCTTCGTCGGCAAGCCGGACGAGCGACAGGTCGCCGTCGATATGGTCATGGATGTAGCGGTGAAGCTTCTCGACGACTTCATTGCTCTTCTCCGAGCTGTCCTCGGCAAGCAGCTCGAAGAGCGCATCGGCCATCTGCCGCAAATACCGGGCGGCTTCCGGCCAGGAGGAATGGGCATCGAGCGCGAACAGCTTGTTCATCGGCAGCCGTTCGGCGATTCGCGCATAGGCGGACCAGCGGTTGATCTGCGATAAAATCATCGTGGCCGCCGAATAGTAGATTTCTTGCAGCTCCTCGTAATGCTGCCCCGACGCCTCGGCGAACAAGCTGTCGAACAGCTCGGCGAACGGAACGCTCTGACCGCTTTCGAGCAGCGTTCGAAGCTGGGTGATTCTCACCTGACGCTGATGGGAGGTCCTCTCCTTGCGGGAATCGGCAGCGTCTCCCCCGTCCTCTGCATGCCCGACAATCTCATAGAGCAGCATTTCGTCGCCCTCGCCGAGCCCGCGGATAAGCAGCTGGGACAGATGCGCGTATTTCGCGGACAACGCCTCCCATGCGAAAGGCTGCACGGTAGAGCTGAGCGACAGCGGCACTTGGAGCAGCGATTTGCACCGGTCCTGAATGAAATCGAGCGACTCCTGCACGAAACGGACCCACGAAGCGCTCTCCGGACGGCCCTCGCCATCCGGCTGAAGCAGCCAGATAAACCGCGAGCGGTCGATGACCGCCGTCGCCATGACGGCGGAACGGCTCAGCACCTCGACGGCAATATTTTGCGCCGCGTACAGCAGCAGCTCCTTATCGACCGAGGAGTAATGATCCTCCCAACGATCGACGCGGCCGACCACGAGCATGACCGGCCGGGAGGCGGACAGCTTCAGCTCCAGCTCCCTGAACCGGCCGGCGCGTTTCGCTTCGCTCATCGTTTCCCCTTCCGCCAAGGAAACCAGGAAATCCCGCTGCAAGACTGGGAGCGCCTTGCGCATCTGTTCCTTCGCTTGGTCGATGAAGCTGTGGATCGACCGCTCGCTTGCCAGTTCGCGAACCGCTTTCGCCACCGTGCGGATAATATCTTCGTCATCGTCCGTCTTGAGCAGATAGCCCGCGCTTCCGTTCTGGATCGCGGCCTGCACGTAGCCGAATTCATTGTGTCCCGACAGAAAGATGACCTTGCAGGACGGCCACTGCTCCCGAATCCGCTCTTGCAGTTCAAGTCCAGACATGCCGGGCATGCGGATATCCGACAGGACGATGTCGATTCTCGTCTTCCCGAGCCAATCAAGCGCCTCCGCGGCGGAATTCGCCGTATAGAGATCAAGCCTCAGCTGCTCGGCTTCCTCGAACAGTTCGCGCAGGCTGTTCACGATGTAAGGTTCGTCATCCACGATCAGCATCCGATGCAGCATCATTCGTCCTTCTCCTTTACGGGAATGTACAAGCTGATTTTCAAGCCTCCGAGCTTGCCGTCCGTTGAAGCTTTAATGCCGCTCCCGGGACCGTATTTCAGCCGCAGCCGTTTATGCACGTTGATGATTCCCGTGCTCTCGATATGGGCAGGGGGGTCGCTCAGCTTGCGGTTCAAGTTCCAGAGTTCCTCGTCGCTCAAGCCTTTCCCGTTGTCTTCAATCTCGATGACCAGCTGACTTGCGCTTGCGGCATAGAGGAACCGAATGCTCAGCCGTCCGTTGCCGTCGACCTCCTCGAGGCCGTACTTGTACGAATTCTCGATGATCGGCTGCAGCGTCAGCCGCGGCACGAGCACGCCGGCCATGTCGTCCGGCAGCTCATCCACTTCGACGGCAATCCGATCCTCGAAGCGGATTTTCTGAATTTCGAGATAGGCTCTCGCGAATTCCAGTTCTTCGCTAAGCGGGACATCGTCGGAGGCGTTTCTCGTAATAAACTTGAAGTAATTGCCGAGATGCTTCGTGAACGGCTTCAGCTTCGGGTAGTCCTCGAGCTTCACCATGCGATTCAGAATGAAGAAGGTGTTGTACAGAAAATGCGGATTGATTTGCGCTTGCAGCTGCTTCAATTCCGCCTTCTGCGAGTGGATTTTCTCCTCGTACACCTCTTCGATCAATATTTTCAGCTGACTCAGCATCGAGTTGAACTGCATGTACAAATATTCGAATTCATCGTTGCTGTTGAGCGTCAATTTCACGTCGAGATTGCCCTTCTCCACTTTCCGGAACGACCGGACAAGCTGCTTGAGCGGGCGGTGAATCATCCGATAGAGCCAATAGGAGAAGACGATTACGATGAGCACCGAAGAGAGCGACAGCACCCAGAACCACGTGTTGTATTGCTGGATCGGACCGAGCGCGTTCTTCTCCGGCGTATAGATGAGCAGCGTCATGTCGACGACGGATGAATGCTCGAGCGTCATGATATACCGCTTGTTAGCGTAGGAGAAGGCTTTCATTTCCGGCTTGCTGCTGCCGTCGCTGCTCGACTCGGCGATCGATTGGAGCGCCTCGGTACGCTCAACGTTGCCGTCGGTCGTTATCGCCCATTCGAAACCGCTGCCGAACAAGATCGCCTGTTCTTCGTTGTACGCGATAAACTGCTTCAGCTCCTGCTGGATGGCTTGCTTGGACAGCTCCAGATAGAGGAAGAACACGATGGAATCCGGCTCGGGCCGGTCCGGGTATTGCTGCGCGATGTACAATCCGTTCGCATGCGGGACGAGCGACAGATGCAGCTTCGACTCGTCGATCAACGGGGCAAGCTCGCTCTGGCTGGCCGTCGTATACATGTTCAGCGAATTGATGACTTTGCCAAGGCTCGGTACGAACACATTGGCGCTGGCAATGTAGTTGCTGGAATTCTTCACGAGCAGCAGCCGCTTCTGCAGCCGGATCATCGCTTCCGTCCGTTCCAGATCGGACATGATCGGACTTGCGACGCTCAGCTTCTGCAGATCGTCGTCATTAATGAATTCCCGCTGCAGCCGCTGGATCCGGTCGAGCTCGACGACGAGCGACTGAATGTAGAAGTGGACCCTGGACTGCATCGAATTGGAAATTTCGCTGCGCACGCTCGATTCGCCCATCTGATTCAAATACATGCTGATGCCGTATAACGGGGCGATCACGAGCAGCAGCACGATAACAAGCTTATAAAAGATCGCGATTTTCGGCATTTTCAGGCGTATCAAGCCATCGACTTCCCTTCGGATTCCATCATCGTGCGTACGCCCTCCGTGCCTCTGTGCAAAAAAAGCCGTTATCGGTTATCGGTTACCCGTTACTCCTTCACGCTTCCGAGCACGATCCCTTTGACGAAGAAACGCTGCAAGAACGGATAGATAATCAAGATCGGCAGCGCGCCCATGAAAATCTGCGCCGCTTTGCTGGTACGCTCGGACACCTGCGACAGCGAGTTCAAATCTTTGGAGGACTGCATCGCAAGGTCGGTCTTGATGATGACCGTCTGCAAGTAGCTTTGCAGCGGGTAATGTTCAAGCTTATTCATATAAATAAGCCCGTCGAACCACGAATTCCAATGGCCGACGATCGTGAACAGCGAGATGGTCGCCAGCGCCGGCGTGGACAGCGGCACGAACAGCCTCCACAGTACCGTCCACTGCTTGGCGCCGTCGACGAACGCGGCTTCCTCCAGCTCCTTCGGCAGCCCGCGGAAGAAATTCAGCAGCAGAATGACATTGAATACGGGCACCGCGCCGGGAATGATCAAGGCCCAGATCGAATCGATCAAATGGGTCTGGTTGACGACCATGTAAGTCGGAATCAGTCCGCCGCTGAACAGAATCGTCAGGACGAAGTACCAGGCATACGCCGTCCGGTATTTGAACACCCGCGCTTCCTTGGACAGCGGATAGGCGAGCAGAATCGTCAGGAACATATTGACCAGGATGCCGAGCAATACCCGCTCGATCGTGATCCAGAACGCGCGCATGAACTCGGGCTTGCCGAGCACGTACGAATAGGACTGCCATGTGAAGTGGACGGGCCACAGCACGACATCGCCCGCCGATGCGGCCGTCTTGTCGCTGAGCGAAATCGCCAGGACGTGAATGAGCGGCAGAATGCAAAGCACGGAGAGCGCGATCAGAAAAACATGGTTAAACCAATTAAACGTTTTTTGTCCGGTGGTCATATGAAAGTTCAAGCGGCATGCTCCCCTCTAGAAGATGCGGTAGTTAGCGAAACGATAGGCCAGCAAATAAGAAACCGAGATAAAGACGAACGAAACGACGGATTTGAATAGTCCTACCGCGGCAGCCGGACCGAACTGCGCGTCGACAAGGCCGAGCCTGTAGACCATCGTGTCGATAATGTCTCCGCTTTCGTACACTTGCGGCGAATATAAGTTGAAGATCTGATCGAAGCCCGCGTTCAGCACGTTGCCCAGGCTAAGCGTCAGCAGCAGGACGATGATCGGCGTCATGCCCGGCAGCGTCACATGCAGCGTCTGGCGCCAACGGTTCGCGCCGTCGACGATCGCGGCCTCGTAGAGCACCGGATTGATCGAGGTCAACGCCGCCAAATAAACGATGGTCGCAAATCCGAATTCCTTCCACAGATCGCTGATGACGATCGTGAAAGGAAACCAATGGTTGTTGCCGAGGAAGTAGATCGGTTTCACGCCGAAGATGCCTAGAAAATGGTTCACGATGCCCGAGGACGGCGACAGCACGTCGATGAGAATGCCGCCCAGAATGATCCAGGACAGGAAGTGCGGCAGATAGATCAACGTCTGAATCGTCCGCTTGACGACGTTCTTGCGCACCTCGTTCAGCAGCAGCGCGATCAGAATCGGAAACACGAGTCCTGCCACGATCTTCATCATCGCGATGTACATCGTGTTCCATAAGACGGTGAACGTATCCGGCATATCCAGCACGTACCGGAAATTGTCGAGCCCGATCCATTCGGAGCCCGTGAAGCCCTTGGCCGGAATATACTGCTCGAACGACATGATGATGCCGAACATCGGGCCGTAGCTGAAGACGAGCACCAGAAAGACGCCCGGCAGAAGCATAAGATGGAAGGGCAGCTGGCTAATGCGATTTTTATTCATTGTTCGTCCTCCACATTCGGTTGTCCGGCCGGAGCAAGAAGAAGACGACCCGGTCTTGTCGGACGCCATCGTTCTTCTTCCCGATTCCGAACCGGATCGGCTTCTATTTGCTTTGCTGTGCCGACCAATCGTTCACTTCCTGCGTGATTTGGTCGCCGCCGAGTTTCTTCCAGTCCGCTACGAACTTGTCGAACTCGTCGATCGGCCCGCCGAGAATGATTTTGGTGAACGTTTCGAGCTGCATCTTATCCAGCGTCGATTTCTTGGCTGCCATCGTTTTCGTCGGAGCGCCGTAGAATTTCGTGAATTTCAAATTCTGTTCTTTGTTCTGGTACACGCCTTCAATCGTGCTGTAGGCGCTGTCGGGCCCGAAGACGCGCATCGTTCCCCAATTCGTGCGGTCGCCGCCGTTGAACGAGACGATCTTGTCGTAGTAGTCCTTCTGCTCCGGATTCAGTCCGGCCGGATCGTTCGCCGCGAGCGCAGCCGTTACTTTCTTGTAATGGCCGAAATTGCCGCCGATCGGGTTGGAGCCGCCGACGATGACGACGTTCATTTTGAAATGGTCGTATTGCTTGTCGCCGACCTTCTCCGAATGGAATACGTTCGGGTCGGCCGTGCCGCCGTAGAGCTTGTCGTTGCCGAAATTCATCAGCTTGATGAACGCTTCCGGGTTTTTCATTTTCTTGTTCACGACCATGAACTCGTTGAAGCTGAGATCCGCCGAATATTGCACCGGCGCGCCCGTAGCCGATACGGCCGGCGATACGCTCCAGTTCGCTGTAGGATTCTTCGTTACGCTGTCTTGCAGCGGCCACAGCGGATTCCACAGGGCGCCGAAATCTACGCCGACCTTGTTATTCGCGAAATCCTCGCCGACCTTGCCGCTGTCCTTGACGCCGAACTCGGGGTCGATCCAGCCTTTCTTGTACATTTCCTGAAGCTTCGCAAGCGCGGTCTTCGTTTCCGGCTGAATGCCGCCGTATACGATCGTGCCGTCCGCGCCTTCGATCCAGATGTTCGGGTGCGAGCCGAAGGCATTGAACACGCCGGTCGATTCCGCCACGCCGTTCTTGTACAGGTCCTTCGTAAGCGCCAAGCCGAACGTATCCTTCTTGCCGTCGCCGTCCGGATCTTGGTTAACGAAGGCGTCCATCACCGTCTCCAGTTCCGCCCATGTCGTCGGCTTCGCCAGGTTCAGCTTCTCCATCCAATCGCTGCGGAGGAAGAGGAGGTTCAAACCGCCCTCGTATCCGCTTTCATCCGGCGGAATGGCCATCAGCTTGCCGTCGAACGTCGCTGCCGCCTTCGCCAGCGGACCGGATTCGATCGCGTTCTTCGTCAGCTCGGATGCATAGTTCTGATAAACGTCCGTCAGATCCGCCAGCATGCCCGCATCTACGAGCTGCTTCAACTGGGAACCGTTGACTTTGAAAATATCCGGCAAATCGCCGGAAGCGATTGCAATGTTCAGCTTGGCGTCATATTGGTCGCTCGGTACGATCCAGTTGTGCTTGATCGTAATGCCGAGCTCGTCTTGGTAGGCTTTCGTCCAGTTGTTGTTGTCGAAGTCTTCGCCTTCCTTGAATGCGATCGATGCGTCTTGATCGCGTACGGCCGTCACCGTGATGGGCGGATCGTATTTCGCGTTAATGTCGGCCGGTGCCGCATTGCCTGCGTTGCCTGCTTTGTCCGCATTGGCTGCCGCTTTTCCGTTGTTGTCGGCAGCTGCGTCGCTGCCCGCCTTTCCATTGTTGCCGGCACTGCCGCCGTTGCCGTTATCGTCCGACTTCGAGCAAGCCGAAACGAGCGCCAGAACAAGGATAAGCGTGAGCATCATGAGCTTCTTCGTGTGTTTCATTGCTTGTTGCCTCCCTTTGTCATTTTCCCTTGCCGCCTCATCATAACGGAGACGGACCGGCCAAGAAATGTGAAAGTATTGACTCGTCATGACCTCCGTTTACCTTTGTAAACGGAGGATCAGGAATGTCAATATTGTCTCTATGAGGCCGGCGATCCGAACCGCTTCAGGCCCGGTCCAACTCCAGGGGCTGGCTTCGGCTTCAGGTCCGGCTTCGGCTTCGAATCGCCCTATTTTTATTCAGGGAAATACGCGGCAATCCGGTCGCGAAGCATCAGAATATCCGCGGTCCAATCGGTTCCGCCTTCCTCCAAATATTCGATGGAGAAGTGGCCCGTATAGCCTCTGGCAGCCAGCGTACCGAGTACCCAATCGAAATCGACGCCGCCCGCGCCGAAGCCGGTTTGCATGCAGCCGAAGGAGGCGTCCCGCAGATGGACATGCGTTGCGAAGTCCATCAGCCATTCCGTCTCGCGAATCGCGATGCCTTGCATGACGAAATGGCTCGGATCGTATACAAGCCGAACTTCGGGCATCGCATCGGTCAGGCGCTTCGCTTGTTCCAACGTTTCGAAGGGACTGTTCACGTGCAGCTCCAGCGCGAAAGTCACGCCCGCTTCCCTGCCCAGCGATTCATACTCGCGCAGCGTCGCCACGCAATCCTTCAACACGTCGGACCACGGTCTGTCCGAGTCATTGTTGCGCGGCTGAATCGCAGCCAGCGTTATGCCGTATTCGTGCATGAGGCGGATGATCGCTTTGATTTCATCGGTTCGCCTGCGGCTGGACTGCTCGGACCTGTCGTGCAGCTGCGGCCCCGTCGCCGTGTTCAGCACGAGCGGAGCAAGACCGTATTGGACCAGCAGACCGCGCAGCCTGGCGAGCCCGCCCTCCCAATCTTTCACGAGATCGCTCGGGTTGATATGCACCCATCCGTCGATCGCCAGCAGGTCGACCTGGCTGAAACCTAATCCGCTTACTGCGGCCAGCGCCGTCTCGAGCGCGCTGCCGGAGCGGATGGAGGTGGAACATGCTATCGTCAATGTCGTTTGCTCCTCTCTTATAGCCGGCCTTCGGCAATCATCACTTCCAGCGGAAAACGCTCCTCCGCAAGCGGCAGCTCCACAGCCGCGTTCCTTCTGGCCGATTCGAAAATCGCCATCAGCGCCTCCAGGCCGGCAAGCGCCGACGCTCCGGACATCGGGTGAGCGGCTCCGGTGCGGATCGATTCCGCCATCGCGCGGAACACCTCCAAGAATATGGAGCCGCTCTCTTCGGCAACGGTTACCGGACGCCAGCCGCCCTGCTCATCCGACAGCAGCAGCGGCGGCTGGCTGCCGTCGCCGCGCCGCCACAGCCGGCCTTGGCTGCCGATGATTTCAATATCCTGGTAGCCGCTGCCCGGTACGCGCAAGTCCCCCGTGAACAGTTCGCCGCGCGCGCCGCCCTCGAATTCGAGCACGGCCATCGCACCGCTTTCCACATCGTGCCCGTAGCGTTTGCCCGTGAACGCGGGGGTCAGATGCCGATGCAACTGTCCGAACACGCGGCGGACCGGAGCGTCATGCAGCAACCAGAGCATCGAATCGATCGCATGCGTGCCGTCCGAAAGCAGATCGCCGGCGCACATGCCGCGAATCAGCCGGATCTCGCCCAGCGCCCCGCCATCCATTAATTCGCGCATCGTCCGGTAGACGGCGGTCATCCGCCGCTGATGGCCGACGACGAGCGTAATGCCCCGTTCCTTGCATTTACGGTCGAGTTTTCGGGCGTCGCCTAATTGGATCGCCATCGGCTTCTCGCAATATATGCCTTTGACGCCTGCATCCGCCGCGAGCAGCGACAGCGCCGCATGGCTGCCATTCGGCGTGGCAATGACGGCAACGTCCGGCCGAACCTCGGCGAGCATCGTCGCGAAATCCGTATACACGGCCGGACTCCCGCTGTTGTCCGCAATCTTGCGTGCCGTGCTCTCCTGCAAGTCGCATAAGGCGGCCAGCTCGTATTCGGGCAGTTGCGCGAGCGCGTACGCTTGATTCTTCCCCATGTTGCAGCCGACCACGACCGCCTTCAGCTTGCTGCCGCCGTTGCCGCTGTTGCTGCTGTTGCTGCTGTTGCCGCTGTTGCCGCTGTTCCCGCTGTTACTGTTGCTCATCCTTGTTCACCGTCCAACGTTCGAATGTAAGCAAGCGATCGGTTCAGGCAATCGACAGGCGATTCGTCTTCCGGGCAGATCATTTCGATTTCCATCACGAGTTCATCCGGATATGGCGCCTGCTCGCACAACAAATCGTAGCAAGCCTGCAGCGGCACGTCGCCTTCGCCAAGCGCGGAAGGCCCGATCTCCAAATGCAGCGGCCTCGCGTCCAGCCTCGGACGCACCTTGTGATCTTTGAAATGCGCGCCGATCACGTAAGGCGCCGCAGCCTTGAACGCTTCCAGCGGCCGCTCCCCGATGAGGAACGTATTGCCCGTGTCGAGGAACATATATAAATCCGGCGTCTCCCGGCATACCTGCACGAGATCCGAGCAGTAGAAATCGCCATGATTTTCAATGCCGAGCCTGACTCCGAGCTCGCGGCAGCCCGCGGCGATCGGCGCAATCGACTTCGACAGCCGTTCAAGCGCATGCTCCAGCGGCATCCTTTTATCGAAACGATGGCTGTAGCGCGGCTCCGTGGCGACAATAACCGGCTGCCGATCCTTGGCAAGGCGGGAAAGCCCCTCCAGAATCCGTTCGTTGTTCATCACGACTTCCTCATCGCTCGCCGTAATGTACGGATAACCGATATGGACAGCCAGCTGCATGCCATATTCATCGAGAAGGCGGACCACTCGCCGGCGCTGCTGCTCCGGCAGCGCATGCCATTCGTTCAACCCGACCGTGAGCACCTCGAGCCCGAAGCGCCGCAGCATGTTCAGCTTGCCAAGCAACGGGTTTTCGGACTTTTCCTGCTCGGACTTGTCTATTAAGCTTCCGTACCACGGGCCCGCATACCCCCAACGGCCCATTCGAGTAAGTTTATTGCTGCTGCTTGCAGACATTATGCTCGCTCCTTATCCATCGCATTTCAAAACCCACCCAAAGTATAGACTCGCGGCAAAAGCATCCGCTAGAAGAGGATGTTGACTTGTCATGCTTTCTGTTGACATTTCGGGCCGATTGCGCCGGATGAATGGAAAGAGCCATACAGGCGAAGGACCTGGATGGCTCTTTATGCGAGCTGCCGCTGGTAGCATATACGGGATCAGGACTCGAGCTCCTTACGCGAACAAAATCGCTTTTCGCTCCAGCACCGTCTCTTTGTCGTTAAGACGAATGGGGATAAATACTGGTGACAGCACGACCGCTCCGCCGGCGTCCTTGTAATTGCCGTTCTCGGAATAGGTCAGCGGGCCGAGCTCCGGCTCCGCCTCGTTCCGCCTGCTCCGCAGAAGCAGTACGCCATGCCGCAGCGTGAAGGCATCCGGGAATCCGGGCGCATGCGCTGCCGGAACGCGAACCAATCCGAGCTCGAATCGCAGCTCCAATCGCATGCCTGGGCGCAGTTCAGCCTGAACCTCCAAGAAACCGTTCTCGCTTACGGCGTCCAATCTCACACCGTTCATGCGAATGGCCGCCGTTCCCGGGACCGCATGCTGCGGCACGTAGAACCGGAGCGTTGCCGCACATGACGCCGGGGCGCTCAGCACTTCGAACGCTGCCTGCCCCGCGTAGGGATACGAGGTCGACTGCCGGATGACCACATCCCCGGCATCTAATGCAAGCGCGGCGGTTCCGTTGTGATAGAACGGCACCGTTACGCGGTTGCCGTCCATCCAGTAGCCGTATTCCGCCGCGCGCGAGAGTCCCTCGCCGCCTCTCATCGTGCAGCACCAATACGCTTCGTATACATTTTCCAGCGCATACAGGTCCCGTTCCTTCGAACCCGCGCAGTTATCGCAGCCGAAGCCGCCGTTCGGCCGCTGGCCGTGGCTGAGCCCGTTGAAATAAATCAGATGGGCGGTCTCCAAGTACTCCGGCTTCGCAGTGCGGCGCCACAATTCGACCGCGGCCACGAACGAATCGACGACGGCGCACGGCTCCGTCCACCAAGGCCTGTTGAACCAATTGCGGTTGGCGCCGTTCTCCGTCATGCCTTCCCGGACGTACAATTCGAATATGCGCTCGGCCGCAGCCAGCAGGCCGGCGTCGCCGTTCATGCCATAGTAGCGGAGCATCCCGCGCAGCGCCGACAGCGTCGCATGCGTCTGCGCGCTGATGCCAATGAGATCGATCGATAGAAATTTCCGGATCATGGCTTCGATCGTTTCTTTCAATTCCGGCCATCCGAGCAGCTCGTAAGCATGCGCAGCGCCGTCAAGCATAATAAACGCGCAGCCGATATCCGTCGACAAGTACCAATTCCGTACCGGCTTATCTCCCCGCTTGCCTGCGGCCTCTCCCTCGCTCGCGCGCTCCTGCGGATCGGTCGGGTAATGGTCGAAATGCGCCTTGGCAGGCAGGATCAGCCCCGTAACGACTTGTTCGATTAGGCGGAGAACGGCAGGCTCCTTCTTCCACGCATACAGCTCGGCGAGAGCGCGCAAATACCAGCTGTTGCCCGAGAGCTGCTGCTCATCCGTCATCCCTTCCGGCAAGATACTGCCGAAATAGCCGCGTTCATTCACGCCTTCCGGCAGCTTGGCCAGAATCGCCGCCGTATGCAGCGGCTCCGTACCCGTGGCACGGGCGGTCAAGATTTGGGCCAGCAGCGTTCTGCCTTCGTTGTCGCCAGGCCAGTCGTAGCTCGCCGGCTTGAAGACCTCATCGGGTCCGTACAGCGAATCGGCCAATCGCGAGGCGCTCGCCGCCAGACGGTCGCGCAGATCGCCATCAAGCGACAGGCGCTCCAATTGTATCGATTTCATAAGAATCTCCGCCTTTCAACAGAAATTATAGTGGACGGATCGTCATCCGTACTAGACGACGATGTTGACATCGCTTGCTTTCTGTTGACATCCTGCGAAGCATGCGGCGACTTCGGCTTAGCCGTATAAGCAGCATGCTCGCCGGGCACTCCGATTGCCTATTACGAGCTTGCCGTGCTAGTCCCGCTTCGGCCGCCATTCGTTCCCCCACAGCGTCGTTCCGTTCCCGAATGCTTTGCGGTACTCGTGCCGCCAATAATGAATGTCGTGCAAATTGAGGATCGGCATATTCTGCCTGCCCTCCTTGCCCGGCAGCTTCGCGAACGGCTGATGCGGTTCGATCTGATACCAATAGGCGACGGTTGCCAAATCAAGCGTAAGCACGTTGTTATGCCCATGCTCGATGCTGGCGCGAAGCGATTGCTCGAAGTAGACCGGGTCCTCCAGCAGAAACCGATAGACATGCGTACGTCCGAGAAATCCGGTTTCGCCGTTCACCTTGGCACAGCCGAAATAAGGGTGCGAATAAATCTCCTTCGGACACCAGGCCGTGTTGAAGAAATCCTCCGTTCCGGTGCCATGCATGGATCCCGGCCACGCCTCGCCGTCGATCATCCACATGTCATCCCCTTCGCCGTACCACATCGGACTGGGGTTATCGACGTAGTAGTTGATCCCGACAAAATGGCCCTTGCCGCGAATATCGGCGAATACATAGTTGCCCGCATCCGTGCAATTCGGCTGCTGCGGCACGAGCTCCAGCCCCTCGTTCTCTCCGTCAATCGGATCGGCGCCCGTCAGCTCCCTCCGCCACTGCGCGTGAAACCGGCCGGCTTCCTCCGGCAATTCATCATGTTCCTCGTAATCGATGCAGTAATAGAAGGACTCGATCGGTTCGGACGATTCGTTCTCGACCGCAATGACGGCTCCGTTCCCGAACGGCATCGGAAAATAGCAATTCAGCGCCTGCCCCCGCTGCGGCGCCGCGGCGAGCGGCAGCGAGGCGAAGTTGTAGTTCTCGCCCCATCCCTGACCGAAGAAGTCGCCGATCGGCGATTCGACGCTGGGCTCCGACTCGCCGTCCCAATACATGCGAAGCACCGCATTGCGCCGGATCATCCGGTCCGCGCAATTGATCGTGATCCAGATGTGGCGGATAATGCCCGCCCCTTCGATGTTCGCAAGCGCTCGGACTTCGCCCGCCGGGATCGCAATCGAGTCTTTGTTGAGCCCGGACCGGTCGTAGCTTGAGACGCGTTTCGATCTTCTTCCGTTCCGAACTTGATAAATGGAATCAAGCGCTTTCATTATAGGGCTCCCCCCTCGAATAATCAGTGAGAATCACGATATCTCAAATTATCCTCATGATAGCATGCTGCCGTAAAGCATAACACCGCATGATCACAGCACCTTCTATCGTTTCTACAGGTCTTGCCATCCGTTTATTAAATTTACGGAAAATTCGTCAAGTATGTATCGACATCCCCCAGGAATCATGCAAGAATAAGACCTGTGCCATCGGATAAAACACAAACAAAGAAAAGCATTGGAGATAACCCGCACATGCAGCAAGAAAAGAAAAGCAATCGCTGGAGACTTGTCCTGTTGTTAGGCGCCTTCTCGGCATTGGGACCTTTGACAATCGATATGTATTTGCCGTCGTTTCCCGAAATAACGGCAGATTTCGGTACGCAAGCATCGCTCGTGCAGCTGAGTTTGACGGCTTGCCTGATCGGTCTCGGACTGGGGCAGATCGTCATGGGCCCGCTGAGCGATATGCACGGAAGACGCAGACCCGTTATTATATCGCTCCTTCTGTATCTGGTGATGTCGTTTGTCTGCGCGATTTCCCCGAATATTTATTGTTTTATCGCGGCGCGGTTTATTCAGGGCTTCGCGGCCTCTGCCGGGATCGTCGTGTCGAGGGCGGTCGTGCGCGACTTGTACAGCGGACCTGAACTGACCCGGTTCTTCTCCCTGCTCATGCTGGTGAACAATCTATTTCCGCTCATCGCGCCGGTGGCGGGAAGCGGCGTCATCTCGTTTACGACTTGGGTAGGCGTGTTCATCGTGTTGGGCGGCGTGGGAATCGTGCTCGCGATTCTGGCTACCACCGGCCTCAAAGAGACGCTGCCTCCGGAGAATCGGATATCGAGCAATTTCGGCCAGCTGCTGACAGGGATTCGGACCTTGCTGAGGGACCGTCAGTTTCTCGGGTATGCATTAGCCCAAGGCATCATGATCGGCGGGGTTTTCGCTTACGTGTCCGGGACGCCCTTTATCTATCAAAAGATTTACGGCGCATCGCCGCAGCTGTTTGCCTTATTGTTCGGCTCGAACGGGATCAGCCTGATCATCGGCTCCCAGCTCGTAGGCCGCTTGAATCACGTCATTTCGGAACGGCGGTTTCTTCTTATCGGACTGCTGTTGTCCGCCGCTTCCAGCTTTATTGCATTGATGGTCATTCTGCTGCACGGGCCGCTGTTCGCCTTGGTTCCGCCGCTGTTTTGCTTCGTCGCATCCATCGGGATCACGTCTACCGCCTCGTTCTCGCTCGCCATGGAAACCCAGAGCCATATGGCGGGAAGCGCTTCGGCGATATTGGGACTGCTGCCGTTCCTGCTTGGCGCAGTCACGTCTCCGCTGGTAGGCATTGCCGGCGAGTATTCGGCCGTTCCCATGGGCGTCATCATTCTATCGACCAGCCTATTGGCGCTGCTGGCCTACTTCGGCTTAGCGCAGCAATCCCGATCCGCGCGACGGGGCGTACTGAAGGAGATTGGTTCGTAGAGCGATTAGCCGTACATGATCTCAGCGCGCATAGAATCGCCAAAGGCCACCTGTCAGCAGGTGGCCTTTGATTTTCGTATCTGTTTTTCTTACGGCGCAGCCTCTATAAAAAAGCCATATATACGACTTTGCCTTCGATCCGTTCAAATCCAAGCTGCTTGTACAACGTACGGGCGGGGACATTATCGTCGTCCGTTTCCAACTGCAATCTTGCGGCCTTTTTCGCAATAGCCAAGTCAATGGCATGCTCCATCAGCTTCCTGCCAACGCCCTTCTTTCGATGCCTCTAAGATGAATATAAAGCCTCGATTCGCAGTACCCGATAGCCTTTGCTGATCGAGAAGCTCCAAGAAAGGATAATGAACCCCCTATATCCATGATCCTGTTTGGCCAAATAACACGATGACGAGCCGTCATGAAGAAACCTCGTTAAAATCTGTTCGCATTGTTCCAGCTGTTCGGGCGATGGTACGGATTCGTCCACTCCGTTGGAAGAGGAATTCAAATAGCCGGCTAGCATACTTCTGGCTGGAGGAATAAGAAATTCATCAAGGGGCATGATTGCAACGTTCACTACTTTCCCTCCTTATTGAAACGATTCCATGTTTACCACGTTCTCGTTTTAATCCTACCATTCGCCATTCTTGCATGTATAAGCCTGCCCCTGCTAAAATCCGCCATAGCAAAAAAGCCTGCCATTGCTGGAAGGCTAATTCGATAGGCTCCGTTTAGTTGCTCTTCTTGGACTTGCGTCGCTGGCCGTTCGTTTTTTTGGAACTGGTTTGTTCCTCATCCAACCATTCGAGCTCGTTGACGTTCGAATCAATCTGATTCGGCTCCGTATCCTCGCTCTTCTTTCTTTTCTTGACCGGCGTTGTTTTCCGTTTGCCCTTTTGTTTCACGTGCCTATCATCCTTTTCCACCGTCATCATGCATCGAAATTAAAATATGCATGAACAAGGGAACTGGATTGGGTTCACGTAAAGGAGTCATGCAAAAGGGACGCCCGTAGGAGATGAATATCGGCGAATGTAATGTACTGGGTACAGTACATGCAGCGTTTCCGTCGAGTTTCTGTCAAGGTAGTGTTATGGCAACGGTTTCCCATACGCGATCGTCGTACACCCGTTGAAAGCCGCGAACCGCTCGATGCGCTCGTCAAGCATCCGGCGGAACGCTTCGTCCGGCTCCCCCTCGATCTCCGGCCAATAGCGAACCGCGTTTAACAGTTTCGCCTTCTTGTCCGCGACCAGCTCGATCCGTCCGACGAGCGCTTCTCCGTACAGAACCGGAAGCACGTAATACCCGTATTTTCGCTCGGCGACCGGGGTGTAAATTTCCCATTTATACTCGAAATCGAATAACGCCTTGATCAGCTTGCGGTCCCAAAGGAAGTTGTCGAGCGGAGCGAGAAATTCTACGCGCCGTTCATGCTCAGCCGTCGAAGACAACACGGCAAGCAGGAGCGGCTCATCCTCCAAGGCGATATAGAGCGGATCCGCTATTCCTTCAACGGAACACGCGACGATCGCTTTCTCTTGCAACAGTGAAGCGAATGCGTCCTTGCGTGCCTGCGCCTTCATCGGTTCGATGCCGAGCCATGCGTCGGACGGTTTGTTCCACAGTAACCCGACTGACCGAATACGGCGCAATACCAGCCATTTTATATAGTCCGCATCCGATTCGTTCGGATCCTCGGCACGCAAGATAGCCGGGAGGATATGATCCTCCGCCAAAGCGTAATATTTGATCGTGCCCTTCTTGTGGTGGACGATCAAATCCCCGCGAAAATAAAGCGTCTCCAGCACCGCTCTGGACAGCGTCGTCGGACTCCAAGACCAGTCTACCGTTTCCTTGAGCGGGACATCTTTGGAACAAGCCGCCCCATTCTCCCGTATGAACCGCTTCACCTCGCCGGCAACCGAATCGACCTTGTCGCGGCTTCTGCCTTGGAGCCGGAACCGCTCGCGCGTTCTCTCGAAATACTTCCAATCCTCGATAGCGATAATTGCGAGCTGCTTGTCGAAATAATCGACCAGCATGCGATCTTCATATAGAAGCTCCCCGAGCAGCTCTTTCGTAAATCCCGCTACTCTGGATTGCAGCACAAGCTCGGCGTTCTTGCCGCACACGTCGATCGGGTCGAACTGGATGCAGCCGGCGCGGCTCACGAACTCGCGAATCCCTTCCTTGCCCTTATACTTGTACGCTCCAAGCAGCCCCTGCTTCAACAAAAGGAATCTTCGCGCCTCTTTCTTGGTCAATCGGTAGCGGCTCATCTATCCTTGCTGCCTTTCGATGACAACCAACAGCACCGCTGCAGCCAGGCCCAAACGGCGGTCCAGCCGGTTGTCCGTATCGAGCCCAAAGTCCAAATTCAGCTTGCCGACGAACGGATTCAGGTCTTGCTTAAACAGCGCAACCCGCTCCCCGCCCATCTCTACGTGGAATTTCTGCGGAATCAAGTTGGTCAAGAACCTTCTAAGGAGCGCCATAAGCGCGCTGTCCTCCTTAATAAGCCCGATCTCTGTCTCCCTGGCATCCATGATCGCCCACTCGTCCTTCAGCATCGACTTCATGCCTTTGCGGCGAAGGGAGCCGAGCCTTTCTCCAGTGGCGGAATCGACGACGTCATAGGTCGCGGAGAAATCGATGACGCTGCGCGCCTGAATGGAAATGAGCTCGTCTTGCATCGAATCGTCGGCAAACAGCCGAATATCTTCTTTCAGCTTGAACGCTTTCATTTTCGAAAAGAGTACCGGTTGTCCGCTGCTGTCGAAAATATCGATGTTCGCTCCCGCGAGCGACATGATCTGTTTTCTGACGAGGTATTGCGTATGCGTGAATTTAGGATTCATGGACAGCCTCCTGCGACTTTAGTTACCAAACATAAAATTCGACAACTTGGCGGTGACTCCTTCCTAAAAGAAAAAGGAGAGGCCCGGCACGAGCGCCAAATAGACCATCCCATGGAGGATGGTCTTGGATGGTTTTGGATAGTCTTGGTTGGTCTTGGATGATCTCGGATGGTCCTGGTTGGTCTTGGATGATCTTGGTTGGTCTTGATTGGTCTCCATTGTCTACGGATGCCGCCAGACGGAAGCGCATCGAAGTCCGGCTAGGACACCTGCTTATCGACAGCCGATCCGCCCTCGACGCTCGCTTCCTTGCCGGGGCCGGCCGCGATATGGCAGAGCATATCCCGCGCCATCCGCTCCAGCGTGAAGCTCGGCTTGAACCCCCACTCCTCCCGGGCGGCGGAGATGTCGAGCTGATTCGGCCAGCTTTCCGCGATTTGCTGCCTTACCGGATCGACCTGGTAGGCCAGCCGGAAATCCGGAATCGTCCTGCGGATCTCGGCGGCCAGCAGTTCCGGATCGAAGCTCATCGCCGATACGTTGTAGGCGTTGCGGTTGACCAGCTGCGCGGAGTCGGTTTCCATCAGCGTCACGATCGCGTCGATGGCGTCCGGCATATACATCATATCCATGAACGTGCCCGGTCCGATAAAGGAGGTATACGCGCCGGAGCGAACCGCTTCGAAAAACATCTCCACCGCGTAATCGGTCGTTCCGCCGCCCGGCGGCGTCAAGTAGGAGATCAGGCCCGGGAAGCGCAGACCCCGCGTGTCTACGCCGAATTTCGCGTAGTAATAATCGCACAGCAGCTCTCCGGCCACTTTATTGATCCCGTACATCGTCACGGGCCGCTGAACGGTCACCTGCGGCGTAGCATCCTTCGGGGACGCGGGGCCGAATACGCCGATCGAACTCGGGGTGAAGAAGCGGCATCCCAGCTCTTTGGCCGTCTCGAGCGCGTTAATGAGCCCGCCCATGTTAAGATGCCACGCGAACAGCGGGCTCTTCTCGGCTGTCGCGGACAGGAGCGCCGCCAAGTGGATGATCGTATCGGCCTTATAATGGCGAGCGACGTCATATATTGCGCGCTGGTCGTTGACGTCGAGCAATTCGAACGGCCCTTCATCCTGGCCAACCCCGCTGCGGTCCGGCATGATATCGGTCGCGATGACATGCTGCGCGCCGTAAAGCTGCCGCAGCCTAGCCGTCAGCTCGCTGCCGATTTGACCGGAAGCCCCGGTAATCATAATGGTTTTCATTTCCGAATTCCCCTCCTGTTATGCGCTCCCGACAATTCGTAACGGCTCGCCGGCACGGCGTCGCGCCTGCTTATTCCAGGCCGATCCGCTTCTTCACCTTCCCGTAGACGGCCAGCGCCTCGTCCAGCATGGCTGTCGTATGCGCAGCCGTAGGCATATTCCGAATGCGTCCCAAGCCCTTCGGCACGGTCGGGAAGACGATCGCTTTGGCATACACGCCTTCCGCCAGCAGCTCGCGGCTGAACCGCTGCGTCTGCTTCTCTTCCCCGATGATGCAAGGAATAATCGGCGTCTCGGTATGTCCGGTACGGAAGCCGAGCTGCTCCAGTCCCTGGCGGAAATACTCGGCGTTGCGCCACAGTCGTGCCTGCAGCTCCGTGCTGTCCATTAAGATATCGAGGGCGGCGACGCAAGCTGCGGCGATGGCCGGCGGCGTGGCGGTCGAGAACAGGAACGGCCGGCTTCGCGCTTTCAGCCATTCGATGAGCTCCTGCTTGCCCGCGACGTATCCGCCGACAACGCCGATCGCCTTGGACAACGTGCCGATCTGGAAGTCGACCCGGTCGGACAGGCCGAAGTGCTTGACCGTGCCCGCCCCTTCTCCCAATACGCCGGATCCATGCGCATCGTCGACGTACGTGATCAAGTCGTAGCGCTCGGCGATAGCTACGATTTCCGGCAGCTTCGCGATGTCGCCGTCCATCGAGAAGACGCCGTCGGTAATGACCATGATTTTGGCGTACTGGCCGGATTCCCTCGCGGCGCGCGCTACGCGCTCCAACTCCTCCATGTCCGAATGCTTGTAGCGGATTACCTTCGCCTTCGACAAGCGGCAGCCGTCGATGATGGATGCATGATTGAGTTCGTCGGAGAGAATGGCATCGCCCGCATCCATGACGGCGGAAATCGCGGCCATATTGCAGTTGAAGCCCGATTGATAAGCGATGGCGGATTCGGTCTGCTTGAATCGCGCCAGCTTCGCTTCCAGCTCCCCGTGAATCTCCATCGTGCCGTTGATCGTGCGCACCGCGCCGGCGCCGACGCCGTATTGGCGCAGCGCCTTCTCGGCCGCGGCGATCAGGCGCTCGTCGCTTGCCAAGCCCAAATAATTGTTCGAAGACAAGTTAATGAGCGAACGGTCCTTGATTCGGATCGTCGGGCCGTTGCCGCCCTGCAGCGCATCGATTTGATTGAATAGCCCGTTCTGCTTGAGCTCTTCCAGACTGCTCCGCACGAATCGCGTCAATGATGGACTGGACATGGTCATTTCTCCTTTGGTCACGCAGGTTTATATGGCATATTATACATAAATACGTTATAACGCACAATAACTTTTCGACTTTTTCAATCGCTTCGGATAAAATGAGGAATAAAGACGGGCGCAGGAGGAACGAATGGAACAGATTCATATCAAGCTAGGGAAGAACTTGAAGGCCGTCCGCCAGACGCGCGGCCTTAGCCTGGATAAAGTATCCGAACTGACCGGCGTCAGCAAGGCGATGCTCGGGCAGATCGAACGCGGCGAGACGAGCCCCACCATTTCGACGATTTGGAAGATCGCCAATGGGCTGCGGTTATCATTCACCTCGCTGATCGAGAAGCCCCCCGGGGAGGTCGCGGTCGTGGCGAAACAGGATATCGAGCCGTTGCTCGAAGAGGATGGGAAATTCCGTTCGTATCCCATGTTTCCTTTCGATCCGTCGAAGAAGTTCGAGGCGTACGCCGTCGAGATGGACCAAGGTTCCACGCATGCGTCCGAGGCTCACAGCCCTGGCGTCGAGGAGTACGTGCTGGTGTCGTTCGGAACGCTCGTGGTCGACATCCAGAATACTTCCTATCACGTCAACGAAGGGGACGCCGTGCGGTTCGCGGCCGATCAGCCGCATATCTATCGAAATGCGGGCGAAGGCCTGCTGCGGTATAATGCGATCATTTATTATCCGTAAACTTCATTCCCCCATGTATGCGATGACGCACACAACGAATGGAATTTATTCGTTTACCGATCGTATGTTATAACGCACAAAACAGCGTGAGCAGCGGCATTAAGCCGGGCTCACGCTGTTTTGTTTACTAGAAATGGAACCTTGTTCGTTAACGTGTCAGTTGACTCTTCCCTGCTGAACGAAGCTCAGCCGCATACGCATCCAGATCGATGGCCTTCCCGCCATTCAGACGCGATTCCTCGGCAGCGAAGGCCATCAAGTGGCTGCGGACCGAAGCAGATGCCGACGTCAAGCTCTCTTGACCGCCATAGTTCCTCACTTCGTCCAGGAAGCTGCTGACGATGCCCGCATCGCCTCCGCCATGTCCGCTGGACTGTTCGGCAATGGTGAGTTCAGTCTTCCTATGCGTAAGGAAATCGAATATCGTAATAATGTTCCCTTCGCCGCGCAGCTCCCCTCTGGTCCCCATAATTTGAATTCGGCGCTCTTGCTCGAAGGTAAAGCCGCACATGCTGAAGATCGCCGTCGCTCCGCTCTCAAATTCCATGTTGACTACTTGATGGTCCACGACATTGTTGTCGCTCTTATATACGCAACGACCGTAGTTCGTATCTCTCAATCCCTGCACGATCTTCTCCTGGGAAAGATCCGGCGCGAAATGTCTAGCCCAAGGCTTGAATTGATCGCTCAAATAAAAGCGCTGCGCAGCATAAGGGCAGGTCGATTGCACGCGGCAGTCAAGGCACCGTTCCGCTGCCCCTTCGGGCGCATTGGCCTCGCGGAAATGCATCAGGGAACCAAACGAGCTGATCTTCGTACACGCCTGATCCATCAGCCATGATAGAACATCCATGTCATGACAAGATTTTGCGAGAATCATCGGGCTCGATTGCTCGGCGTTATTCCAATTGCCTCGGACGAAGCTATGGGCGATATGCCAATAGCCGACGTTTTCATTCAGCTGAATGGATACGATATCTCCGATGTGCCCCGCTTGAATCGTCTCTTTGATCGCGCTCCAGAACGGCGTATAGCGCAGTACGTGACATATGGTCAGAAGTCTGTCGTTCTCTTCGGCGACTCTCTCCATCTCAAGACATTCTTGCGGATTGGGAGACATGGGCTTCTCTAGAAGAACATGATAGTTATTGTTCAGCGCAAGGATCGTCGGCTGGAAGTGCATTTGATCCTGCGTGCAGATGACAGCAATATCCGCCAGCTTTCCTTCGGCGAGCAGCTCCTCCCACGATTCGTACGCACGCTCGGCTGGAATGCTATGGTCATTGGCGAATTTTGTCCGCCTTTTGGAATCGGCTTCCGCTACTGCGACGAATTTGAGCTCATACGGATAATGGAGGGCGTAGGGCGCGTAACTTCCTGCACCGCGCGCGCCAGCTCCGATTAATACAGCTGTTAATTGCTTCATGTTTACTCTTCTCCCCTGTCAGTTCAAATTGAAAGCTTGCCCAATTCGCACCAAATTCACTTCATTACAGCAATCATATTTGGAATAAACACTTCATGTCAACGTATATTTGGCTCCAAATTCTCATAACCCTCATCCTTCACTGCACGCTCAAAAAAAGAACCTCTAAAGCGGCTCATCCTATGGGATGAACCGCATTTAGAGGCGCTTTTCGTCAAATTACCGCTTGTAACGTTCAGCTTTCCTTATTCATGAAGGTTGACGATTGACGGACCACAAGTTCATACGGGAGCAGCACTTTGAGCGGCAGCGAATATTGACCCTCCACGTAATTAACCAACATGTTTGCAGCCACTTCGCCGATTTCCGATTTCGGCACCTGCACGCTCGTGAGCGGCGGCGATGAATATTGCGCGAATTCAATATTATCCATGCCAACGAATGCGATATCCTGCGGAATGCGATAACCCTTCTCTACAGCGGCGCGAAGCGCGGGTAACGCCAATGCGTCGCTTGCACAGAACATCGCGGTCGGCCGTTCATCCGCATTCAGCCTGCCAAGCATCTCGGTCATCAAGCTATAGCTCAAATCAACGTCCCATTTGGCATTAATAATCCAGCTTCGGTTCAGCTCGCTTCCAGTTTCGAGCATACCGAACTTGTAGCCTTGAAATCGTTCATCCTCATCCATTTCATTAGAGAATGAGGGTCCCCCGATAAATCCGATTTTCTTATGTCCCTGCGCAACCAGATGCCTGACCGCGGAACGCGCAGCTGAGAGACGGTCGCAATCGACGACGGGTACGGCTAAGCTATCATAATTCAAGCTGACGCCAAGCACGCGCACGCCTTCTTCTTTCAAGACCTCAAACTGCTCCTTATCATACCAGGCAATCGAAAGAATGCCCTTCACTCCCGTTTCCCTGATCAAGGAGCGCAAGTAATGAGGACTCCCGATCTCTTCCCTCGCTATGATGAACGCGGGAGTTCTCCCAAGCTCGTACAATTTCTTGCGGAAACCGGACAGAATGCTTGTAAAGTACGGATGATAATCAAATGCGGACTGAGGCATGATACAGCCTATTGATTTCTCGATTGGATAGCCGGTTTTCGCTGCCAAAGGCGCTTCCTCGGCATCGATTTCATAGCCAATCTCATTCGCGACTTCTAATACTTTGCGCTTTGTCTCTTTACTGACAGGGCGATTGGCATCATTGCTGATCGCACGCGATACAGTGGAAATCGATACTCCGAGCCTATCGGCAATATCCTTCAATGTCGGCAAATTAACACCTCCTCGATTATGCTTATGTATTTATGTATGATACCTTTGGGTGGAATTTGGTGTCAATCGCTCTCCAATCAACATGGAAGATATTTAACTCGTCATATCATAAGATCCTCCCGGTCGTTAAGATAAAAAAAGGAGCGTGAAAGCTCACACTCCTTCTTTACGATGGATGAGATAGGGATTATTTCTTGAACGTCTCGTCGTAAGCTTTATTGATCAGCTCCAAAGCTCGCTCGGAGCCAAGCTTCTTAACCTGCGGAATGACTTTCGTATCCCAAGTGTCGATGCTTTGCTTGCCGATAATGACATTCACGGAAGCTTCCTCGACATACGTATCGATCGCTGTTTTGATGTCGCCATATTCCTTCTGCTCTTTATCATCGGTAAATTTCGCATTAAAGGTCGCTTTACCGAAGGCGTTGTTCTCAGTTAAGAAGGCTACCGACTTCTTCATTGCAGCACCATTCAGCTCATACGTATTAATGGCTTGTTGGTTTACGACCGTGAACAGGTCTTGATTGTTCAAGCCGGAATTCTTGATACTGCCCTTCGGCGTTGCAGGCGTTTGGAAATCCTTCAAAAACTTAATCGTGCCGTCAGCGTTCTTGTCATACGATTCGCCTTCAATGCCGAATTGCATGGCGTCGATTCCCTCGGGGCTGTACATCCAGTTCAATAAATTAACCAATTCGTCCTTGTATTTCGATTTGTTTGAAATCATTTTCAATGCTCCGTAATAACCGCTTAGAACGATCGTACCCACTCTAGTATCGTTGTATTTCGGCTGAAGCATCGCCGTAAACTCAAAGCCCTCCGGAGTTTTGTCTCCCATGGTTTGAATAATTTCGTCGCCGGCTTGCGGGTAGTCGATCGTCACGAAACCTTTGTTGGTAGCCAAGAGCTCGTTCCATTCTTCATCCGTAATCGTGGCGAAGTTGGGATTCACCAGTCCTTCGGCATACAGCTTGTTCAAGAAGATCAGCGTATCCTTGTAGGCTTGGCTATCCGGACCGAAAACGTATTTTTGCGTCGCTTGATCCAGATAGAAGGAAGTGTCGCTCCCTCTGTAGTAAGCTTGGTTCTCGATCAAATGATTGGTTCCCCATCTCACAAAATACGGATAGGAATCCGGGTACAGCTTCTTCAGCTTCACTAACGTGTTGTATAAATCATCAAACGTTTCAAACTTCGTGGACAAGTTGTTTTTCGCGAAAATATCGGTTCTGCCGATTAATACCTCGTCGGCACGATAAGGAACATCGTACATTCTCGGAGCGCCGTAATAGTTGCTGTCCGGCGAACGAGCCAGATCCATGGCAGGCGTATATTTCTCCAGCATCGCTTTCATATTATCAAGCTTGCCGGACTCCATATATGGCGTCAAATTCAAGAACGCGCCTTGCGGGCCGTATTTATCCGCATATTTTTGTCCGCCTTGAAGCGACATCAAATCTGGCAGCTCGCCGGAGGCCAGCATCGTATTGATTTTCTCCGTAGCGTCTGCGCGAGAGACGTTAATAGGCTTGATTTTAATATTCGTGTACTTCTCGATCGTCTTGAACACTTCTTCGTCCCCCGTGTAAGGGGTATCTGCCGTAAAGAACCAATTGACTTGAATGGGCTTGGCGCTGATCTTCTCCGCTCCGGTTGCAGCAGGCTCTGCTTGTGTTTCATTCGAAGCGTTAGTCGTCGTTGCTGGTTCTGCGGCATTCGAAGATTTGTTGTTGTTGTTGTTGTTGTTGCTGTTGCTGTTGCACCCCGTAACAATCAACACAATGACCGCTACAAAAAAGATTAACAATCTTTTCATAACAAGACTCTCCTCTTTTTAATTTTATATATCATCCTTTTATTGAGCCTACCATCAGACTCTTCACAAAATACTTTTGTATAAAAGGATAAATACACATAATAGGAAGCGTGGATATAACAATAGATGCCATTTTCAACGATTCTGTAGGAGAGTGAGTTAAGTCAGCATAAGCGCCTTTATCGCTTGGATCGACGGATGCCGTAATCAATATACTTCTTAATATCATTTGCAACGGATATTTGGTGTTGTCATTCAAATAGAGCAGCGCTGAGAAATACCCATTCCAAATGCCGACTGCCGTAAACAAACCGATCGTGGCCAGAATTGGCTTGGAAAGCGGCAAGTAGATTCTGGCATAAATCTGAAGATTCGAGGCGCCATCAATTTGAGCGGATTCGCTCAAGGCCTCAGGTATATTCCTAAAGAAGGATCTCATTAGAATGACGTTCCACGCGGACAAAGCCCCGGGAAGAACCATAACCCAAAACGTATTGATCAGATTCATCGACTTGAATGCCAGATAGGTCGGAATCATGCCGCCGCTGAAAAACATCGTTACGATGTAGATTTGGGCGATATAGGACCGCATTTGAAACTTGTCTTTGGAAAGCGGATAAGCCGTAATGGAAGTGAAAAACAAGGTTAAGAGCGTACCGACCGCGGTATATAATATCGTGTTTCTGTACGCTGTATAAAAAACAGGGTGGTTAATCATCGTCTGGTATGCGCCTTTGTCAAAACCGCGCGGATAGAACGAAACCTTCCCCGCCATGACTTCCGCCGGATCGCTGATCGAAACGGATAGAACGTAGGCAAAAGGATACAGCATGATCAAGACGGTAATCGCTAATATGATATAGACGATGGCAAGAAAAACCTGATCTTCGATCGGATCTCTAATTCTGTTCGGATTTTTCATCCCATCACCACAAACCTTCATCTAAGAATTTTTTGGAGAAGAAGTTTGCACTCAGCAAGAAGATAATAGAAACCACGCTGTTAAACAGCCCGATAGCGCTTGAGAATCCATAATCTTGATCGAACATCCCTTTGCGGTAAACATAAGTAGAAATAACGTCGGCAACGTCATACGTAGCAGGGCTATACATTAACAGTATTTTTTCGAATCCGACGCTGACAATGCTCCCTACGGCCAGAATGAACAGCGTAATAATGGTCGGGCGCATACTTGGCAAGGTGATCAGAAAAATCTGCTTGAACCTTGAACAGCCGTCGATCTTGGCCGCATCGTACATTTCCGTGTCGATCCCTGAAATAGCAGCCAAGTAGAGGATGCTGGAATAGCCGACTCCCTGCCAAATGTCTGAGCCGATATACATGCTTCTGAAAAAGCCGGATTCGTTGAAAAACTGGATCGGACTTGCATCGACCGTCGCTAACATATCATTCACTATGCCTGTATCGCTGAACATCGATTTCATAATCCCAACGATTACGACAACCGATATAAAGTAAGGCAAATAGGTAGCGGTTTGGACAAATCGCTTGATTCTCGGGTGCACCATTTCATTAATCAATAAAGCCAGAACAATGGGTGCGGGGAAAGACCACAGCAAGTTATAAAGACCGAGCAGGAACGTGTTTTTCACAATTCGATAGAAGTTTGGATCTGCAAAAAACCGTCTGAAGTTATCAAAGCCGATCCACTCGGAGCCGCCCATCCCTTTAAACAGGCTGTAATCTTGAAAAGCAGTTAAGACGCCAACCATGGGATAATAAGCAAATAAGGCTATTATGATTAGTCCAGGTATCGACATCATCAAAAAAGAGCGGTTACACTTCCAGTCGTACAAAAATTTGGAATAAAAGGACATCTTCGAAATTTTTCTAGTCGTTGTTGACATTCGCTCACCTCATTTCAATATTTCGCAGTCGATAGGATTCCGGTCAATACAAGTTTGGTCTTGTTTGGCGTATATCCACCAGACAAAATACGGATATTTGCACCAAATTTTCCTTGAATAATGCTATGATAATGAGAAATCTATCAGGTGTCAATGGATTATTTGGATCCAATTTTCCATCGTGGCCATGATATCCATTAACTGTTTGAAAGCGATTTCATAATCCGGGTCATTTATGCCGATCGCGAGCCAAACTAAAAAGCGCTCACCATTGCAGCGCGGCAAAGGTGAGCGCTTTCGATTTCTATCTCTATTAGCTTGAACGGAACGACTAGACCGACTTCCGGTAATCGGACGGATATTTCCCGAACGCTTCCGTGAACAGCTTCGTAAAATGCCGCGTGCTGAAGTAGCCTACCGCCTCGGCGATTTGCTTAATCGACATGCGTGTCCCGAGCAGCAGCTCCTCGGCCTTCCCCATCCGCAGCCGCGTCAAATATTTCATGAACGTCAAGCCCGTCTTCTTGTGGAACAGCGTGCTCAAATAGCTTGGCGTCACGTTCAGGAGATCCGCGATTTGGCCGATGGCGACCTCCTCGGCATAATGCCGGTCGACGTAGAGGAGCACCTGCGATACGACGTCGCTTGGTCCGACTTCCTTGGATTTGAGCCGGCGCAGCATCCGCTCCCCGTGCAGCCGAAACTCCTGCGCGACGGCGCTCCCGCTGCTCCCCTCGGCGAGCCGGATTCCCGGCGCGGCATGCCCGATGTACTTGAGCAGGGAGCGCTTCTCGCTTTCCGCCGCCGCAAGCTCCCAGCCCGCGAGCGCCGGTTCCAGCTCCATGGCAGCGTTTTGAAAATTCAATAAGCGTCCCTCGTGCAAATAGTCGATCGCCGCCGACAGCTTGCGCCCCAGCGTCAAGCGCTCCTGCCAGCCCGTCGCAGCCTGAAGGCTGCCATGTTCGATTACGCCGCCGAAACCGTAGAAGAACCGCAGTTCGCGCAGCTGCTGCAGTTCCGCCAGCCGCGCGTTCAGCTCCTTGAATCCGCGGCATTGCCCCGTCGCAAGCACGGTGACCGCCTCCTCCCCGGAGCTCGCCAGCGCCGCTTCCCGGAGCGCGTCTTCGAAGAATGCGCCCGTCTGACGCTTGCCCTCGCAGCCTTGGACCGCGTTCCAAGCCCCCACTGCGGCCAGCTCGCCGCCCGGCAGCGTGACGATCGCCAGATGGATGCCGCCGGCCAAATGCCTGTCGATGCATGCCGTCAGCCGCCTATAGAACGCGGCGTGCGCTTCGGCGCGCGCCGTTCCTCCCGCCGGAAGATCCTGTTCGAAAACGGCGCCCATGAAGCTTCCCTGGTGGAAAACCCCTTCGCGGTCCTCCTGGCGAACGGCGATCAAGCCGTGAAGCAGCGCCGACAAGTTGCTTCCGAACCGCTCGTTGTGCAGCAGAATCATTTCCCGGCCGTCCTTGTAGGTCGCATAGAGCGCGCGTTCCAAATCGTCCGTGCCGATCGGCTTCAGCAGATAGTCCGACGCGCCGAGCTTTACGGCCTCCCGCGCGAACGCGAAATCGGAATGGCCGGTCAGGATAATCCATTTCGTCATGGGAGACAAGGCTTTCCCTTGCCGGATCGCTTCGAGCCCGTTCAGACCCGGCATATGGATATCGACGATGGCCACGCCCGGCTGCTGTTCGGCCAGCAGCTCCAGCAGCGCTTCGCCGTTCGTCGCCTCGCCCGCGATCACCCATGCCGCGTCCATCTCGCCGATCATGCTGCGAATCGAGAATCGGACTAAATTTTCGTCATCGGCCACGACCAGCTTCATGCGCGCATCACATCCTTCAACGGAATTTGTATGGAGGCCTCCGTGCCTTCGCCGGGCACCGAACGCATGCGGAGCATCGCGTGCTCGAAGGCCAGCTTGAGCCGCTCGCGGACGTTCGTCACGCCGATCCCGCTGCGGCCGGATCCGGTATCGAACCCGATGCCGTTATCGGACACCGTGATCGTCAAGTAATCCCCGTTCCCGCCGGGCTCGGGGGAACGAACGATATGCGCTTGTATGCGCAGCAGGCAAGGTGACTTGCTTGGCTCGATGCCATGAATGACCGCGTTCTCGACGAGCGGCTGAAGCAGCAGCTTCGGAATGAGCATGAGGTATACTTCGGGGGAAAAATCGAGCTCGAACTCCATTTTGTCCGCGAACCGCATTTGCTGCAATTCGCAATACTTCTCCACGAACTCCATCTCATCCTTCAGGCTCGCGCGTTCGTTCTTGTCCAGCGTGTACCGGAGCATGCCGCCGAGCGACAGAATGGCCCGCTCCAGCAGCGCGCTCTGGCCCGACCGATTCAGCCCGATGAAGCCGTTCAGCGTATTGTACAGAAAATGCGGCTGGATCTGCGATTGCAGCGCTTGATATTCCGCGTTGCGCTGTCCGAGCGCGGCGCGGTATTCGCGATCGATCAGCTCGCCGAGCCGGCTGATCATCGTATTCAGGCTGGCTCCCAGCTGCGCGACTTCGTCGTTGCCCTTGACGGGATAGAAGGCCGACATATCGCCCCGCTGCACCCGCTTCATCGTCTGGATCATCCGTTTGAACGGGGTCACCATCCAATGGGAGACGGTCGTGTACAGGATAAGCGCGACGACGAGTCCGCCCACGGCGAACCAGATGCCGACGGCGTACACGCGATCCAGCTGCCTGCGAACGACGGTTTCGGGGAACATGACGTAGATGCCCCACTGCGACCTTGCGATCGTCTTGCTCACGACATGATAATCGTCGCCCGGCGCATGGACGTAACCGGCGCCCGAGGCCAATTGCGCGCGCAGCTCGCCGACGAGGGGACCGCTGGCGTAGATGACCTTGCCCTTATCGTCGAGAATCGCGGCCAATGCGCCGTTCTTGAGCCCGATACCGTCGATCATGCGCTCGATGGCGACCGTGTCCGCGTCCGCCATGATCACGCCGAGCGGACGTCTGGTATCGGGGTCCTTGATCAGCCGGGCGACGGAGAAGACGCTCGACCGCGCGCCGTTTAGATAATCCTGGTCGTGAACGCTGATGAATGCCACATCGCCGTCCGCCCGCAGCGCCTGGATATACCAGTCCTGCTTCGTGAATGGGAAGTTCTCGACCGCCCCTGTTAGATTACTTGACGAGGACACGTATACGGAGCCGTCCATCGGCAGCAGAATCGTCCCGAGGATGTCTTTGCGCGTATTCTTGAGCGCGTTCGGAAGCGTGCTCGACAAGGTCTGCCCTGCCTCGAATTGCTCGTAGGGCGTCAAGAGGTTCCAGCCGTACGTGGATTTCAGCTTCATCGCGCGCATGACGTCGTCATAGAAATACGGGGTAACCGTCATTCGGTCGAGGTCGTCGAGATAAGTCTCGATATGCGACGTAAGAGCAGCTAAAGTCCCCGCCATTAGCGAGGACTGCTGCTCTTTGATGGATCTGACGTAATAAGCGGGGAGTTCCACGACGATGACGACAATCGGTAGAACGATCGTTAGCAGGAATAGCAACGTTAGCTTGAGCCGAATGGATTGTCTCATGTACCGCTCCTCTATCCTTTGATGGCGCCGGAGGCAAGACCTGAGATGAAGTACCGCTGCAGGAACAGATACAGGACGATCATCGGCAGGGCACCCATGAGCGAGCCCGCGGCCACCCATCCGATATTGCTGTTGTATTGGCCGAAGAACGACGCGAGCGCGACCGTGATCGTCCGCGTATGCGGATGCTGCAGGAAGAAGACCGAGAATTGATAGTCGTTCCAAACCGCGACGCCCGTCAAAATAATGACCGTGGCCGTAATCGGCTTCAAGAGGGGCAGCAGGATGCGATAAAACAGTTCGAAGCGTCCTGCGCCGTCGATCATCGCGGCCTCGTCGAGCTCCCTCGGGATCGTGCTGATGAAGCCCGTGTACAGGAAGATTGTCATCGGCAGGTTGAACGTCACGAACAGGAGGATGATGCCCCAGTATTGATTCATGCCGCCGATATCGACCATGAATTTATAGAGAGGCACGAGAATCGTAAGCGGCGGCACGATGAGCGCGGATACGAATACCGCGTAGATGAACTGATTCCAGCGCGTCTGGTACCGGGCCAGCGGATAGGCGGCGATGGAGCCGACCAGGATGATCAGCAGGACCGAGACGGCCGTTACGATGATGTTGCTGCGGAACGCCGTCGCCAAGCTCGCTTCGCGCCAGGCGTTGGAGAAATTGTCGAGGAACAGATAGCCCGGCATGACCCATTTGGAGCTCAGGTCGTCCGCCGCTTTGAACGAGGTCGTCAGCAAGATGTAGAAGGGGAGAATATGAATCAGGCAAATGACGAGCGACAAGAACGTCAGCCAGACCGAGCGGGACCTTCTCATCAAGCGTGAACCTCCCTTCTGCGCAGCAGGTACAAAGCGAAGATGCTGACGACGGAAATCATGGCGAACATCAGTATGCCGATCGTGGCCGCATAGCCGGCATCCTCCCTGCCGAAGTAGAGCAGGTACATGATGGACGACATCGAGGCCGAAGCATAGCCGGGGCCGCTGTTCGTCATCGCGACGATGACGTCGAACAGCTTCAGCCCGCCGATCAGATTAAGCACCATGCTGATCGTCAAGGACGGAGCGATCAAGGGCCACGTAATGTGCCGGAATCTGCTGACGGCCGTGGCGCCGTCGATCGTCGCCGCCTCGTAATAGTCCTTGGGAATCGTCTGCAGGCCCGCCAGGAACAAGACCATCGCGATCCCGAGGTATTGATACGTGTTGACGAAGGTGATGATCCAGCTGTTCAGATCCTTGTCCCCGAGCAGGTTGGACGGTTCGTCCTGGAACAACAGCAGGATATCGTTAATGGCGCCGCCGTCGTATTGAAAGAAAAAATACCAGATATAGCCCATGATCAGCGAGCTGATGATGACGGGCAGGTAGATGACCGTCCGTACGAGGCCGCGCGTTCGGATGCTCATGTTCAGGAACAGCGCGTAAGCCAAGCCGATGAGATTCTGCAGGAAGGCGCTGCCTACGCCGTAGATCAGCGTATTGCGAATGACTCGTCCCATGTCGGGGTCGCTGAAGAAACGCTTGTAGTTCGAGCTGCCAATCCATTTGTACTCCTGATTGTAGCCGTTCCAGTTGGTGAACGAAATCTGGACGCCCTTGACGAACGGATAGAAAATGAACACCGCGAACAGGAGCAATGCCGGTACGTAGAGCAAATTAAGCCATGCGGTGCTGCGCATCCGCTTGCGGACAGGCCCCTGCGGCGGCGCGGCCGCGCGGGCGCCCCGAACGGCAGTGGTTGTTTTCGCCATAAAGCGCTCCCCTCCCAGCCTGATTGTGTGCCGCCGGACGGGAAGAGCGGCGCCCTTCCCGTCCCGGCCTGCCTATTGATTGCGGAGCCGGTCGTATTCCTGCTTCATTTTGTCGGCGAACTGCTCCGGCGTGACGTCGCCCGCGACGAGCGCCGTGCCCGTCTTGCACATGACGTCCCACATGCCGTTCGGCAGATAGACGCGGTCGAAGTAAGGAAATACGCGAACGGAGCTGAATTGCTCGTAATATTTCGTGAATTCATGCTCGGACGTAATATCCTTGAGGCCCGGAGGCAGCTTCGTGGCGTTTGCGATCTTCGACATGTTCTCCGGCTTGGAGAAGAAGGCGATCAGTTTCTTCGACTCCTCCAGATGCTTGCCGTCCTTCCAGGCGCCCATCGTGTAGCGTTCGCCGCCGGAGAACGTCTGCGAATCGCCGTCGACCATCGTCGTGAGCGGCATGATGCCGATCTTCACGTCCTTGTTGACTTTGTAGACTTCGTCCGCGAACGAAGGAGCGCCGAAGACGAACGCGATCTTCCCTTGCGCGAAGCGCTGAGGCATATCCGTGTATTTCGCGGTCAGGACGTCTTTGTTGATATAGCCGTTCTTCTGCAAGTCGAGCAGCTTCTGGGCGAGCGGCGTCCATTTCTTCCAGTCGAACGAGCCGTCCAGCAGCGTCGACGCGTCGTTCGTGGCCGGGCTGATGTACTCGGAGGTGGCGTAGAGATCAAGGAATCCGCCGATCATGCCGTTATCGATGCCCGACATGAAGAACGGCGTCACGTCCCCGTTGCTGTCCGTTTTCAATTTCTTCGCGGCGTCCATCAGCTCCGCGAACGTCGTCGGCGGCGCGATGCCGTATTTGGCGAGCAAATCGGCGTTGTACGAGATGCCGTCCTTCGCCTCGCTCAGCACGAGCGCTTCGACCTTGCCGTCCTTGTTCGTGACCACCGGCTTGATCGTGTCGGTCAGATTAGGCGCCCAAGCCTCGTCCTTCAGGTCGGCCAGATACTTGTCGTAGCGGATGACGGCCCAACCGTGCGTATCGAACACGTCCGGCAGATCGTTCGCGGCCATCTTGACCTTCAGGATGTTCTCGTATTCCGCGCCGGGAAATTGAAATTCCACCTGTATGTTCGGGTTCTCTTTCGTGAAGTCCGCCGCGATCGATTTCATCATGTCCTGGTTCTTCAATTCTCCGATCGTGCTGTACACCGTCAGACGGACCTTCTCCCCGCCGTCCGTTTTGGGCGCGTTTGCCGTATCGTCGGTCTTGGGGGCGTTGCCGCCATCATTCGATGCCGCTTTGTTTCCGGAATCATTGCCGTTGCTGCCTGAACGCTCCGAGCACCCGACGAGTGCGGTCGAGACGATAAGCAATAGTGCGATAACGGTGAACCAAGTCTTCCTCATTCTTAGAATCCTCCCCAATTCGCTTTGGCCGGATTCGGCACCGTTCTTGCCTTCCGTTTCCGTTTCCAGTTTCATCTTAGCACCTCTGACAGCGCTTTCAAATGATCCAAATCTGCTGCCGCCGCGCTCATTTCTTTACCCGTGCTCCAACAATGTTTCGGAAGTCATGCGGCGATTCCCGTCTGCGGGAAACGGCGGAATGGTCAATGGGGATAACAAGAAAAGCCGCGGCGAAGAAGGCCGCGGCCACGATTGGAATTTCGCCGCTCGCTTACTTTTCCAGGCACGAGTAAACGATGTTTTTTAATCGGGGATGTACGTAAGGCTCCTGATTGTTCACCAAATGCTGCGCATACATAACGGTCAACTGCGATTCGGGATCGATGATCGCGAAGCTGCCTGCAGCGCCGCTCCAGCCGAATTCGCCGAGCGGGGACAAGGAGCCGCTGCCCGCTTCAGAGACATGGGTTCTTACGCCCAGCCCGTATCCGTAACCTGCGTGATGCGCCCAATTGTAATCTCCCCTCGTGCGCGCGGTCAGGTGATCGGTCCTCATCAGATCGATGCTGGCAGCGGACAGGATGCGCGCGCCTTCCGGGCTTGTGCCGCGATTGGTCAGCGCGTTAAGGAAGCGCGCATAATCGCTTACGGTCGACAGCAGGCCGGCTCCGCCGCTATCGAATTCCGAGCCGAGGCGGTACCAATTCCCGTCCATGCGGACCGCCTTGCCCAGCTCGTCCTTGTATTCGTATTGCGGAGCAAGACGGCCGAGCTGCGCTTCCGACAGGTGAAAGCCGGTGTCGGCCATGCTTAACGGACCGGTAATTTCATCGCGCACGTACAGGCTGAAGCGTCTTCCGTCGACCGCCTCCACAAGCGCCGCGAGAACGTCATGGCACAGACTGTAGTTCCACCGGGTCCCCGGTTCGAAAAGCAGCGGTTCTTGGGCGAGGGCCGTCGCAAACTCGCGGGTCGTCATCTTGCCGTCCGTGCGTTTCAATGCATCGCGCAAGGATGGGGAAGCGAGGTCGTAGGAGAAGCCGGCCGTCATCGTGAACAAGTCGCGAACCGTGATCGGATGCTGCGCCGGCTCCGTCGCATGTCCGCCGTCCTCCTGCTGCTTTCGCACGGTCATTTCGGTAAATTCCGGCAGGTATTCGGAGATCGGATCGCCGAGCAGAATCGCTCCCTTCTCCACCAGCTGAAGCGCGGCTACGCAGGTCATAATCTTCGTAAGCGAATAGAGATAGATAATTCTGTCCTCGTCGATGGGGATATTCGCTTCCAGATCGGCGCAGCCTGCACGGTAGCGGAAAACCGTCTCGTTCCGGTGCACGACCAGCACTTCCGCCCATGGAATGCGCCAAGCGGTGATGCGATCGATAAACTTCGAAAGCGGTGCAAAATCCATCATTCTTCATCCTCCTACTCTACTAAAAGATCTCTTACTATTATTGTTCAGGGGAGGCCCTTTCTGCAAACTCAAATCGTGTTACGCCGCACGATGTCAGCTTTAACCAAAATAGGATTGACAAGCGGAATAAAATCAAATAAAGTTTTCATGTCGAATTGATAATGATTATCACTATCAAGTGTATTATACCACGAAGGATATTTTGCAATGAAAACATGGTTTGTCCCTCTGCTCATGCTTGTTGTTGTCTTGGCCTTAAGCGCCTGCGGCAACAACGCAAACAATAACCGTTCGGCCGGAAACGCCAATGCCGGTGACGATCCGGCTTCCGTCAATAGATTAGTATGGAGCTAACGTTCGCCGTTATTTTATGCATTGACAATTTATTACACCTCATTTAGAATGGGATGTAAGTAAGTACTTGCATTATGAGGTGGGTAGATAAAATCATGAATGCCACTCCAACAACAAGCGAAAAAATATTACTGGCAACCATCAGCCTTATGGCGGAAAAAGGCTATGACAGCACAACGACCAAAGAAATCGCTCTGGCTGCAGGAGTGAATGAAGTCACTTTATTTCGGCATTTTGGAACGAAGGAGAAGCTGCTTGAGGCTGCCTTCAGTCAATTTCACTATGGCAATGAGATGACTATGCTCTTTAACGAGAGCCTTAAAGGACATCTCCATGAAGATCTGCTTGCCATAAGTCGAACGTATCATGCTATCATGAACCGGAACCGAGAGTTAATTTCAATCGCGCTTAAAGGAAGCAGCACTCTGCCCGACTCCGTTCTACAGGAGGCTTCGCGCAACCCGAAAAGCTTGAAAAATTTGCTCGTTGATTATCTAACCAGAATGTCATCAGAAGACAAAGCAGTTTCCTCAAACCCCGAGATCCAAGCATTGTCATTTATGTGGATGAATTACGGAGCTTTCATCAGTGGACTAAATACCAAAGAAGCCGTCTCAGAAAATACGCTGGACGAATTTATCGAAGAAAGCGTACGTTTATTTACTAAGGCGCTTAGCCCATAATTTCCGGACTCCAAGAGCAGCCCCGAAGAGGGCTTTTCTTACGACCTCATTGTAAGTATGTGCTTGCATTCATAAATGCAGCATTTACCCATATTCAATCTAACCATATGAAAGGTGAGATGCTGAATGGTTGCACCATTGTTTCCTTACGTAAAGAAGCGTCAACGAGTTCTTGGTCTAGAAATGTCCTACGTAGACGAAGGAGGCGGCGATCCGATTGTTTTTCTGCACGGCAACCCTACTTCCTCTTATCTCTGGCGTCAAATTATTCCTTATGCTCAAGATTTCGGTCGTTGCATTGCTCCGGACCTCATCGGAATGGGCGACTCCGATAAACTCCCCCATAGCAGTTCCGACTCTTATACATTCGTAGAGAATCGTCGCTATCTCGACACCCTATTGGAACAACTTGGCGTTAACGAACGGGTTACCTTTGTTGTGCACGATTGGGGATCGGCTCTGGCATTTGATTGGGCATATCGCCATCCGGAGGCCATTAAAGGCATCGCCTACATGGAGGGAATCATTAAACCTCGTAGTTGGAGCGAGATCCCGGAACGGGGACGGCTGATTTTTCAGGCGTTACGATCCGAGGAAGGTGAAAAGATGGTGTTAGAAAACAACTCTTTCATCGAGACCAACCTTCCAGTCGGCATACTGCGTAAGCTGACGGAGGAAGAGATGGATGAATATCGTCGGCCATTTTCGCTGCCTGGCGAAGGGCGCCGTCCGACGTTAACCTGGCCGCGACAACTTCCGTTCGACGGGGATCCGGCTGATGTGACGGACATTGTCAACGCGTATGGAGAGTGGCTTCCACAGAGCTCGTTTCCGAAGCTCTTTGTCAACTGCGCTCCAGGCACGATGCCGACATCCCATGTCGAGTTCTGCCGTACCTGGCCCATGCAAACGGAGATAATCGTCAGTGGGCTTCACTATCCGCAGGAAGATTCGCCTCATGAGATCGGCGCCGCACTTGCTGCCTGGTTAAAGGATTTATCATAGCCGATTAATCGCACTCACCTGTCCGTTACTTTATTTTCCCTCATCAGCATGTTGGTGAGAGAAATACAAGAAAAGTGCAGTTTGAAAACACCACGCTGCTATGATAATGCCAGGATGGAAAGCTTTTTTGCTACGCTGAAGAAAGAAAAGCTGTACAAGATTAAAACCGAGCACTACCCGATGGCTGAGATAAAATCCATTATCTTCAGGTACATCATGGTTTACTACAACAGGCGCCGGATCTACACCTCTATTCCAGGGGGCTGCCCCCCAGCCCTTTATCGCGAACGACTGATGTTAAAGGCAGCTTAGCAATGGTTTTCTGCATGAGGGCCCGTGCCGCTCATGCTTTGAATGGCGCCACGTTTAGCCAGGCTCGCTCGGAAAGCTTGGCTCGTGAACTGACTGCCTCGATCGCTGTGATAGATCATTCCGCGAGCATTTCTTGCTTTACAGGCACTCTCGAAGGCTTGGATGCAGAGCTCCTTACGCATATTGTCATCCATGGCTAGGCCTACGATTTCGCCATTAAAACAATCCATTACAGCTGACAAGTAAAGCTTGCCATCTGAACAAGGGACTTCAGTGATATCCGAGAGCCACTTTGCGTTGGGTGCGGAGGAGCTGAAGTCTAGGGTTCTTCGCTTTCGCCAATCCTGTAACGTGTGGTAGGCGAGGCCTATTTTATATTGATTACTTTTTAGAGATGTTTAGGTCATTCAACACATGTACTTTAGCTATGGTACACTAAAATAGTAATCCTTCTTCTTTAATTTAGTCTTGGCTTACCTCCGCTGCATTGTGTTCCAACTGTTTACGAATACCTTCACGGTCGATCTGAATCCAATATTCAACGATTTTGTCATTAGCAATCCTATATACGGCGCTCGCGATTTCAATGATTGGCTTCCCAGTCGGCGCAAATCCTTCGACTTCTCCAACATGCATCCCTGTTTGCTTCCACCTAACATAGACACGATCCTCAGAGGCGAGAAACTCTTTGATCTGCAGTTGGAATGCCCCGTATGCCTTCATCATATCCCGGACATGGTCCGCATAATTTTGTGGCGACCGTTCAACAGTCTGCTCATTCTCCGCTGTCACCTGATGTGCAGCGACGCATCCTGCCATATAGGAATGTGCCGCATCAGGGTCAAGACCGGAACGTACACGCGCGAAAAATTCTTCAACGATTTCTGCTGCTTTCATGCCTTTACACCTCTTTTTATTGTATCTCTTAATTATAAAGTAAAGTATCGTTCTTCTTTCACTTATCAACTATTTCATTATAACGTTTTGGTGAACTTCTAAATTCGTAATACCTATGGTATTCATGAAGTGATCAAACTATCCTGCTCGTTAGCGTAATGAAGGGCTGCCGGATTGGCAGCCCTCATGGTGTTCAATTAACGTTCCCCGTTTAGTTCAATCTCATTTTCTGTATTTATAATATATCTCTGGTTTCATCCACATCCACGTACAGTACTTGTTACCTTCAGCGATGATAAATCTATCAAACCAAAGTTCAAAGTTCGCATTCAATGAAGAAGGATTTCTGCGAACATCTGCTAATTCACACCAATACAAATTGGTGTAGTCTCGTCCACAAACAGAATTTGTATCAATAAAAAGGAACTCTTCGCCCTCCTCCACTGCTACCGGTATCCATCCCTTTGGAAGTAAATCATCATATACAGAATAAAGCTCATCAATTCTTTCTAAACTCAGTAATTCAATCCCCCCGCCGTATTCTGGAGATGCAAATAGTGAGCCGCCATCGTGAATCCTTAAGAACTCTAAGTAATCCTCAGGAAGTGTAATTGACCACTTAGTCATATAGTTATTAATCTCACTTTGGGTTGCAGGTGGGTTAAAAGTAAATTTTACCTCACTATAACTTCCTTCAGCTGTGAATCTGAGAGTAATTCCCTCTTTAGTTAACCGATTCTTTAAACTTTCCAAACTTTTCATAATTACTGAATCCATTATTTCTCACCTCTTTAACTTTCATTATATGAATTAATAAATCCCTTTTGATGCCTGTCATAAACATAACCTGCCCGTTAGCTGAACATAGATAGCCAATCATCTTGTTAATATAATTTGAGCATTTTTAGACCCCATTGAAACGTATCCACTTTTCGTCCATCCTTGAGCACGAATATCAAGTTGGTCGGCACGTTATCATTAATGATAATCCTTTTATAAGCCGTACTTTCATACTTGGCTTGACCATCCGATACTTCGATTCGGTGCCCGATCGCTCCATCTGTTTCTGATTTGTTTTCCGTACGGGGGTGGATAATTACATAGGAGCGTTTGACGAGCCCGTTGCTTGATCTACCGAAATTCTGGTCTACAATAACAAGAACTATCTCACCATCCTTGTTCGCTTGAAAGACGTAGTAGTAAGGACTCGTCTGAAGCAAGTCAGTAAATCCGACTCCAAGCCTCTTAACGTTTGATGCATGTAGTTCCTTTGCAACATCATGTGTCTTGGGAATAGGATGATAAGTCATCCGCCATTCAAAATATCGGTATCCGAAAAAGGGGATCGCAAGCAGAGATAAGACGATAATTGATATTATGGCAAGCCGTTTCGACATGCTCCTTCTCCTTTGTATTTATATCTTCATGAGTATCCCTTAATAAATTCAACTATTCTGCCAGATGGGTTCAACTAACGTTCCCCGTCCCTCGGTTATAAGGGTTTATCTCACATATACTCACTCATTCGCAGGATTTCATCACCTTGGATTCAGGAGAATCTAAAGGAATGTATGACACTCATGCTGGTGGGCTTGGTCTTGGGTATGCGGGAATAGAGGAATGCTCAGGAATTATTCCCCAAATGCCTTCTACTGCACGCATACTCCACATTAACCTTAGAGGTTCACCCTCCCACAACTCAACGGGTCAATGCCCTTACATTCCTTCGTTATACCTGTCCAAGGTGTGGAGACCGATAGCGTTTAGCGGATGGGTCAGAGCCCTTATGGGGAACGAACTCGGTCCTCCGTGCTTTCTTTGTGAAATCCCGCGAATGAGTCATTATACGTGATGCTTCTTCATTAAGCTGCTTCTGTCCAGGCTCGAACGGTTTTCTCTGGCGTGAACTTTTCTCCTCGTTGCACAATACCGACTAGAATTCGGGCAAGCTTCCCAATTAACTTAAATATGGATTGCTGCTTTTTCATCTTCTTTTCTTGCACATTGTTCTCATGCAGATGACGGAACACGGGGTTATTCCAAACGAGTTGAACCGTTGCAAGATAGAGATATTTTCGTAAGGCAGAGTCTCCTCGTTTCGAAAGAACTATGCGTCCTTTTCGCTTTCCAGATGTACTTTCAGCCAGATTCAAGCCAGCCTTCCGTAGTACCTGTCGGCCATGTGCATACTGTCTTAAATCTCCTGTCCCAGCTAAAATGGCCGCAGTGAAGATCTTCCCGAGACCTTTTATGGTGCGAAGCTGTTGTGCCATTGGAATCTCAGAAAGCAGAGCTTCAATGTTCTTTTCAATCTGTTCAAGCATGCTGGTGACGCGCTCAAATTCTTCAATGAGCCGTTGTAAATCTGCCTTCGCTTCTTCTTCAGCAGTTCGTTCTCCCACACTCCGTTTCGCTTGTGCGATGAGCTGCGCGGCCTTCTCTATCCCCGTAGAACCGCCAGCGCGCTGCATATGGACTCGCCAGGCATCGATGATGTCCGGTACCGTATACGTCTCCAAATCTCGTGGACAAGGGAACGTCTTCAGGGTCGCCAATGACCGCTTACAGGTCCAATCTTTGAATACAGTCGAATATTCGGGAAAACGGATATCCAGCCAGCGTACGATCCGATTCTGCAGTCGTATACTGTTCGTCACCCAAAATTCTCGATCACTCATCATCGTCCGTAACCGTTGGAACTCAAGCGGTTGACGCGTGTACTCGTAGTAGAAGCCCCGACTTACAGCGTCTGCGATGATAAGCGCATCTTTGGGATCGTTTTTTGATGGACTGTTATCCCGGTTTTCTTTGTTTCGCTTGGTCGTAGCAGGGTTAACCATGACCACGTGTAATTTCCGATCTGCTAACCAGTTGGCCAGATTAAACCAGTAGTGGCCGGTCGGCTCCATGCCGATGATGAGCTTCTTCAATCGATGTTTCTGCTGTAACTCCGTCATCCAGCGGTTCAACTTTTCAAAGCCTTCCAAGCTATTTGAGAATGAGAGATGCCGTTTGGAAACCACGATTCCTCGGAAATTCGTAGCTTGTGCGACATGCGTTTCTTTGGCCATGTCGATTCCTACGACGAGATGCGAGGTGGTAATTCGTTCAATCCGTTGATTTTGTACGTCTGATTGCTTAAACTTCATAGTAAGAGCGCCTCCTTGATGTGTTGTCGACAAACCCATCATACTGAGGCGCTCCTTTTTTTACAAAGCCCATTTCTTAGGCTCAACAGGAATGTTTAGCTTAATCATGATCAGTATCGTACATCATAACCATTCCTTAATCCATAACGCAGAATGGGGCTATTCTTTAGATATCGTTCCAACAACTTTTTTTGTATTGCCATCTACAAATATCACATGATTTTTATCAAACGTTACTTTATACAAATTCTCTATTCTTTTCGGCTCAGCACCTTCAGGAATGGAATATTCATTAATCATTTCATCGAATTTAATTTTTGTTACTTCTGCATTTTTCCATACCAGATTTAATTGTTGCTTATCTTGATTGGAAATACTGTTCAATGCTACTTCACGAATAGCATTTAAATCATCCGATTTTGAATTGACGTTAGAACAGCCGCTTGCGAGGGTCATCGACAACACTAAAAAAACTAAAATATAAATTGCTTTCACGCTCTTTATTACCCCCAATCCCCAATGCTTGACATTTGATATTATAGACGTTGGATTAAGTAGCAATGTTGCGTTATTCTGCCCTTTAGTTGAGCGGCGGCGGAATTCTATATGGGGTCCGCCGCCATTGAATACTTAAAAGAATCGTCGATAAAGCTCTCTCCGACGTTCGCCGCGGAGCTGTGCGTAAATTTGAGTGGTCGATGTTTTCTCATGACCGAGCATACCTTGGATGAAATCTAAGGGGGCACCGTTATCAAGAAGCTGGCATGCATATGTATGTCGAAAGCGATGCGGATATACGTTCGCTTCAATTTCTCCCCGATCTGCAAGCCGTTTTAAGGCCCATCTAATCGTGGGTATAGCCATTCGTCTTGTTGGATGCGTATCGGTAACAAATAAGGCTTTGCAGGAGTCCTCGCGGCTGGTCAGGTACTTCTTTAACCATACTTTGCACTCTGTCGTAAAGTAAACTTCTCTTTGCTTCGATCCCTTGCCATTAACGATTGCTGAGCAGTTCTCCCAGTTCAGGTCCTCGATGTTGATCTTCTCCACCTCTCCAACCCGGCAGCCGGTGCTGTATAGAAACTCCAGCAGCGCTCTTTCCCTGAGTGACTGACAAGAGATCTTTAAGTGTATGACGTCTTCCTCAATCAAAAACTTTGGAATGCGCTTATCTATTTTCGGTTCTCTTAGTTTTAGAGAAGGATTTGAAGTCAGATAAGTCTCTTCATAAGCGTAACGGAAAAGAGAACGAACAAACCGAATTCGATGACCCAGGCTGCTTGGCTTCAAACGATCAGCTTGTTTTGCTAAGTACAAGTGCATCTTTTGGGTCATTCTTCGATTGGCAGTTGTCGCGGTTTTCTTTGTTGCGCTTGGTTGTTGCAGGATTAACGATTACGACGTGCAATCCTTTACTGGTAAGCCAGTTGGCCAAGTTCCACCAAAATGCCCCGTTGGCTCCATACCAATAATTACGCTGCTTAAACGGTGCTTTTGCTGAATTCCCTCCATCCACCGTTGCAACTTTTCAAAGCCCTCAATGGTGTTGTTAAACGATAGATGTCGATTCGTTAGCACGATTCCTCGGAAATTCGTAGCTTGTGCGACATGCGTTTCTTTAGCCATGTCGATTCCTACAACGAGATGGGTAATTTGTTCGATCCGTTGATTTTGTGCATCTGATTGCTTAAACTTCATAGTAAGAGCGCCTCCTTGATGAGTAGTGGACAAACCCATCATACCGAGGCGCTCCTTTTTTGACAAAGGCCATTTCTTAGCCTTAACAGGAATGTTTAGTTGAACAAAGGCTGCCAAGTGGCAGCCTTTGTGATGTGGAGCTCATTGTCCCCCGTTAGAATAAAGAACTTTATTTACACTCAGCTGCTCACTTGAAGGAGCTGATTAAAGAACTTTATTTTGCGTTAAAGAACTTAATTTTCAATTAAAGAACTTTATTTCCCCTCATCAGCATGCCGTTAGCGTTGTAACCGCTATCGTCTTTGTAATGTAACTGTAATATTTCCTTCATGTTCCTTTCAGAATCGGATTCTATAATAAACACATGACCCCCCTTTATTATATATTTTCTCTCTTGCGCCTGCGGATATTGCCGCAGGCCTCTTTGTTTTTAAAGGCTTTTTACGGCTCACGGCCGTCTCCATAACAAAAAAACGCGGCAGCAGCCGCGCTTTCTATTAACGTCCTCTATCACTCTACGATTGCATGCTCGATTTCAGCAGCGCATATAATTACATATTTCTTACACAGATGCAAAGCTGCTTCTATGATCCAAGCCAACCAAAACGATCATCGCAACTCCAACCACGCTTACGAATCCAGTTCACGCTATTCGCCCCATTCGGCTGCTTTTTGAAACGTAACGAATCCCACACACGCTATTTAGTTGAAATGCTCTCAAAAAGCCATCATATGGCCCCTTTGTGCTGAAATAAGGCGCGTCAGATTCGTTAGCACGTCTCAAGTGACAATTTGGTCCGAATAAGGTGCATACGATTCGTTAGGGCTTCGTTAGAGCTTCGTTAGGACTTCGCTAACGCTTTTGCCGCGTCCGCGAACTTCCTCGCACGCTCTTCCAACAGGTCGAAGCGGCCGCTGCGTACCCAGTCGAGATTAACGAGCTTGCTGCCCATGCCGACCGCGCAAGCGCCTGCTTTGAAGTAATCGGCGATGTTGTCGAGGTCGACGCCGCCCGTTGCGAGCATCGGGATTTTGTCTAACGGCGCGCGAATTTCGGACAGGTACTTCCAGCCGAGCGTGCCCATCGGGAAGATCTTCACCGCTTCCGCGCCGGCTTTCCAGGCGCGAACGATTTCCGTCGGCGTCATGACGCCGGGCCATACCGGAACGCCGGTCTTCAAGCCGTAATCGACGACGGCTTCGTCGAGATTCGGGGAAATCAGGAATTGCGAGCCGGCCGCAATCGCTTCCTTCGCCATCTCCAGATCAAGCACCGTGCCTGCGCCGATGCCCGCTCGATCGCCGTACTTCTCGCGCCAGCGGCTGATCATGCCTGCCGCGCCTTCCGTGTTCATCGTAATCTCCATCAGCGTGATGCCGCCGTTCAGCAGCGCCTCCGCCGCTTGGTCTGCATACTGGTCCTCGATGTAACGAAAAATAGCGACGATCTTCTCTTGCTGCAATCTTTCAAGCATTACGCTCACCGTACAGCCTCCATTCATTTGTGCCAACCTGTATGAATTAAGACGCGCGTTTCCGCGCTGCATAACTTATACCCATTGTAGAACGAGCCTGCGGCCAAATCAATCCAGATCGCGCCAATAATCTTGCAATATACGGACAAATACGTTCGGAAAAGCGAGCGTCCGCATCTCTTCCGGTCCGATCCACCTATAATTGGCCGGCGCCGGGCCTTCTCCGTAAGCAGCGAGAGCTTCCGAAGCAGCGGCCGGATATTCGCCAGTTCCGCCTGATCCCACTGCCGTTCCAGCAGCCTCCGACTGCCAGAAGCCGAATTCCGCCCGATACACCTGCATGTCCCACACGATGTGGCTGAACACATGATCCGTCTCGCCCCACCATGAATCCGGCCGAACGAGCAAGCCTTCCTCTGCCGACAGTGCACGGCTGAGGAAATCCGCCATCGCCGAGCGGCGGTCCGTCGAGGCAGCCCCAGCTGCCTGTACGTTCAAGACGCCGCCGTCCGCATGATTAGCAGCCGGCTCCGCCGGGAAGGCCAGCTCCAATCCGGCTGCCGTCTCCATCACGCCGTCATCGGCGGCGGCGAATCCCGCAGCCGATGACGCTTCCCCTACGGCTGCAGCAGGTTTGCCGCGGCCGCGCCGCTTGGCCGGCGCAGCCGCGGCCAGCGCTTCAGGCGCGAGCACATGCGGCAGCTCCCACATTTGCGCGAGCAAGCCGCTCTCCGGCCGCTGGCGCACGAGCAGCTTACCGGCCAGCTCGGCGCTGCCGGTAATAAGCGCGGCAATCCGCGTCTCCCGCCGCGGCGGCTTCGCCTTCGTCTTGATCGGCAGCACATGCTCCTTGCCTGCCATGCGGCCTTCGCAGTGCATCATCACCGGGCAGGTCAAGCAGCCCGGCGACTTCGGCGTGCACACGAGCGCGCCGAGTTCCATCAGCGCCTGGTTGAAGTCGCCCGCCGAGCCTTCCGGAATGAGCGATGCCGCCAGTTTCTCGATGTTCACGCGCGTCGCAGGCTTCGCAATATCTTCCTCCAGGCAGAAGTACCGCGACAGCACGCGCATGACATTGCCGTCGACCGCCGGCTCCGGCCGGTTGAACGCAATGCTCATGATCGCTCCGGTCGTGTACGGCCCGACGCCCCGAAGAGCGGACACGGCTTCTTTGTCGTCCGGCACGATGCCCCCGTGACGGGTCAGCACCTCGCGGGCGCCTGCCTGCAAATTGCGGGCACGGGAATAATAGCCGAGCCCTTCCCAGCATTTCAGTACGTCCGGTTCCGGCGCGTTCGCGAGCGCGGCGGCCGACGGAAATTTCTCCATGAACCGCTCATAGTAAGGAATCACGGTATCGACGCGCGTCTGCTGCAGCATGATTTCCGATACCCAAACTCTGTACGGGTCGCGGTTCATGCGCCAAGGCAGGTCCCGTTTATTGGCCAAATACCAGTGCAGCAGCTCCCTGCTGAAATAGCTTGCCGCTTCCGTTGTCATACCGATCCCTCCGTTCCTTCAACGCCTTTCGGGGCCGAATGGAAAATATGCCGATACCGGCTTGGGGTAACGCCGATATGCTGCTTGAAAATACGGGAAAAATAATGATTCTGCATGCCGACTTTCCGAGCGACATCCGTAATGCTGAGCTCCTGATCCTCGAGCAGCGTCCTCGCGAGCTCCAGCCTTCGGATATTCACGTACTGTGCCGGCGCGTATCCGACGATGCTTTTGAAGTAACCGATAAAATAGTTCGGGTGAAGGTACACGAGCCGGGCTAGATCCTCGATTGCAATCGCCTCGGACAGATGCTCTTCGATGTATTCAAGCACGCGGTCGACTTTCTCAAGCGGTTCGATGGCGTTCAGCGTCGATTCGTCGATGCCGCCGTATTCTAGGAAACACGCAAGCAGCTCGAACATCGAAGCCCGAATTCGCAGTTCCCGCGTAAGCTGCGTGGAGCGGAAGGCCGCGAGCAGCTGCTCGAACAGTAGCTTCATGCGTTCCTGTTCCTCATCCTTAGGGACGACGCAGATCGGCAGCTGCAGCAGATCGAACACTTCCATGTCTCCGATGGGAGCCCGGAAGTGGCACCAATACAAGCTGACCGCCACATCGACGTGCGCTTCAAGCGCCGGGAATGCGCTCGGAGGAACAAGCATGAGCTGCCCCGGCTTCATCTCCATTGTCCGGCCGCCGAATGTCAGCAGTCCTTCCCCTTCTTGAATGAGCCAGATCCGATAGATCTCCGGCGTTAAATACGTATGATTTCCCGGAGGAGTGCTCGAGTAAGCGGCCATGGATACTTCGGCTTGAAACCGGTGAAAATAATTTTGAATGATCGTCCTATAAGTAAGTTTCATTTGGAACTCCAAATTAATCAAAATATGAGCATGTAATCAAATACGCTCTATTATATCGCAACGGCTCGATAGGAACTACCTGGATTGTATTTACAATTATTTCCTGGACTTCATGGTCGAAATTCACTCGCTCGATATAGCATCTTAATGACAGGAGGCTCTCCGCCTATGCTGCGCCCCGCATCTCATGCCGCTTGCTTCGGACATTTGCGCAAACTAATGCTTCTAACGCCCGCTGCCCTGCTGCTGCTAGGCGGCTGCGGTTCAGTTTCCAAGATGACGACAGGATCAGTAGATACGCCCCAGGCATTCAGATCCAATTGCGTGTCCTGCCACGGCACCGACCTGCAGGGACGCATGGGGCCGGCCACGAACTTAACGCAAGTCGGGAAGCGGATGTCCAAGTCGCAGATCGCGGCGCAAATCCAGAAAGGCGGCGGAGGCATGCCCGCATTCTCCGGCAGGCTGACGAGTTCCCAGATCGAGGAGCTGGCCTCCTGGCTGAGCGCCAAAAGGTAACAAAGAGACATAACAAAGAGACCCTCATGCATCGGCGTGAGCAGCCGTACACGAGGGTCTTTTTCCGTCCGAATCCAAACGGTACATAGGTTATACGCGTTACGCCGGTTACAATTCCATTGCCCGCCGCTTGTCGTCCGACCGTTTCATCTGGGGCAAACCCATGCCGAGCGTCCCCTGGTACGTCCATTTGGCGTCGCCCATTACGGGATGCCGCGGAAACAGGTCGCCTTGAAGCAGCGGGAGCGAGCCGCCCCACATATTCCCGTACAACCCATCCAGCGGCACGACCTGCCCGCTCCTGAATATCCGTTTCGACAGCAGCTCCGGTTTCAATCCCATTCGCAGCCGCCCCCTTCCGCCCGGTTTTGTTACGTTTTATTCCAATTATGGGCAAAAGGTACCGCGGATATGCAGACGTTTTCAATTCATGCGTTCCACGATGACGTAAGCGGAGGCTAATGCATGATCGTGCGAGATGGATACGTGAACGGCAACGTCCGGTTCATGCATGCCAAGCCGGTTCCAAGCTTCCGCCGACAGACGGCAGAGCGGCTTGCCGCTGCTCTCGCGGCCGATCTCGATGTCCTGAAAACCGAGCGTGCCGCCAATGCCGCAGCCGAACGCTTTGGAGACGGCTTCCTTGACGGCGAACCGGCCGCCGACGAATTCAACGAAGCGCCGGCCGCTGTAGGCCGCGGCCATATCCCGCTCGCGTTCGGTCAGGATCCGCTCCTGAAACCGCGCGCCGGCCGAGCCGCGCAATGCTTTCTCGATCCGCTCCAACGAAGCGAGATCATGTCCGATTCCGATAATCAAACTCTCTCAACCGCCTCACTTAAACGACGACGCCGATGAGCGCCAGTCTAAAATTCGTTCCCCTGCATTCCGGCCGATCGCCGTGAATGACTTCAAGCTCGAACCGGTGCGTACCGGGCGCCAAGTCGTCACCCAGGAAGCAGCTGCGGAACCAGCCTTCGTCGCCGCACCAATCCGGCCGTTCTCTGCTCGCGGTCACCCATTCCCCGCCGTCGAACCGATAACGGAACTCCGCCGATGTTTTGCCGAAATCGAAGCCGAGGGATAACCCCCGCCCGTTGAAGGAAAAAGCCAGCTTCGCGCCGACCGCCGCCGTTTCCAGCACTTGATCGATCCATTCGTAATAGGGCCAGCGGCGTATCGTCCAAGGTCCTTCCGTCTCCGCCGCGGCAAGAGGCAGAATCCCGGCCTCGCCCCAATGCGCCGGATTCAGCGGCAATGGCAAAGCCTGTCCGGCAGCGCCATAGGAAGACGAACGCGCCGCGTCGCCGCTGCGACCGTCGCCCAGCAACTCTGTCTCCAAGTACGCAATAATGCTTTGACCGTAGCTCAAACTGCCTCGGCTCGTCGGATGCAAGCCGTCCGGCAGCCATTCTTCCCAGCGCATGCGGCCTTTGCGCACTTCTTCCAGCGCATGGAGTCCCATCCAGACGGAGCCGGTGCCGTAATGATCCGCGAGCGCTTCCAGCCCTGCTATCGAATCCGGAACGCCGCCTTCTAGCATCGCCCCGTACATGTCCTGCATATACGTATGCGCCAAGACGACATCCCGCTTGCCGTCCGCCAGCAGCTTGCGGAGAAGGCCTTCGCGCGTCCGGCTGCGTTTCTCGGCAGGCTCGCCTTGGTCGTTCACGGCATAGTCGATGAACACCAGCTGACAGCCGCGGTCGATCAGGTCCCGCTTCGCCCGGAAGACGGCGAGCTCGCTGCCCGTTGCGCCGATGGCGGCATTCTCGACGACGATTCTCGCATGCGGAAACTGGTCGACGAGCCAGCTGACGACCGGCTCCGGCCAATTGTGCCGCGGACGGGCGTCGGTGATCGACCCGCCGATGAAGCCAACGGTCAGTTGGCCTTCCGACAGTGCTTGCAAGGTATGGATGAGCGGATTGCGATGATGCCAAACAGCTGGATTCATAGTACGGCTACCTCCCCATATTGAAACAACTGCCCTTATCATAACAAAAAAAAGCAGCCGGCAGTATGCTTCCGCTGCCAGCTGTCAGTAGGTTTCTTCCTGCTTTCTCATTGCCTCTTACTGCTTGCTGCCCATTACAGCTTATGGCCGATCCGTTTCCGTTCATCGCTCAGCAGGATATAGAGCACTTTGCCTTTGACCTGATACGCATGTACCAGGCCGAAAATCCTGCTGTCCACGCTGTTGCTCCGATTGTCGCCAAGCACGAAGAAGCTGCCCTCCGGAATCCGCTGCGGTACCGTGGTCAAATGCTGCCGGTAATCTTTCACCACCGCATAGCTTTCCGCGAGCGGCTGGCCGTTCAGGATGACGCTGTCGTCATCGAATGCAATCGTATCCCCGCCCATGGCCACGATGCGCTGCACGTTCTCCCGTCCATCCCGATCGAAGACGATGATATCTCCGTTCCCGTAGGAGCTTGCCCGCGCATCCACCATGATTTGCTCGCCCGAGCGAATCGTCTCCTCCATGGAGGGACCTTCGAGCACGTAATTCTTCATTCCGAGCAGCGGCTTCACGGATACGAGCTGCGTGGCCGCAAGCAGTACGAGAATCGAAGCTGCATATACGTACCACCGGTTATAACTGCGAAGTAGGATGGATTTGAGCCGAACGGCGCTGACGGCGGCATCGGCGAGTGCGTACAGTTCAGTCAGCAGTACGATTGCCAGCGCTGCCGGGATCGCCCAAAACGACGGCTTGAATGAAATCATGATCACGGCCGGGACGATGAGAATGAAGCCCAGCATTAGGAGCGCCTTTCTCCACTGGCCATTGTATAACTGCCCCAGTCCGGGCAAGAGCAAAGAAAGAAGTACAGCCGGCAGGACACGACGTCTCTTCTGATTCATAGGTTCTCGTTCACTGCTTTCCTCCAGGGTGGAACAACCTTCCAAAGTATAGCACCCTGGGGGCAAGCCCGTCACTAGCTCCGGCGATGATCGCGTAATCAAATCGCCATTCATTCATGAAAGCATGAACCATTGCAAACAAATAACGCCCTCCGGCCGAAGCCGAAGGGCGTACATGTACATGCATGATGCGGAATCTTAAATGCCAGGAATCGAATTCCGTTTATGCGCGGTCTTGAGATACTGCTTCTCCAGCTTCTCGCGGGACTCGTCGCTGATTACCTTGCCTTCGAGGTAGGAACTGTTCTCGTCGTACGTGATGCCGAGCTCGTCCTCGTCGGTCTGGCCATCCCACAGTCCTGCGGTCGGCGCTTTCGTGACGACGGCGCCCGGAACGCCAAGCGCTGCCGCCACGAGGCGGACTTGACGCTTGTTCAAGGTGCTGAGCGGCGTAATGTCGACCGCTCCGTCGCCCCACTTGGTATAGAAACCGGTAATCGCTTCGGAGGCATGATCCGTACCGACAACGAGCAGGTTCAGTTCGAACGCGAGCGCGTATTGCGTGACCATGCGGGTCCGCGCTTTGACGTTGCCCTTGCCGCCCCGGCTGATATGCTTGGAGATGCCGATCGACTTGAGGCTGTGCTCGACTTCCAGCGCGATTTCATCAACCGCTTCCTGGATGTTCGTCTCGACGCGGTACTTCAGGTTGAACGCTTCCGCCGTCGCGTAGCTGTCGGCAATATCGGACTGCTCGCCGTAAGGCTGGAACACGCCCAAGGTCATGTATTCCTTGCCGGTTTCTTCGCTCAGCTCGTCGGTCGCTTGTTTGCACAAACCCGTTGCGACCGCGCTGTCGATACCGCCGCTGATTGCGATCAGCAAGCCGGACGTACCGGATTTGCGTACGTATTCTTTCAAGAAATCCACCCGTTTGCGAATCTCCTGCTGCGGATCGATCTCGGGCTTAACGCCAAGCTCTTGAATGATCTGTTCCTGCAAGCTCATGCCATCACCTCTTATTAGCAGTGCCGCTCGAAAGCAGAAGTCAAATCTGCTGCGATGTCGGCGGCCGAACGGTTCTCGATTTGGTGGCGCTCGATGAAATGAACGAGTTCTCCGTCTTTGAGCAGCGCGATGGAAGGCGAAGACGGCGGGTATGGAGCGAAATATTCGCGTGCTTTCGCAGTCGCTTCTTTATCTTGACCTGCGAATACCGTGTACAATTGGTCAGGCAGCTTCTCGCCTTGCAGCGCTTGGGCAACGCCCGGACGGCATTGGCCTGCGGCACAGCCGCAAACGGAGTTAATAACGACAAGCGTCGTTCCTTGCGCGTTCGGCAGCTTTTCCTCTACCGCTTCAGGCGTGCGCAGCTCCTCGATTCCCAGACGTGTCAGGTCGTCGCGCATCGGCTGGACCATATCAAGCATGTATCGTTCGAAAGACATCGACATATGTGATCGCTCCTTATGATTTCATTTTCTTTCTATTATACGCCGCGACTTATATGAAAGCAAAGAAAAAGCAATCAAGGTGAAACGAGTGTCATGCCGTCCTTATGGCGGCGCAATGAGTTTCATTCCGGAGAAAAATAAAAATGGGTATAAGTTTCCACTCATACCCATTCTTATTTTTCGGGCCTGCGCCCGATTGCTCTGCTGCTTCACTGCGAATCGTCCTCGGATACGCCTTCGTTCATCGCTTCGAACGCCGCATTATGTTCGGGATGCGTGAAGATGCCGCCCTGCGGCCCGATGCCCTGCTCGAAATAATCCCGGTTCTCGCCGGTCAGAAATCCGACGTCCTTGAACGGATGCACCCATTCGCTGCCCGCCATGATCGCAGGATCGGTCTCCGCCGTCCAGTTGCTGAGCGGCGAGTTTGGCGATTCGTACATATGATCGCCAATAACGACGCCGCTGCTGTTCACGAATGGCGCTCTCGGACCGCGTCCGCTGCGAAATTGGGGCAGGAAATTGATTTCGTACGGATCCAGCTCCGGATCATCGCCGCCGGCGCTAGGCCCTTTCGACTGCTGTTCGTTATCCTCGTTCATTCCCGTTCTCTCCTTCCTTAGATGGAAGGGCGATTAGGGCCGTCTAATTTCTTATCGTAGCCTTCCGATTCAGGAGCCTTGGAGCCCTGCTTCTTCTTGCTCTCTGCCGCGTCCTGTTCGGAAGCGCTGCGCGATTGCGAATTGTTTGCCACTGCTGGCACCCCCTTCCAGAGGGTAGTATGCGCGCAGCGATTACCGCTTATCCGTCCGTATGTACCGGTTATTCACCGCAAATCATTATGTATTCAGTCCCGGCTCCGTGCAGCGGCCGCTTCGTAGGCGTTGCGGTTGCGGTCGAAGCGGACGACGAACGTCGTGCCGGTACCTTCTTTGGATTCCACCTGGATCACGCCGCCATGACGTTCCATGATGCTGAGGCAGAGCGGAAGACCAAGCCCCGTGCCATGGGACTTCGTTGTGTAGAACGGCTCGAACAGATGCTCCAGCTTTTCCTTCGGGATGCCGCTTCCGGTATCCGTGACGCGCAGCTCCACGTAATTCTCGAATGTGGCCGTTTCCAAAGACAGGATGCCATGCTGATCCATCGCTTCCATCCCGTTGCGGGAAAGGTTCAGGATAAGCTGCTTCATCTCTTTCTCGTTCAGCATCAGCATGGGTATGTAGTCCGCCAGCTTCAGCTCCAGCGACTGGCCGCGCATATTGGCATCGGCCCAGAGCAGCGGCAAGATTTCGTTGATGATATCATGCAGCGAGCGGCTGTTTTTCTCGATGACCCGGTTCTGTGCCAGCGACAAGAAGTCGTTGATGATGCAGTTCGCCCGGTCCAGCTCTTCGATGACGATCCGGTAATACTCCTTCTGATTGTCGGGACTGCGCTCGCCCATCAGCTGCACGAATCCCCGGATAACCGCCAGCGGGTTGCGGATCTCGTGCGTAATGCTCGCTGCCATCTGTCCGACAAGACTGAGCCTCTCCATGCGTCCGAGCTCGTCGCGCAGCCGGCTCAGCTCCGTCATATCGTGGGCGATCAGCGCCGCGCCGATGATTTCATTATTCGCCATATCGCGTACGCAAATGCCGGAGTTGAGATAGATTTTCCCCTGGTCCTGCACGTATTCCGTCGTGACTTTATGACCGTTCAAAGCTTGATGGATCAGACGCCCCATGACATCCTTCTCGATATGGTCGTACATGATCGTGAACGGCTGTCCGAGCAGCTCGTCGCGCGTCTTGCCGCCTACTTTGTCCTTCAACAGATGGATCGCCATCTCGTTAATATGCGTAATGGTGCCCGTTTGGTCGACGAAGATGACGCCGAGCGGCGTTTCTTCTATGAATTGCTGCAGCTTCTGCACCTCGATGCGGAACTTGTCCGACACTTTGACCAACCGGTGATGCACTTGCCGAAACCGGATGAAATGCTCCGCGCAGGCAATGCCGATGCTCACGATGACCAAATAGGACAATTGGTGAGCGATAATCGTTATGTAATCCGATGTCTGCAAATCGGGATGCCGGACATCGTAGAACCGAATGAAAGCGCATAACCGAATCAACAGTACAAGCGCCGTCAAACCGAGCGCCACGGTATACTTCGTTCTGGTATTCTTCCGGAAAAAGTCGTGATTGTACAGCGAGATAATAGGAATGACGAACAGCAGCGTCCCCGCCATCTCGATCCATCCCCAGCTGCCGTCCATCATGAGCCATTGGGCCATCGCGTAGATGACCGCAAGCCCCATGGTTACCACCGGACCGCCGTATAAAGAACCGATAATCAGCTGCGCGTACAAGTAGCCCAGGTCAAACCCTTGTACATCGATGCAAACCGCAAGGCCTAACATCACGCAAGCGCCGCAAGTCGTTATGAGGAAGTAAGGAACTCTCTTGAGGGGTTTCGAGTAGTCGTACCAGAATTGAAAGATAAAGACTGGGAATAAAGCTAGAAGAAATTGCAGGAGAATAAGCTTCCACACAAAAATGAGTCCCACCCTTCAGAAGAAACCCAGTTAATGTATATCGGTATCAAGTACTTAATCCGATTAAATCATAGGTCTACTCTTTTTACAATGTAATTCCTGTCAAATTGATCCACACTCGCTTCAGGTAGATATTTCCAAATACCGGCATCGAAAAGCCGATGCGCGAGTAGACGCCTATGAATCTGGATAGTATGATAGTAACGGCATTATTCAGGCTAACAGATTGATAATCGAGGGGTACATCGTGATCTATGACGTCATTATAATAGGAGGCGGTTCCGCGGGTCTCATGGCCGGAATCGCAGCCAGCAAGAACGGAGCGAGAACGCTCCTGCTGGACAAAGGCGACAAATTAGGGCGCAAGCTGGGCATTTCCGGCGGCGGCCGCTGCAACGTGACGAACAACAAGGACATGGACGAGCTGATCAAGCATATCCCGGGTAACGGACGGTTCCTCTACAGCGCGTTAACGAGCTTCGGCAACAAGGATATCATCGCTTTCTTCGAAGGACTCGGCATCGCCTTGAAAGAAGAGGACAACGGGCGGATGTTTCCGGTCACCGACAACGCCAAGACGGTCGTGAACGCACTCGTTCACCAGGTCCGGAAGCAAGGCGTGGATATCCGGGTCAACGCCCCGGTCAGCCATATCGATTTCGACCACGCCAGCGAACGGGTTCGCGCGGTGACGCTGAAATCCGGCGAGACGATCGCCTGTAGAAGTGTCGTCGTTGCCACCGGCGGCAAGTCCGTTCCTCATACGGGTTCGACCGGGGATGGCTATCCATGGGCGGAGCGAGCCGGCCATTCCATTACGGAGCTGTTCCCGACGGAAGTGCCGATTACGTCGGGCGAGCCTTTCATCCAGAGCAAGGAGCTGCAGGGGCTGTCGCTCCGCGATGTCAGCTTGTCCGTCTGGAACGCCAAAGGAAAACGCGTAACGGAGCATCGCGGCGACATGATCTTCACTCACTTCGGCGTATCCGGCCCCATCGCGCTCCGGTGCAGCCAGTTCGTCGTCAAAGAATTGAAGAAAGGCGACGCCCGCAACGCCCTGCTTACGATCGATCTGCTGCCGGATCAAACGGCTGACGAAGTTTATGCGGAGACGCTGCGGCTTGCTCAGACTGAATCGAAGAAAGCGGTCAAGAATACGCTCAAGAGTTATTTGCCGGAGCGCATGATACCTTTATTATTGAAGGAAGCCGGATTGGACGAGCAGCTGACGTACGATAATATCCCGAAGCAAGCCTGGCTTGCTTTCGCGAAGCTGATCAAGTCGTTTCCACTGCGGGCTTACGGGACGCTGAAGCTGGAGGACGCTTTCGTAACCGGAGGCGGCGTGAATCTGAAGGAAATCGATCCGAAGACGATGCAATCGAAGCTGATGGGCGGCTTGTATTTCTGCGGCGAAGTGCTGGACATTCACGGGTACACCGGGGGTTATAACATTACGGCGGCATTCTCGACCGGCTATTCGGCCGGCAGCCATGCGGCGCTTAAGGAATGAACATAATGAGAAGGCTGACCATGCGGAGCACCGCCGGTCAGCCTTCTTTGCTTGCGCTTGCGCTTGCGCTTCAGCTATGCACGTCGCCGGAGAAGTAGCCGTACGATCCATCGTCCGGCATGAACTCGTTCTCCCCCGGGGCATCGTCGTCGTAATTAACGAGACCCTCCGCCGTTTCTTCCTGCGAAATCCAGTCCTCGTTCACGACATGTGCGGGAATCGTAATATTTTCCATGCGGTACGCTTCGTTCGTCAGCTCGATATCCGGAATGGAGGATTCCACGGCCAGCTGGCCGCCGTGCGACTGCGCGATCTCCAATGCCGACGTGAGGTCATCGCCGCGCATATGGATATGAACGTCGTTCCCTTGCTGAATCACGGGATCGTAGCCGAGCTCTTCGAACGTTCCGCTTGCGAGCGACGCAGTGCGGGAATCAGCGAATTGAAACAACAGTGCAGTATCGTTTTGCATTGCGGGCACACCCTTTTCCGCTAAAATGTTCCATGCCCGATTATCCTGCCCGAATCTCCAGTCCATCATACCGCAGCCAAAAAAAGGTAAAATTTTACGGATCTGACCCCCTTAAACTCTAGCTGAATAAATCCAATATGATATAATAGGGCAACAACTCATGCTGAGGTGCTGCTGATGATGGTGGATCTATTCGCTCAATCTCCGGATGCTGTAATCATCGTTCGATCCGATCAAAACAGTCGTTGCATCTATGCGTGCAATTCCGCCTTCCGTGCGATGTGCGGCTATACCGACGAACAATTGGTCGGACTCGACCTTCGCTCGCTGCCGTTATACGGCGCGAACCCCTTATGGCCGATCATCGATCGGCTGTGCGCTTCCATTACGTCGGTTAATCAGGAAGCCCATGCGGAGACGTATTTTTCATTGCCTCGTTTGGATCCGTTATTCGGCGAGTTATACGCCAAGCGGATGCCCGATTCGGATCAGGCGCTCGTCATGGTGACGATTCGCGACCGGTCGGAGCATAAATGGATCGAGGACCAGGCGTATGAACGCAGCATTATCGTTTCCATGCTGTTGACGAAGGCCGGAACCGTCGTTTCCATGCGCAGCTACCGCGGCCCGATCCAGTACGACCGATTAGAGCTGTCGCGTACGAACAGCGATCAATTCGTCGACGAGCAGGACCGCGCCCGCGTCCGGGACAGACTTCGGGACTTGCAATTCAGCAAGGAAACCGGCGAGTTCAAATTCATTCTGCAGCTGTTCCAAGACCGGTTTCATGTCCATTCCATCGTCAAGCCGTTCTTCAACGGAGACGGCTCATTCCGATGTTACGCCATCATCGTGCTCGCAATGGATGCCGTAGGCGCGCCCGATTCGGAGACGGCGAATTGGCAGATTAACGTTCCTTACGGTTCCGACGATCCTTCCGAATCGGCTTATAAGCTGCGTCTGCTCATGCTGGAGAAACGAATGTCCGTCACTCGGCTTGCCGAGCGTACGAAGATTTCACTGACGACGATCTCCAACATCCGCAATGGCAAAATCAAAAAACCGCATCGGCTGACCGCGCAATTGATCGCCGATCAGCTTGGCGTTTCGCCGCTCGATATTTGGGGGCCTTATAATTAAGCCATTCGACCGTCGCTTCGTTTTAATCTTGGCTGCATATTAATAATACTTATACATACTTATGACCTCCACTTCCGCCGCAGCTGCGCGGATATGGAGGTTTTTTGTGCGCAGCACAAAAAACCGTCCCCCCGGCAAGCGGAGGGACGGTGCAATAGCCAGTACGGCGTCCATGCGCCGAATGATGCCCAATTACTGCTTAATACAACTTACTACTTAACACTTGCTACTAACAATTACAACTTACAACTCTCTACTTACGGTAAGCTTGAAGACCTTCGTTTAATGCCCGCGTCGCCGCGTACACGTCTTGATAGATGCGGAACAGGCCGCTGTAAGCGTCCACCGCCGCCGGGTTCGGCTTATACACGGAAGCGCGTTTCACGAACAGCTCCGCGCATGCTTCCAAGCTGTCGAACCAGCCGCAGCCGTAAGCCGCAAGCATCGCCGCGCCAAGGCCCGGCCCCTGCTCGTTCTCCAAGGAAACGACATTCGCATCGAAGATATCCGCCTGCATCTGCAGCCAGACCGGATTGGATGCGCCGCCCCCGATGGAAATGATCGTATCGACCGTCTTGCCGGCTTCGCGGAACATCGCCACCGACTCGTTCAGCGAGAACGTAATGCCCTCCATAACCGCGCGGGCAAAATGCTTCCGTTCATGCGAGCCGTCGATGCCGATGAAGCTGCCGCGAATGACGGAATCCGCATGCGGCGTCCGTTCGCCGACGATGTACGGCGTGAACAGCAGCCCTTTCGCGCCTGGCTGAACGTCGCCGACGCCTTCCAGCAGCTCGTCGAACGATTCGCCTTTGGCAAAGGTCTGCTTGAACCAGCTAAGGCTGTAGCCTGCGGCAAGCGTAACGCCCATGGCATAGAACGCGTTCTCTTTGCCGTGGTTGAAGAAATGCACTTTGCCGCGGAAATCGTTCGCGCTCGTTTCTTCATACGAGAGAATAACGCCGGACGTGCCGATGCTGCACATCGTCAGTCCTTCCTGCAGAATGCCCGATCCGATCGCGCCGCAAGCATTGTCCGCGCCGCCCGCGAATACTTTCGTATTGGCGTTCAGACCGGCAGCAGCCGCGCGTTCCGGAAGGAGCGTGCCCGTCAGCTCGTGGGATTCCACGAGCGGCGGGGCGAAGGATGCCGGCAGCGATACCGCCTCCAGCACCTCGCTGCTCCACCGTTTGTTCGCCACGTCCAGCAGCAGCGTGCCGGCCGCATCGGAGTAATCCATATGCAGCCCGCCCGTCAGCCGGTAACGGAGGTAATCTTTGGGCAGCAAGAAGGAGACCGCCTTCGCGAAGACTTCGGGCTCGTGCTTGCGCACCCAGAGGATCTTCGGCAGCGTGAAGCCTTCCAAAGCCGGATTGCGCGTAATCGTTAGCAGCAGCTCTTGGCCGAGCAGCGCTTCGATCTCGCGGCATTCCGCGGTCGTCCGCGTATCGTTCCATAGAATCGCGTTGCGAACGGGATTGCCTTCCGCGTCCAGCAGCACGAGACCGTGCATTTGACCCGAGAAGCTGATGCCTTCGATCGCGTCCGCGGAAATGCCGGCATTCGCCGTCAATTCGCGGATCGCTTCGATCGTGCCGTCCACCCAATCGTCCGGACGCTGTTCGCTCCAGCCGGAATGCTCGTGAAACAGCGGATAATCGCGCGATGCTTCGGCAGCGACCGTGCCGCTTCTATCCAGAAGCAGCACTTTCACCGCGCTTGTGCCTAAGTCGACGCCGATGACGTATGACATGAATCAAAGGCCTCCTATACGCTGAAAATAATTTCGTTCAGCTGCAATTTGATACGTTCCAGACGTCCGGACTCGTTCGTGATCGCGTTGTTTTGCAGCGCGTATTGCTCCAGCGATGCCAGCGTTGCGCGGCCGGCAACGATCTCGGCGCCGATGCCTTCTTTGAAGCTGCGGTAGCGGTTGTTTACGAAGCCGTCGATCACGTTCTCTTCGATCAGTTTCGCAGCGGCTTTCAAGCCCCATGCGTACGTATCCATACCGGCGATGTGCGCCAGGAACAAATCTTGGTCCTCGAAGGACGCGCGGCGTACTTTGGCGTCGAAGTTGATGCCGCCCTTGCCGATACCGCCGGCTTTAAGCACTTCGAACATCGTAAGCGTCGTCGATACGATATCCGTAGGGAATTCGTCCGTATCCCAGCCGAGCAGCAGGTCGCCTTGGTTTGCATCGAGCGAGCCAAGCATGCCATTGATGGCAGCTACGCGGATTTCGTGTTCGAACGTATGGCCTGCCAGCGTTGCATGGTTGGCTTCCAGGTTCAACTTGAAGTAGTCTTTCAGATCATATTTCTGCAGGAACGAGATCGTCGTTGCCGCGTCGAAATCGTATTGGTGTTTCGTTGGCTCTTTCGGCTTAGGCTCGATCAGGAATTGCGCGCCGAAACCGATTTCTTTGGAATACGCTACAGCCATGTGGAACAGGCGGGCCAGGTTGTCTAGTTCAAGCGCCATGTCCGTGTTAAGCAGCGTATCGTAGCCTTCGCGGCCGCCCCAGAACACGTAGTTCTCGGCACCAAGGCGTTTGCCCACTTCAAGGCTTTTCTTCAATTGTGCGCCGGCATATGCAAATACGTCAGCGTTGGACGTCGTTCCAGCGCCATGTACGAAGCGCGGGTTGGTGAACATGTTAGCCGTGTTCCACAGCAGCTTCGCGCCGGTGTCTTTCATGCCTTGCTCAAGCAAATCGGCGATCACGTCGAGGTTCTTGTTCGTTTCGGCAAGCGTGCTGCCTTCAGGCGCAACGTCGCGGTCATGGAAGCAATAGTAAGGGACGCCGAGTTTGCTCAGGAATTCGAAATTCGCTTCAACGCGCATTTTCGCTTGATCCATTTCGTTCGCGCTGTCCCAGCCGCGGACTGCCGTACCTACGCCGAACGGATCGGAGCCGGTACCCGTGAATGTATGCCAGTAAGCAACCGCGAAACGCAGGTGCTCTTCCATCGTTTTGCCAAGCACGACTTCTTGCGGGTTATAGTGTTTGAATGCGAGCGGATTGTCGGAGCCTTTGCCTTCGAATGCGATTTTGCCGATGTTTTTGAAGTAAGTCATGAAATAATATCCCTCCAGAAAGGTTTTGGCCGCGAGCTTGAAACGCGTGCCCGGCGATGCGGGCCGTTTGTCCCCGGCAGGTTCGGCTGATTTATGAAAACGTTCTTATGGCTCTATATTAGCATCGCCGGACTTTGTTTGTCTACTAAACAAAGAAAGTTTTTTTTGACAGCTCCCAGCTATAGAATCCTGCTCTGGCACGTGGTACAATCGTACCCATACTATTGAAGGCACCGGAGGAAATGGGAGAATCATGAAGCAAACCGGAGATTTGACGCTCGTCAAAAAAATGAATACCGCCATCGTGCTGGACGCCGTGCTTCGTTACGCGCCGCTGTCACGGGCTCAAATCTCGGAACGTACGGGGCTGAACAAAGCGACGGTGTCGAGCCTCGTGCAGGATCTGATCGACAGTCACCTCGTGGCCGACATCGGTCCCGGCGAATCGAGCGGCGGACGGAAGCCGAATCTGCTGGAATTCCGGTCGCGCTCGGGCTATGCCGTCGGCATCGATCTCGGCGTCAATTATATCCGCGGCATTCTGACGGATCTCGAAGGCAGCGTCGTTGCCGAACGCCGGATCACGCTGCGGACGCAGGACGCGGACAGCGTCATCGCCCAGCTGTTCGACTGCATTGAAGCGCTGCGGAGCGAGATCCCGGCCTGCCCGTACGGCATGGTGGGCATCGGCATCGGCGTGCCCGGGCTCGTTAACGCCGAAGGAACGATTCTGTTCGCGCCGAACCTCTCCTGGCCGGAGGTTCCCCTGCGCGCGCTCGCGGAAGAACGCTTCGGCGTGCCCGTCACGATCGACAACGAAGCGAACGCCGGCGCGCAAGGCGAGCAGCGCTACGGCGCCGGCCGCGGGATCGCGAATCAGATCTACGTCAGCGTCGGCATCGGGATCGGCACGGGGATGATTTTGAACAAGGAGCTGTACAAAGGCGCGGGCGGCTTCTCGGGCGAGCTCGGCCATCTCTCCATTCATGCGGACGGCAAGCCTTGCCGCTGCGGCAATCAAGGCTGCTGGGAGCTGTACGCCTCGGAGAACGCGCTGCTCGAACAGGCGGCCCCGCTCGGTTATCACGACCTCGACAGCCTGCTCGATGCGGCCCGCGGCGGCGAAGCCGAAGTCGTCGCCTTGTTCGCCGGTATCGGGGAAGCGCTCGGCGTCGGCATCGCGAACATCGTGAACGTGTTCAATCCCGACGTGGTCATCGTCGGCAACGTTATGCGCCGCGCCGAAGCGTGGATCGGCGACGCCATGCAGCGCACCGTCGCCCGGCGGGCGCTGAAGCATCACCGCGGCAAGCTGAGCGTGCTATTCGCGGAGCAGGGCGAGAAATCCGCCGTGCGCGGAGCAGCGTATTATGCGATATCCGCCTTTCTGGCGAAAATGAAAGGAAGCGGCGTCTGAGGACGCCGCTTCTTCTTTGTTATAAACCAGCCATTACAAAACCAGCCATTTACACCGCAGTAAACCCGCCGTCTACGAGCAGCGTCGTTCCCGTAATGAACGATGCGTCGTCGCTGGCCAGGAACAAGACGGCTTTCGCAACTTCCTCCGGACGGCCGAGCCTGCCCATCGGATGAAGGCCGATCAGATGCTGCGTGACGGCTTCGGGCAGGTTGCCGATCAGCGGCGTATCGATGTAGCCCGGGCAGATCGCGTTCACGCGAATGCCTTTGGCCGCGTAATCCGCGCCCATCGTCTGGGTCAGCAGCTTGACGCCGCCTTTGGCTGCCGCGTAGGCCGTAACGCCCGCTTTGCCGACATGGCTGTGAATGGAACCGCAGTTGACGATCGTGCCGCCGCCGTTTTGCGTCAGCATTTGCTTGATCGCGTACTTATCGCAGAGGAAGACGCCTGTCAGATTGATGTCGATCGTACGCTGCCACGCGTCCGCTTCCAGCTTGTCGGCAGGGGCGTCCTTCGCGATTCCCGCGTTCGCGAACAAAATATCCAAACGGCCGTATTTGCTCACCGTTTCGTCCACCATATGGATGACCTGCTCTTCTTTCGTCACGTCGGTCTTGACGTATATGGTATCGAAGCCTTCCGCGTTCAGCTTATCCGAAACCGCCTGCCCCTGATCGGAGTAATCGGCAATGACCGCCTTCGCGCCTTCCTGCGCGAATAACCGGACCGTGACTTCGCCGATACCGCTGGCTCCGCCCGTGACAATGACAACTTTGGATTGGAATCTCATCTGTTTCCCGCTTCCTTTCGGCGCCTGCGCAATTGTAAGGTGTCAACGACACCGTCGGACTCCAGTATTCTTTCGCGCTTTTACCGAAAATATGAAAAAAACCGATGTAATCCTTCTCTTTAATGCATATCAATCATTAGGTAAAGTTGGTACAGCGACTAGGCGGCGAGCCTTGCGCGTCATGAACCCAGCAAACCTATTCTGCATGCATCGGGGGCCATTCGGAATGATGTTCGGCGTACTCGGGATTTCCGGTCTTTCCTTCTTGCTTGTCGCAGCGTTCACGCCCTTGCTCATATGGGGGCTGCGCAGTCTGAAGCTCACGCAGCCCATTCGCTCCGAGCTGCCTCCCGACCATCAAGCCAAGCGGGGGACGCCGCTGATGGCCGGGCTTATTTTGCTTATCGGCGTGGTTACGTCTCTGCGATTCCACCTTGCCCCGCTCATGGTGTTTCTGTGCGCAGCGTTTCTCTTATTCAGTTCGATCGGCTTCATGGATGATTTCAAGAAAGCATCGCAGCAGGACCCCGCAGGCATTTCCGGACGGACGAAGCTTCTATTCCAATTTGCAATGACGGGCATTCTGCTCTTCGCGTTGTTCCGTTCGTTCCATCTAACGAGCGATATCGCGTTGTTCCATGGATTTCAGCTGCATCTGCCCGTTGCCGTCTACATCCTGATCATGCTGCTGTTCGTCGTGGGATCGGCGAATGCGATTAATTTCACCGATGGCCTGGACGGGCTGTTGATCAACGTTGCCATGCCGACTTACTTCTTCTTCTTTCTCATCTCGGACAAGCCTGAAGTGCAGACCTTCTCCCTCGTCATGATCGGCTGTCTGCTCGGATTGTTTCTCTATAATATCTATCCCGCCCGGGCGTTCATGGGAGATACGGGGTCGCTGGCGATTGGCGGATCGCTCTCGATCTTGGCGGTCATCGAGAAGGTGGAAATCTTGATCCCCATCCTGTTCTCCGTCTATCTGGCCGAACAATGCTCGGTCATCCTGCAAGTCTGGTACTATAAACGGACCAAATTGCGCCTATTCAGAATGGCTCCGATTCATTATCATTTCAGCCTGAAGCATGGCTGGAGCGAGAACAAGATCGTCATGGTATTCGGGTTCGTTTCGTGGGCGTCCGTGCTGGTCTGTTGGCTGATTTGGAAATTCGCCCTTGCTCGTTAGGGACAAGCCCGGCGAAAAGTTAAAAAAAAGCGCTGCCGCATCGGCAACGCTTTTCTTATTGTTACAGCCTCATCCACACGCTCATTTCGCCCGGCGCGCGATTCCCCCATAGATAATAAGGGATCGCCTTGAACCGGGCAGCCCTCTTCTTCTCCTGGTCAAGCGGCCGATAAGGCAGTCCGTCCTCCCATGCGGTATCGTCCGCTACCCGAGCGTCGCCCTCTACGACAACGCAGCCGCCCAGCAGATCAGCATCCGCATAGCTCCTCAGATTCGGTTCCGCGGCCATGGAAAGCGAAGCCAGCGGAGCGCCATTATCCGCTTGTTCCACGCAGTAAACGAAGGGACCGCGCTGGATGGCCGCCTTGCCTGCATCGGCCCGGATTTGCGGATGGGCGGCGACGAGCTTCGTCTCCATCGGGAGCAGCCATTCCACGCGATCCCCGTCCGCCCACCGGCGTTCCGCTTTCGCATAGCCTTTCTCCACGCGATACTCCCGTTCCTCGCCGTTCACATTCAGCACCGGACGTCCGTCCTGGAACCATGCCGGAATACGCAGTCCAAGCTCGAACGCGGCACCTTCCCGAGCTTCCGGCAGCGACACCGTGAACTCGACCCGGCCATCCCAAGGGAGCGCCGAATGCTGGCGCAGCGCGACTGTGCCGCAGGCAAGCTCGAACGAGGCTTCGCTTCCGATATACAGATGCGCGTAGACGGTCTTACCGTCATCCGACACGTCATAGATGTAATCGTTCAACGAGCTGAGCAGGCGGGCAACGTTCGGAGGACAGCAGGAACAGCCGAACCACTTCTGTCTCACCGGCTTCACATGGCGCCGGTCGGGATTGTGGATGCTCGCATCCGGCCATACTTCGAGCGGATTGACATAGAAGAAATGCTTGCCGTCCGTGGACATGCTGCCAAGTACATTGTTGTACAACGCCCGTTCCATGACATCCGCGTATTCGCTCTTGGCTTCCAATCGGAGCATCCGCCGCGCCCAGAAGATCAAGCCGATCGAGGCGCAGGTTTCCGCGTAGACGGTATCGTTAGGCAGATCGTAATCGAACGTGAAAGCCTCGCCGAGATGCGTCGCGCCGATGCCTCCCGTAATATACATTTGCTTGCCGGTCGTATTCGCCCACAATCGCTCGCAGGCTTCGCGCAGCTTGTCGTCGCCGGTCAATCGCGCGAGATCGGCCATCGCCGTGTACATATAGACGGCCCGAACGGAGTGACCGACCGCGACCGACTGCTCCCGTACGGGAAGATGGCTTTGATACACCTCCAGATTAGGCGTGCCTTGCGACCAGATCCCCGTCCGGCCGCGGCGTTCCCATTCCCCGATGAAATAGTTCGGCTTGCTCCCGCGCTCATCGATGAAATACCGGCTTAGCGCCAAATATCGTTCTTCTCCCGTGACTCCGTGCAGCTTGACCAGCGCCAATTCAATCTCCTGATGCCCGCAATAGGCCCGAATTTGACCAGCCTCGGTGCCGAAGGTCCGTTCGATGAGATCCGCGAACCGGCAGGCGATATCGAGCAGGCTGCGTTTGCCCGTCGCCTCGCAATAGGCAACGGCAGCTTCGATCAGATGTCCCGCGCAATACAGTTCATGGGCTTCGTATAAATTCGTCCACTGCTTACCCGGTTCTTGAATCGTAAAATACGTGTTCAAATAACCGTTGTCATGCTGCGCTTGGCCGATTAAAGCGATGGCCTCATCCGCGACCTTCTCGAGTTCAGGGTCCGGATGGCGGCGAAGCGAATAAGCAACGGCCTCCAGCCATTTGTACAGATCGCTGTCCTGAAAGATCCAGCCGCCGAACTCGCCTTCTTCCAGTCCTGCCGCAATCCGGAAATTCCGGATCGCATAGCTGGGCTCCGCGTCCGCGATCCGATCGTTGAGCGCTTCCCACTGATAGGGAATGACCGTACTGCGGACAAGCTCCGAGTATCGGTTCCAGAATTCGTCCTGAATATGAATTTTACTGGTTTGCATATGCATACACCTCGAAAATGATAATATTTGACTCTTCATATAGTCGAGTATATGCTTTTTCTATAAGCTGGACTAGAAACGGAATGAGCTTTTTTCTATACAAAATCACACAGGAAAGCAGGGGAATTAGGTGACGATCGAAACCTGCGTGGAATTGAAAACGCCGCCGCTTCCCTATTACTGGGAATCCGGCCGTACGGTCTTCCAGGCGTCGGACCGTCATCCGAATCGCAGACAATTCGGCCTCTTCGATCTGCTCTTCGTCGCGAGCGGCGGGCTTCACATCGGGGAGAATGGCGAGGAATGGTCGCTTGGCGAAGGAGATACGCTGCTGCTGCTGCCGGAAGGAGAGCATTACGCGGTCAAACCATGCGAGCGTGAAACGGTCTTCTACTGGGTGCATTTCGAGCATAGCGCCTGGCAGCAAGGTCCTCCGGCACCCCTAGTGGACCTGCCCGAGCCGCAATCGCCGTTCGATCATCCGAAGTCGATTCGCATTCCTAAGCATGCCTCGCTGCCGAACCCCATGCTGGCATTCGAACTGCTGCAGCGGCTGATCGAGCTGCCCGTAGGCGACTGTTTCTGGGAGAAACAGCATCTGCTGACGCGGCTGCTCGCCATGCTGGAAGATGTAAGCTCTGCCGTCGCAGCGAATTCCCCGCCGGCCCGGCTTGCCGAGAAAGCCGCCGCTTATCTGCAGCAGCACTACCGGGAGGACATGACGAACGAGAAGCTGGCCGAGGCGCTCCACTTCCATCCGAATTACGTGGTTCGCTGCATGAAAATGAAATACGGCATGACGCCGGTCCATTATTTGCTCCAATTCCGAATGGAACGGGCGAAGCAGCTCCTCGTCTCGACGGAGTGGTCCATCGATCGCATCGCCGAAGAAGTGGGATTCCGCTATTCGCCGTACTTCTCCGCCTGTTTCAAACGCAGCATCGGCATAACGCCGCTCCGGTATCGCAAGCAATATCTCGTCTAGCTTGAACAGCGCGAACAGCGCGCGAAGAGGAGCCTTCGACTCGAGGCTCCTTTTTCGATGACGCGAAGCTTCTCTTTCGAAGACTCGCTTCTCCTCGACTCTCCTTCATCTTCGCTTTGCTTCGTTTCCGTGAAGGATTTCGATCCTCGATACGGCCAAACCGCTATCGAAATACGGGGAATCCAAGTAAATGTCGACCTCGTCCATGACGGACCCATGCGCAATCCGTCCATGAATCTTCACGCTATAGCCTCCGTGTCCATCCGCTCGAATGCCATCCACCTCGTAGGACGCGGATTGGACCGCTCCGAACTTCCCGCTCACCGCTTGGTCGATTCTCGAGTGGAGCTCGAATAACAGAACTTCATTCACTAGCTTCATGTTCGAGAGCGGTTCAACGTAAAGGTCATGCGGGGATTCGGCGGCGGGCTCCGCATGCCCCAGTCCGGAATCGGCACAGGCGAGCATCGCCGCAAGAACCATTAGGGTCAAAATCCGATGCGGCTTCAACGTTCGGCAGTGCTCCTCTCGAATCAGTTCTATATAGTGTTTCAGTAATTTGCCGGAGTATTCCAATAAGCCGCAAGTTCACCGTTCACTGCTCACTGCTCACTGCTCACTGCTCACTGCTCACTGCGCACGACCGTTAACGCAAGGAAGGCCGCTGAACCCCCCGGGTCAGCAGCCTTCCGATTGTTTATTCGAACACCGTTTACAGCGATGCCCCGCGTACGACTACGCTTTATAACCGATACGCTCTCCTTGATAGAAGCCATCCTGAAACGCAAAGCGAATTTCCAATTGCCCTGCGGAGTTCGCAGGCGAAAACCACAACGGCAGTACGGCATAGAGCGTTCCCTGACGGACTTCGTACTGAATGACCTGGCCGTATGCCGGACGATCGTACCACCATTGCGCTCCGTTGCTTTCGAAATCCTCGGCCGGGATTCCGTGCGGAATCAGCCGATCCGCGTGATCGATTTGGATATGGGCACCCTCAGCCGTCACTTTTCCCGGCACGACATGTTTTAACGCATAGGTCTGCCAGTCTTCTAATGGAATTTCCGAGAACGTCTCACTGTCGAATATATGCGCTTCTTCCAATTTGGTCCCTGTCCCGTAGCCGGTGGTCAGAATAACCAGCAGTTCATTCTTGCCGTCCTTGTTCAAGTCTTCCAGCATGATCCGCGGGGCGTAGGAGGGATTGCCGACGTTGTACCAGAACGGGAATTTTCGTGCCATGTTCCCGAACGTCATTCTCATTCCCCAATAGTCTCCATTGACCTTCGTTCCCCATAGGACAGCTTTCTGATTTCCTTTCGAATATTGCGTCAACCGATCTTCTTTATCCGTAATGGATACCTCCGACGTTCGACCATTCCATTGCACGTCCTTGCCAAGCGATTCCGCCGCCGAGCGGATAGGAATCATCACGCTTCCGTTGTCCAGGACAGGACCCTTGCCGGTTTTCGCCTCTGCCCCGTTCACGATCAGACGAATATGACGTTCGGCTATTACCGTGGTGGTCGTCCCCACAAGAACCGCTGCGCTCAGTATCAACACAACCGCTAACTTCTTCCGCCTCACAGTAACACTCCCTACTTTCGTTTCATTGCGTTGTTGACTCGCACATTCACCGTAACGAACCCAGCAAGCGTTATTTGGCGGTTTTAGCGCCCATTTGAGTTCTAACGAACCGAGGAAAGCTTAATCAAGCGTAATCCATAGGAAATCGAGCAAAATGGCTGGGTCTGAACGGAATAGCGCGTGGACGATTCGTTAGAATTTCAACAGGCCGAAAAAACCAACAATAAGGGCTGTACGGTTCGTTAAATTATGAGGCCGGCGGGCTCGCACGTTCTTGGCGGCAGCTCCGTGTGTTTGCTCTTGGCGCACGGTCTTGGCGTAGCTCTTTGTGTTTGCTCTTGGCACACGATCTTGGCGTAGCTCTGTGTGTTCGCTCTTGCCGCATGTTCTTGGCGTTACCTCTTTTGCTATTTCCAGCGCTCGCACTTTCCCAGTAACGAGCGCCCATTTTCAAGAAAACAGCGCAGCGCCCCGCACATCATCTATGCGCCGACGGCGTCGCTCCGCTTCTCGCCTTTCTTGGCGATGGCCAGCGTGCCGGTTTCTTTATCCACTTCGCCGAACCCGTAATGCTTGTAGCCCGTCTGCGTGAACGCCCCCGCGGCATCGACGACGCCGTATTCCGTCCAGCCCGTCTCGCCGAAAATGCCGCTGTTGTAATACACGTAATCGCCGCTCGGCTTCGGCGCAGTCCCTACGCTTTCGGTCCAGCTCCGCTTCATGAAGCTGCGCAGCCGATCCTCCTTGTTCCCGGACAATCGGCCCTCCCACGTCACGACCGCCTTAGCATCCTTGATTTCAACCAGTTCCGCTAGATCCCCTTCGATCTGAATGAAGCGAAGCGCTTCTCCCTCGCGGAACAGTACCGTCATGCCGTCTGCCTCTCCCACGTTGCGTGCGACCATCGGTTTAATCGCATACTGCGGATCATAACCGAGGCTGACCGCATTGATGCGCGCTTCCGCGAGGTCTCCGTTGTACAGCGTATCGATCTTCTGCTTGCCGAGCGTCGATGCGATGAAGACCGCATTGTCGTGCCAATCGGCGGCATACCCGAACTGGGTAGCCAGAAAACGCAGCGGCACGTAGGCGCGGCCGCCGTGCAGCTTCATCGGCGAGTCCAGCCGATCCGTCGCTTGGCTTACGCCTCCGGGCTGCTCGCGGTAGACGACGGCAACGCCGCTGAAAGCCGTGAAGCGGACGGTTACGTTCCATTTGCGAACGGTTGCCGTATTCGTCTTGGCATCCCATTGCACGTTCGCGCCGAACGCTTCCGTGACCGCGCGCAGCGGCACGAGCACCCGCCCATGATCGACGAGCGGCGCCGCGTCCGCTTGAACCGTTTTCCCCATGACGTCGATTCGAATCGCCGGCGATGCCGCATCCGCGTATGTCCGGCCAGCTCCCGGCGAAACGAAGAACGCCCCTGCCATGACGGACGCCGCCACCATGACGGCCGTAAATTTCTTATTCATCTTTCCCACGCTCCTAGTAACTTCGATTTCGATCGGCAGTCCCGATGCTAGATTACACCCTAAGACGACGGCGGCCCGAAAATGGTTGCTTCACGCCCCGATTTAATAAAAGTTTAAGAATTTCGCTACGCTCTTCTTAAGTTCTTCTGATTATGCTTAGCAGCAAGATCGAAATAGAAAGGACAAGATTGCGATGTTCCAGCACAGACGATTCAACTACTTCATCATTAGCATCCTGCTGGCTCTCTATCTATTCGCGGTCATCAAGATCATCGTGTTCAAATTCGGCTCGATGGATGTATCGTATCTCTACCGCCAGCTGATGCAAACCCTTCATCATACCGATTATCTGCGCGAGAAAATTCATTCGGGCAACCTGAAGCCGTTCCATGAAATCCACAGGGCGCTGCGCGTTCGCTCGCTCTACGAGCTGATCTGCCTGCTCGGCAATGTGGCGATCTTCATGCCGCTCGGCTCGTTCGTCGGCCTATTGTCCGGGAAAGGCGGCTGGCCGATCTTCCGCACGCTGCTCGCTTCCTTCGTATTCAGCTTGATGCTCGAAAGCGCGGAAGCCGTATTTGAAATCGGTATTTTCGACGTCGACGATCTCCTGCTGAACACGGCCGGCGGCTTGCTGGGCGTTATCGTATTTCGCTTGTACGCCGCTTTCTGGGACGCCAGCCACGCCGGCAGCCCATCCAAGCCGAACATGGCGCCCACCCAAGCACAGGCGGGACACACGACAGCAATTCTGAGCGGAAAGGGATAATGCGATCATGAACCTGAATGCAAACGAACGATTCTCCACTTATTACAAAGAACATAGCAAGCGCGTCTATGCGTGCGTCTATAAGATATTGCGGGATCCTTTTCTGGCGCAGGACGCCGTGCAAGAAACATTCATGAAGATCTTCCGCAAGTTCGGCATGCTGAAAGCCGGAGAGGTGCTGGACGGGCGGCTGTACACGATTGCCAAGAACACGGCGATCGACCTGTACCGGAAGCGGAAAGGAAGCCGCGAAGCTTTCTACGAACGCATGGACCTGCTGTCCGATGCTTACGACGGCGGAATCGGGCGCGAGTTCGAACAGTCGGATGCCTACGAAGCGCTGGAGCAATTGGAGCCCGAACAGCGCCAATCGCTGCTGCTCCTGTACGAGCATGGATTGACGTATCAACAGCTTGCCTCGCTTCAGCATAAATCCATAGGCACCGTGAAAACGCAAATTCACCGCAGCAAAAAAAAGCTGCAGAAGCTTCACGCCATAAGGCTGACGTGAGAAAGGGCCGCGAACCCGTTCAAGCTCAACGCGAATACGGCCGCTGTACCCAACAACGAACACAGCATCCGCGCTTCCGGCTGTATACCGGATAACGGATGCTGTGTTTTGTTCGCCTTGCAGGCGTCTATGGGTTTATTCCAAGTTCGCGTGATTCTTGAACATGGCCGCGCCCTGCAGCGCTTGGCGATCCATAAGGTTCAATACGATCGTATCGAGCAGAAGCAATAGCGCTTGTTCGAACAAGGTGCCCATCGGCTGGCTGGTTACGGCCGCACCGGGCGCGCTTTCCTTGGTCGCGGCAGGAATGATCAAGCTGCAGGCAGCCAGCTTGCCCAGCGTCGACTCCGGAACGATGGTCACCGCGGCGACCGCCGCGCCGATGCTCTGGGCCTTGCTCGCCATGGCAGCAAGCGTCTTGGTCTCGCCCGAGCCTGAGCCGATGAGCAGCAGATCGCCTTCGGCAATGCCCGGCGTCACGGTCTCGCCTACCACGTAGGCGCGGAATCCCATTTGCATGAGACGCATCGCGAACGCCCGCATCATTAATCCGGATCTCCCCGCTCCCGCAACGAAGATGCTCGCCGCATTCGCAATCTGCGCGGTCAAGGCCTCGATTTCGCCTGGCTCGACGGCTTGAAGCGTCCGCTCCAGCTCTTGAATGACGGCCGATGCCGCGGTCAGTGGATGTGAAGGCATCGCGTTACCCTTGCTTGATCAGCTGCTGCATCTGAGCGGCTACCGCTTCCTTGTTCTCGGAGCCGGTAATGCCGCCGCCGACGATAACCAGATCCGGCTGCGCGCTGATGACTTCAGGCAGCGTTTGCAGCTTGATGCCGCCGGCGATCGCCGTTTTCGCATGTTTCACGACGCGCTTGATCGTTGCCAAATCCTCGAACGAGTTTTTGCCTGCGGCTTGATGGTCATAGCCGGAATGGACGCAGATATAGTCGACGCCAAGGCTGTCGATTTCTTGCGCGCGGCCCGCGATGTCCTTCACGTTGATCATGTCGACCATGATTTTCCGGTTCTGCTTGCGCGCTTCGTCCACGGCGCCCTTGATCGTGGCATCGTCGGAAACGCCGAGCACCGTAATGATATCCGCACCGGCTTCGGAAGCTTTCATGACCTCGTAACCGCCGGCATCCATGATTTTCAAGTCGGCGAGCACTTTCAGCGACGGGAACTCGTCCTTGATTTCTTTGACGGCGCGCAGTCCTTCGTTAATGACGACAGGCGTCCCGATTTCCACGATATCTATATAGGCCGCTACTTCTTTCACCAGTTGTTTTGCCTCGGGGATGTTAACCAAATCCAATGCCAATTGCAGTTCCATAATAAGACTCTCTCCTTTAGATGCCGTTGTCGTTTGTCGTTGTCGGCGATGAGTTCATATTAGGACGATACCGAGAAATACGGAAGTACGCACTTTCAAGTAAGTCCGTATCCTGCAGGAAACTGTACCACGCGCAAAAGCAGACCCCGCGCGGGATCTGCTCGATTGGAATGCGATGATGTTCGTGAAATTCATTTTATAAACTCGTACTATTTACCGACCGGTTGGAACGGTATCGCCGCCATGGGTTGGGAGACTCTGCCCAGCACCTGCTCGCCGTAATCCTTGCCCCAGTCGTACATCAGCCTGAGAATCGGAACAAGGCTTTCGCCATGGGAGGTCAGCTTGTATTCGACCTTCGGCGGGACGACGGGATAGACCGTCCGTTCGACCAATCGGTCTTCTTCCAGCTCGCGAAGCTGGTTGGTCAATATTTTCTGCGTAATATGGGGGATGAGCTTCTGGAGCTCGCTGAAACGTTTCGTTCCCTCGATGCCGAGATGCCAGAGAATGATAAGCTTCCACTTGCCGCCGATAAGCGCCAGCGTCAGCTCTTTCTCGCAGTTGATTTGATCGATCTCGATGCGGGAACGGATATCTTTTGCCATAGTCGAACACCTCCGTTGCTAGTGTGTCCCAATAGAGTAACGGATTGAGGTGCGTCTGTCTAGTTGCGGGAAGACGACTGGACGGCGAATTGCGGCAGCAGGTCGAGATGCAGCTCGATCATCCGGTCGAAAGCAGCATGCGCCGCCGCCTTGTCCGTAATGGCGGGGTCGAAGTCGATCGTGCGGTGGGCGAGCTTACGGTCGCCCTTCACGGCCGCTTCCGCCACCATTTCGTGCACCTCCGAGAGGATCGCGCACAGGCTGCTCACGCCTTCCGGAAGCGCCGGAACCGCCACGCCGACCGGAACTCCCCCTTGAATGGAGAGCGGCACCTCGACGATGCGTCCTTCCGGAATGCCCTGCAGGCAGCCGCGGTTCGGCACGTTGACGATGTCGATCTCGCGGTCGCTTCCTTCGTGCAGCGCCAGCGCGACGTCGAGCGGATGCTCCCAGCTCTTATGCTCGAACATGCCCCGCCAGTCGGCTTGTCCGGCGCCGATGTCCTGCAGCATTTGCATCCATGCCCTTCGAGTCGACTCGTCGCCGTGATACGGCGGAACATCGGCGTAGCGGACGTCCGCCTGCACGGGCAGATACTCCGCGTGGTGATGCACGCTGCCTGCAGCGATGCCGCCGTATTCCAGCAGCCAGCGACGCATGATCTTGAGCTCAATCTGCGCGTGTTCAGGCTGGCCGGACCAGTCTCCATCCAGCACGTATTGGCGGATGGCCGGCATCAGATCCTCGCCCGTCGCTTTGTCCTTCATTTCGAGCAGCCAGGCAAAATGGTTCAAGCCCGCCGTCACGATCTCCACGTCCGCCCCCGTGCGGCCAAGCAGCTGCGGCAGGAACGTATAGCCGTTTTCTCCCAAATGCGCGATATTGCAGAAACCCATTCCTTGAATGGAGCTGAAACGCTCGACCGCCGTCACGACGCGCGGCATCGGGTTGGTCACATCGAGGAGACGGGCGTTCGGGCATAGCCGCTCCATATCCCGGCAAATGTCCATGATGAGCGTGATCGAACGGAATGCGTTCAGCATGCCGCCGAGGCCGCCGCATTCGCGAGCCTGATCGGCAAGGCCGAAATTCTTCAATACTTCGTAATCCATCGCCCAGCGTTTGGCGCCTTGCGGCGACGCCGAAACGATGACGTAGTCCGCGCCGGGGAGCGCTTCCGCGCGGTCGGCGGTATAGGAGATCGCGATCGGAACGTTCAGCTCCGCGCTCACCCTTCTTGCTGCTTCGGCCATCGCGCGGACAGCCTCCAGGTTCAAGTCGACCAGCACGATTTCCGAATCCGCAAGCTTATGTTTGACGATGGCATCCTCTAATACCGTAGGGGCGAATACGTAACTGCCCGCTCCGATCAAAACGATTTTCATCCGAGTCATTCCCTTCGAGTGGCATGCTGCACAACAATACTCTCAGTATAGGGTTCTTCGTTCGCGGATTGAATAACGAAAGGCCGTCATTTGCCGGACGCAAAATGCACCAAATGGGACAGATGCAGCAAGAAGAACGAGACCGTATCGGCTCGTCCGGACTTGTGCCGGCATCGCGATGTACGCTAGAATGCTAGGCAGAAGATCACGACAGACGCAGCATCCCGCGCAGGCTCGCCACGCCGCCGGGCAAGCGGGGAGACGATGATGATGGACCGGCAAAGAAAGAACTCCGAGCGGATGTTCCCGACGATCAAATCCGAGCTGTACGTGTACGGCGCCTGCGCAGGCGAAGCTTACCCGCCTTGGCGATGCCAGCGACATCTGCATCATATGATGTTCGAGCTCAATCTCGTGCTGGAAGGCAGCCAAACCGTCATCGTCGGCAACCGCGAATACAAGCAGCGGAGCGGCGAACTGCTGCTCATTCCGCCCATGCAGCCGCACGAGGCATACGTCGACGACCCGGCCGGCATGCGCTATTTCGTCATGCACGTTCAACTCGACGACCCGGCTTTTCTCCAGCTGCTGCACGACTCGGGAAAGGTTTATTTCGCCGGGGACGAGGAAGTCAACCTGCTGCTCATGCCCGAGCTTGAATCGATCATGGGCTTGCTGTCCGATGGCTCTTCGCGCATCTCCGTCTTTCATAAGCTGTACGGCATGCTGGATAAGCTTGAGAAGCATCTGCTCCGGGAGCGCGAACGGCAGCCGGTTTCCCCGGCCAATACACTCGCTTTGCGCATTGCCCAGAGCATCGAGCGGATGGTCACTACGCCGAAGGACGATATTTCCGCCTGGCCGGCGGATTGGCTGGAGGAGATTTCGCGCAAGCTGAACAGCACGCGCAAGCATAGCTACCGCGTCTTCCAGCGGCAGTACGGGATGTCGCCCCGCGAGTATATGACGATCTTGCGCCAGCAGGAAGCCATGCAGCTGCTGCTCGGCGGCAGCGATACCGTCGAACGAATTGCGCTTCGGGTCGGCTACGACAACCCCCAAAGCTTCATACGGCAATTCGCCAAGTGGACAGGCGCGACACCGGGCGAATTTCGCCGTAACCGCCGGAGCCAGGAGGATATCTATTATTTGATCCCGCTCGAGGTGCAGTCCATGAATCCTACTTAAGCGGCATGCAGCAAGCTCGGAGAACGCGGGCCGACAGCGTTTTTGCTTTGCGGTAGGCATCCGCTGTGACTCGGACACCGCCCCGGGCATACGCTTACTACAGCTAGGCATTCTCTGCACCTAAGGAGTGATTCATCATGTTCATGCCTAATCCAATGACTAATCCGATGACGCAGCAGCAAGGCGGCATGCAGCTGCAGCAGAAAGCGATGTATCTCGTCGGCAGCCCTGTCGGCATTTCCCTGCGCAACGGTCAAGGCGTATCCGGCAAGCTGTGCAGCGTGCAGAATGGCGAGGTTTACGTGCTGCAGTATATGTACGCCTCCCAATTCGCCACCTTTCACTATCCGTTCAATCAGATCAACGACATCTATCCGTATCCGAATTGCTGAAAACCGATCCATCCGGCTCAGCGCAAAGGGAGACCTCGCGGCCTCCCTCTCTCGTCTGCATGGTCGTGAATGCTCCCTCTCAACGATCTTCCGTACGGTAGACGCTGGCGGGGAACGTCCTTACGAAATAGACAATCTGGGCGAGTACATACGCGTCATAGGCGGCACGGTGCAGCGCGACCTGGTAGGGGTGATTCGGATAACAGAGTTGAAAGGCCGCTTTCAGAGAAAGCGCATTGGCCCCTGCTTCCCCCATGAACCGTTTGAATTCGTCCCGATAATCCACGAAATCCATGGATCCGAGTATCGACGAGCCGCCAAGGACGATCTCTAGCTCCCTTTTATCTTGCGACCCCCATGTATAGACCGTGTTGATGGACAGGCGTTTGCACTCGGCCAGCAAGGAGCCCGCCGCCCGATCAATGGGAACCCCCGAAGCTTTGATGCGCGCTACCGCCGCTTTGCCGATTTTGTCGCCGGTCCACGATTCGATTTGTTCGTCGTACACATACGTACTGTAGCGCGTTTTGAGCATTTTGTTGGCATAGGATACGAATCCAAGCTCATAGATAAAGTGACGCCGGGACTCGAATTCCAGATCCATGCAAATAAAGTTCAGCGGCCATCACCTCTTCTTGTTCAAATCGCGGAACAGAAACACCGTGACTCCCCATTCTATGGCTCATGAACCCGCCTTATGTCGGATGCACCGCACAACAAAGAACGGAGCCCGCGATCCCCGCGCGGCTCCGTTCTCGTTGGTTTATAACGGCCTGATTCCAGTTCCATTAAGCTTTCTTCGCCAACCGCCGCTCGAAAACAAAAGGCCCGAACGGGAGCAGGCTTGCGATGACCGCGCCGACGACGCGCAGCGCCTTCCAACGGTAACGAACGGCCATGACGGCGACCGCCACCAAGTACAGCGCAAAGAAAAATCCATGGATGCCGCCCGTGACCGAGACAGCGTTCGGCTTATCGGCCATGTATTTCAGCGGCATCGCGATGCACAGCAGCACGAGGAACGAGGTCCCTTCCAAATAACTGATCCATTGAAAAACCTTCCAAGCCTTCGTTCTCATTCGTCGTTCTCCTCTTCCCCTGGTCGCATCTACTTCCCCTCTCGTATTATAGCCGTATCTATGATTCGCTTTCAAACGCATTCGTTTCGAGAGAGTCGGCCGGCTCGATATTCGCCGGGCTTATCCGTTCACGATCAGCGACATCGTCATTCCTTTGTCCATATGACCGGGTTTATCGCAGATCACTTGATAGGTTCCGGCCTTATCCGGGGCGGTCCAGTCAAACTCCGCCGTCTGTCCGGGATCCACGTCTTTGTCCAGCGCCAGCTCTTCGCTGTTGATATCGTGCGGATACGCGCCGGCGTTCGTTAATACGAAATGGACGGTTTCCCCTTTCTTCACCGTAATCTCCTTTTGCGAGAAGCTGAACTCCGTTAACGTCAATTTGATCGTTTGGGATCCCGAAGTCTCAGACGCGGAAGCCGCGCCGGACGCTGCCGACGGCTCCGATTCGGATGAACATGCGGTTAACATGCCAAGGGTAAGGCCGGCGAGGAGCAGCGTTGTCAGGACTTGCTTGAACATGGCATACACGCCCTTTCGATGAGGTGGGTTATGTAGAAGAGTAACGCCGGCATCGGGAAATCGGTTTGATCCTCATCGAACGACTTCCCTCGGGCTTGGCAAATTAAAAAAACCCGGGCTGCAGGAGCAGCCGGGCTTCGGTACGATATATTAACAGATAACTGCGCGCGAGATTATGACCAACAGTATGAACAGCACGAGGATTACTCCCGCGGAAGTAAATCCACCTCCACAGCTACAGCTGCAGCTACCAGCTCCACCCAAAAGACTCATTTTGCATCCTCCCTCCCTGCTTTCTGAAGTATTGTATGAATTCGGCCCCATCATGGGTCGGGCGCATTCAAAAATGGGTGAATGTCGGGGAATATCCGTCGAGACAAGCTTTTGTTCATTTTCATATCCTAATCATTTGGGGATCAACCCGGCCCGCCCCCAATAAAGGCGTACCCAAGCCTCCCTTCGCTGACGTACTAATCAAACAAGGTGCGACATATTTTTTAACATAAAAGCAGGGTCCGCGGATGACGAATGGATCACAAACGCTTCTTATTCGAGTCATGCCAAGAGTGGAGGTAAGCAGCATGTCTTCTCAGGATGAAGAGGTACTTGCGGTGGGTTCCGGGGCCATCTTAGTCTCCCTTGTTAAGGCTTGGTACGCATCGGGCTTGACCAAAGTCAACGTACTTGTCGCAAACGCGCAGTCTAGCATCGCAGATGAGCTTCAGACAGTTAAGGAACAAGCGCTCCTCCGGGATTCGGAGGCCGAGCTGAATATCCTCGCCTTAGCAGCAAGCAGCGACGTGGATTGGGCGGCCGCGGTTCAACCGTTCTCCTTTATCCTGTATGCCGCCCAGCATGGCGACTTAACCGAACTCCAGCAGCTCCAGTCCGCATGCATCGCGTGCAAGAAACCGCTGCTCCCTGCCATGTTCATCGGAGGCATGTGCATCGCCGGGCCGCTGCTCCGCCAAGAAGGAGACAGCTGCCCGGCGTCTGCATGGAGGCGCCTGCATGCCTCCGTATTTCCTGCCGACCCCGAATCGCAGCCTTGCTCTGCAGCAGCGCTCAGCCTCTTAACGAATCTGACCGTGAATGAATGGCTTAACGCGGTTTCGGATTCGGATTCGGATTCGGACACGGATTCGGATTCGGATTCGGGAACGGATGAGATCCATTGCAGCAATCATTGTTATGTTTTGCATCCGCTCACGCTGGAAGGCGACTGGCATCCCATTCTTCCGCATCCGGTCCTATCCGGATATCAACCCGCTCGCATCGTGACGGATGTTGTGCTGAACCTCGAAGACGAACAAGAGCCTGCTCCGGAAGAATGGTTTGAATGGTTCAATGGATTGACGTCGGAGGTGTCGGGCATCTTCCGCGCATGGGAGGAAGGCGCGCTGCGCCAGCTCCCGCTGGCACAGTGTCTCGTTCAGCCTGCCGACCCTCTGTCGGAAAGGCCTGCAAGCTTATTGCCGGCCATTGTCGGCAGCGGTTTGACGCATGTGGATGCGCGCCGGGATTCGGCGCTTGCGGGAATGGAAAGCTACGTCTCTCGCTTGAAGCCGCTGTTCGTTCCGGAGCTGCCTTCAAGCCGGCGGGATGACGTATGGATCGGAGCGGGGCTTACCTTCGCCGAAGCGGCCGAACGCGGGCTGCATGCCTATTTGACCCAAGAGCTGGGCAAGCGGCCCCTTCATCATGGACTGAAGCTCGCTCGCATGGACGATGCCCCCGTCGAAGATCTCCAATGCCAGTACTTGCTGCGGGCGCTGACGATTCTCGAAGGCGAGCCCCGCATGGCATCGGGGGAACCGCTGCTCGGCTTTCCCGTCGCGTGGGTCCGTTCAGGCGCTGCATGGCATGGCGGCGTTGGCCTCAACATGACGCTCGCGCTTCGCCAATCGCTGCAAAACGCCTTGATGCAAACGGCCAGCACGCCGGTCGCTTCCGTGATTTGGAACGATCATCTGCATCCGCCGCAAAGCGTCGCCATTCCCTCTGAAGACCCGATAGCGCGACCATCATGGATCCGATCGGCCATCCATACCTTGAGGCGTCATCGCAAACGCCTTGAGGTCTTTGACCTGCGATGCGAGTCTTTCCTGAGCGAAGGGCCGATTGCGGTCGTCGGCATCCTGCTCGGCGAGGAGGAGTCCCCATGAACACGGTTTTAATTATTGGAGAAGGTGTCTTCGCGGATACGGTGTGCCAGCATTTGTCGGGGTTCCGAACCGTGCGCAAACCGGATTTCGGCGAAGGCCTGGCTTCCGCTGAATTGGTTCTCGTACTAGGCGGGAATGCGTCCGATCATCTTCAAGCCGACGAGATGCTGCGACCCCTTGGTATCCCATGGCTGCCCTGCTATGTATCCAAGGGAGAAGGCGTGGTGGGCCCGCTGGTCCATCCTGGAACGACCGGCTGCATCCAGTGCGCGGAAACAAGGCGAACCCGCGCGGGGCGCGACCTCGAAGTGATGGACGACGAGCTCATGAGGCTGCTCTTCCCCGAACTTCCTCCTTCTCCTCCCGCCGTGCTGCCTCCTTCGGGATTGCGGCATCTCGCTTGCATACTCTCCGCGGAAGCGGCCAAGGTTCTTCAAGGAGAGCACGCACAGTCGGAGAACCGCATCTATCTCGTTAACCTCCGCACGCTGCGCACCTCCCTCCACTTCGTCCTGCCCGAGCACATTTGCCGGGTTTGCGGCCGACTGCCGGATGATTCCATGCAAGAAGCCGCAATCGCGCTGAAGCCGTGCAAGAAGCTGAACCGGGACAGTTACCGCAGCCGTTCGATGCACGAGCTGGGGCAGGTGCTGGGCCGAGACTATTGGGACAGCCGAACCGGGCTGCTCAACGGCAAACAGTACGACTTCCTGTCCGCCTTCGCCAGCGCCGTCGCGAACCTCCCCATGAACATCTCGAACGAAGTGACGGGCGGCCATTCCCATTCGTTCGCGGACAGTGAGCTGGCAGCCATTTTGGAAGGATTGGAGCGGTATTGCGGCTTCGCGCCACGGGGCAAACGAACGGTCGTACATGACAGTTATCTGCGTCTAAAGGATATCGCGATGGATCCGTCACAGGCAGGTTTCCATGCGCAGGCGAATTTCGAACAACCGGATTTCCCCTTCGTGCCTTTCGATCCCGCCGCCAAAATGCCATGGGTCTGGGGCTATTCGTTTCTGCGGAATCGTCCGATTCTTGTGCCCGAGCGGCTGGCCTATTACAGCCTCAGCCAACCAGGCAGTTTTGTTTACGAGATCTCTAATGGCTGCGCGATCGGCGGAAGCCTGGAGGAAGCAATCTTCTACGGGTTGTTAGAAGTGGTCGAGCGGGATTCGTTCTTGCTGGCCTGGTACGCCAGACTGCCTCTCCCGCGGCTCGATTACCGTTCGTCCGGCGATAAGGAGCTCTTCGTGATGATCGAACGCTTAAGAGCCGTGACGGGATACGACGTGCAGCTGTACAACTCGACGATGGAGAACGGCATTCCGAGCATCTGGGCCGTGGCGAAGGGCGGGGCGGATCAGGCGCTGAACCTGGTCTGTGCCGCGGGAGCTCATCTGGATCCCATCCGTGCCGCAACAAGCGCCGTGCATGAGCTGGCCGTCACGATTACGCGGATCGAAGAACGCTTGCGAGATCGCCGCGAGGAAGCCGAGGCGATGTTTCGCGATTCTTCCCTCGTGCAGCAAATGGAGGATCATGCCCTGCTATACGGCCTGCCGCAGTCCGAGGAACGGCTTGCATTCTTGCTGGACGGACATCGCCCTCTCCGGACGTTCGAAGAATCATTCGGTCCTGTCGCGATGAACGACGATCTGACCGATGACCTGAAACGGCTTCTGGAGGTGTTTCACAGCTTGAAGCTGGATGTCCTTGTCGTCGACCAGTCAACGAGCGAGACGCTCCGCAACGGACTGCATTGCGTCAAAGTGCTGGTGCCGGGCATGCTGCCGATGACGTTCGGACACCGGTTCGCGCGAATTCACGGCCTTGACCGTTTATTGGAAGTACCGATGAAGCTGGGATACAGCGACCATAAACTGTCGGTAGAGGAGCTTAACCCGTATCCGCATCCGTTTCCGTGAATCTGCACAATCGTTCGTATGGCGAGGTCTGCCTGTTTATTGGGGGACCTCTTTAACGGACGGGAACGGCTTGTTGACGGACGCTGTCGCTTGTGCGGTTGGCTGTCGCCGGGGTTTTGTACGAAAAATCGTACAACACTGCTTGCTCGGGCGGCGTACAACACTGCTTGCTCGGGCACCTGTCGCAGGCGTTTTGTACGAAAAATCGTACAACTAGCTTGCGTGCTCGCCCTTCGCCGGCGTTCATAAAAAAAAGATTGTCCCATCGATCCCGGACAATCTCTCCCTCGCTCCTTATCGCATTAAAACAATCGCTTCCGAAACGGCGTTACGAGCGCTTGATACGCCGCCTCCCGCCCCGCTTCCAGCTTGCCGATATACCCGTCCCGCCAAGCCGCCGCAGCTTGGACTTTCTCCGTCAGCTTCTCGGCCAATCGCGGGTCATCCGCAGGTACGATCCAATCGGCTAGATCCAGGCCGTGCATCAGATCGAAGCCCTTAAACCGGTAACCGATGCAGACGAACGGGACGTTCGCCGCCGCAGACAACAGGTTGGCATGCAGCTTGAAGTTGATCGTCGCTTCGAAACCAGACATCAGCCGCACGTATTCCGCTGCGGCATGCACCTTGGGATCGAACGTTATGCGTTCATCTTGGCCGAGCTTGCGGTACAGCCGCGCCAATGCTTCTTGATCCGGCCCCCAGACCGAATACAGATGAAGCCTGTATCCGAGCCTAAGCAGCGAGCGGCACGTGTCTGCAAGCTGGTCCTCGACCCGCTCCTCGCTGCCGCCATAGAGCCGGTTATAGGTGGTCCCCCAGTTGATGCCGATCGTCCGAACCTGCCCTTGGACGTTGTCGGCCGGCTGAAGCGGCGATGCCGGCTGCGATGCCGATTCCGCTTGTGATGCCGCTTCCGGCTGCGATGCCGGCGACGCTGGCTGCAATGCCGATGCCGGCATCGGCGCGTTCATCAGCATCGCGGGATCTCCGCTCATCGCGATATGCTTCGGCAAGGCATCAAGCGATGCCAGATAATCCAGCGTCCACGGCCCTCTCACCGCGCAATAGGCGCTCTGCTCCATAATCGCCTTCAGCTTCTGCCGATACGCCGGGCTTTCGACAGCCTTCTCCGGCTTCAGCTGCCCATCTTGCGAAGGCGCCCATTGATGAAGCCGGTCATGTCCGCTGCCCCAGATGACGATGGTCTTCCCGAGCTCCAGCGCATCATGCACCAGATCGACATACCCCGGGACGATCAGCGATCCGCCGCCGAGCACGATCGTATCGTACTGGCTTACCTTCTTCCACTCTTCTTTCGGAAGCGATGGAATGACAACATATTCATCCTCGCTCAGATGGGCATCCGCCATCGCCTTGAACATCTCCCACATCCACTCGTCCCCGAGGTTGTTGAAGCCGATCCACGCTAGATACAATACTTTTCGCATACGTCCCGATCACTCCATCCCAATCAAAGTCTTCGGCAGCAAGGCGTCGTACAGCCGCTTCATCTGAATCGCTTTATCGCGGATAAGAAAATTGTCCCGCGCCCATGCTTGCCCCTGCCGGCCCATCTCCTCCAGCTTGCCAGCCGAAGCGAACGCCTCGCGGATCGCTTCTCCGATCCGCTGCTCGGAAGGACGTTCCTTGGAATCATGATCGCCGAAGTAATACTGCCACGCCTCGGAATAAACAGGCGGGTTCACGAAGCCGAAATAGCCGTGGTTGCCGATCGCCAGCAGCGGTTTCCCGCATGCCATCGCCTCCAGCGCCACTCTTCCCGTCCCGACGACAAGATCGCCGAGATTGTAGTAATCGCGCATTTGCATTTGACTGCCCACCAGATGAATGAACGTCGCGCCGCATTCGAGATTCACCGTCTCGGCCAGCTCGGCAATCGCGGCGGCCTGATTGCCTGAACCCGCGATCACGACATGGAGGGGAAGCGTCCCGCTCAAGCGAATCGTGCGTGCCGCCCGGACGAGCATCGCGCATACCGCCGCCTTGTCCCATGCCAGGCGGGACGCGTAGACCACCACCTTCTCCCCCTCCGGAATGCGAAGCCGGGCGCGCAGCTCGGCAGAAGATTCGGAACGATACTGTTCGAAATCAATGCCGTTCCCAATGAGATGCGACGAAATGCCCTGACGCTCCAAATACGCATATACAGGCGGACTCACGCTGACGAAGGTGCATCCGGCCGCCTTCATCAGCTGCAGCTGATCCGGCGGATAATAAGCGCCATGCACCGTGAACACGACCGGAATGCCCAGCTTCCTTGCCGCTTCCGCCGCATACAGGCCGGACGGGGTTTGGTGAATATGCACCAAATTAATCTTCCGGCTGCGCATGATCTGCGTAAGCGCGAGTACCGCTTGCTCCTGGCGCGCCGGGTCCAGCAGCTGCTCCGCCCGCAGCTCCACGCGATGAATCGGGCACCCCGCACGGGCAAAGGCTTCATACATCACGCCGGTTCCGCCTGCATATACAGGCATGACGCCGAGCGAGGGGAACGCTTTTATAAGGCTCAATACATAGGTTTCCGTGCCGCCGACATTTAAACTGTCCATCACCATCAACAGCCGAATCCGATTACGCATCATAGTCATGCGCCTGCTGCGACTTGCCGAAATATTTGCGCGAGCGCTGCTTCTGATGCTTGCGGTAGTAGTACAGCACCTCCCGCAAATTGTCCACGTTCTTCGCTCCCGGCTTGATCGCTTTCACGATAAACTCGTAATCCTCCGCGCCTTCGATCCGCCGCGTATGTCCGCCGATCTGATCGAATACCTTCCCTCGGAACATCGCCGTGCCGTGGCAGATGCAATGCCCGCCTTCCGCGTAGACCTTCCCGATCTGATCGCCGTATTTCAGCCAATACACCGGCAGCTTCCGGTCCGGCTGCCCGTCTTCGAACACTTCGTAGTTCGTACCGAGCAGGTCGATCTGCGGATGCTGATCCAAATAACGGACCTGCTTCGCAACCCGCTCCGGGTGGGACAGATCATCCGCGTCCTGGATAGCGATGAACTCTCCTTTGGCCAGAAACATCCCCGCCGTAATGGTGCCGGCGTAGCCGATATTGCGCGGAAGCCGCAGCGTATAAATCCCCTTTCCTTCCCGCAGTAAAGGCTCGTTGCCGTTCAGCCAATTCATGACATAGTCATAAGACCCGTCCGTGGATGCATCATCGACGAGAATGAGTTCCCAGTTCGTGTAGGTCTGATTAAGCAGGCTTGTCAAGCAATCCGCCAGATAGGGAAGCTTGTTGTAGACGGTGACGACGATGCTGACCAGCCCTGGTACGCGTTGAAACGACAATTTGCCTCTCCTCCCTTACCTCCCTAATGGTTACAGCAGCCGAATATACGAAATAAAGCGCAGCTGAATGATCGCATAGCTGCCGCTCTCGTAGCCGAATACCTCCGATGTGCGGATCGTAACCGCCGCGCCGTCTACCGACACGAGCGTACCGCTGATCGTTTCCAAGGCGCTCGCGATCTGAACCTCTTTGTTCACGAGCGATTGCAGCTCTTCGATCATCGTTCCACCTGCTTTCCGGTCAGTTGAAAGGCGATCATCTGTTCCAGCGGCACCATGACGCTTGTCCCCCCATGCTCGCGCATGATCAAATAATCGCCGCCCACCTTCGTGATCGTCCCTTCGACTGTACCTGCCGGGGTTAACAGTTCGGCCGGCTTGCCTGTGTACGGTTCAAAAACCTGCTGAAGCTTATTCAAGCTGTATGCACCCGCATCGCGCGGCTCCTCTGCCGCGATCGAAGCCAATTCCTCCCGAATCGTCTGACGCAGCTCTTCCATGAGCACGGATACGTTAAGCGGCTCCGCTGCAGTCTGCTGCGCTGCGTTCGGCTGCCGGAACAGGCGGGCCAGCCCGTCAAAATATTCCTTCAGTTCTCTCTCGTTTACGATAAACTTCATCGCTCTCTAGCCTCCTTTTCCATCTGAAAACTTCCAAGCTTCCATCCTTACTAACGTATACAGCTAAGAGGAGGAACGATTGAGTCATTTCACTAGCAGCAGCCAAAATGTTCTCCTGACACCGCAAGACAAAATGGACACCCTGACGGTAGGTGTCCTTGGTCGTTTATTAGGGCGATTCGCGCAAACGACAAAACGCTAATACCCGGCTCCGATCGCGAATAAGCATAAGAGATGGATATATAGGTTCGAAGACCATTTTGCCAGATCGAAGGGAGGCATCCAGACGCGCGATGCCAGCAACCATTACGGGAATCGTGTTCAACGACTTGAATCACAACGGTCTATTCAACCCGGGTGAACCGGGAATTCCGAACGTGTTCGTCGTCTTGTTCAACCCCGCCGGAGGTACGTGCACCCCGGTTCTAACGGACGCCAACGGGAATTACAGTTTCACCATTACCGCGGCGGGAACGTACACCGTGTACGAGACGGTCGCTAATCCAGGAGCGACCTGTCCGCCGACCGCCTTTACGCAGCCGCCGGGCTTCACCATGTCCAACGGTCCGAGTAAGTTAACGGTGGCCGTGTCAGGAGCCCAAGTCACGGGCAATGCCATTCTCGCAAACAACAACTTCAGTCACGATACCGTCGCGAACCCGCTCGGCTGCACGACAAGCATGATCCAGTTCACGGGCAGGCCGAGCGTCTGGTTCAACATCAACATCGTCACCGGTTCCGCCATTGCGCAAGGCACCGTGAATCCGCCGGTAGACATCAATGCCATCGGATACAACCCGCTGGATAATTACATTTACGGGTACGATCAGACGAACAATCGCCTTGTCCGCATCGATAACAGCGGAAACGTCATCGGCCTGGCTCCGCTGCCGCCCGGACTTCCGGCGGATATCTACAACGTGGGCACCTTCGATTCGAATGGTTTCCTATACCTGTTCGTCAACAACGAAACGCGCTTCTATGTCGTCGATCTTCGGCCCAATTCCGCGACCTTCCTGAAGCTGGTCAATCCGGCCAACGGTTTCTTGGAGCAAACGAGCAATTTCGGCGTCGCCTTAAGCCGGGCGCTTAATGTCAGCGATTGGGTTCTTCGGCCGCAGGACGGCAATCTGTACGCAATCACGCCTACGGGTCTTATGCAGCGAATCGTCCCGGCGACGGGCAATATTACGAACATCGCGACAAGCCCGCTTCGGACGGGGCCTTTCGGCGCGCTGGCCCTCGATTCAACGGGAACGATCTATGCGATCTCGAACAATGACGGCAATATCTACCGCTTCACCATCGCCGGCAACACTGCGACCGCCGTGCGCTTCTCCTCCACGGTCACCTCGTCGTTCAACGACGCGACCATGTGCGCGCTCGCGACCATCAACCTCGATTTCGGCGATGCGCCGGATACGTCCAGCGGCAACGGCCCGGACGATTATTCGACGCTCCTGTCGTCGGACGGCCCGCGGCACGGGCTGGTGAACAGCCTCTTCCTTGGCACCCGGGTCACCGCGGAAGCCGATGCGCACCAGAACTTCGACGCAACGGGCGACGATATCCCGCTCGGCATTCAAGACGACGCAGTAACCGTTCCCCTTCCCGTACTCGTCGCCAACACCGGCATCTATACCCTGCCCGTCACGGTTACCAACGCGACCGGAAGTCCGGCCAATCTGTACGGATGGATCGATTTCAACGGAGACGGGATCTTCCAAGCGGACGAAGCCGCGCCCGTTCTAGCGGTTCCTTCGCAGCCGGGGACGCAAACGTTCTTCCTGGACTTCTTCCCGCTGCCCGGTGCCGTGCAGGCCATCGACCATACGTTCGTCCGGCTTCGGCTGACGACGGATACGCTGGTCAATACGAATCCGATCCAGGCGTCGCCAACGCCGGGGTCGCCGCCGGATACAAGAAGTTTGGGACCCGCTACGGACGGAGAGGTTGAAGATTACATCCTGCAAGTCAGCAAAGCCATCGAGATCTTCATCACGAAGACGCCGTTCCCTGCCGAGGCGCTGCCCGGCGAGACCGTTACTTATCGTTTCACGCTCAAAAATCCGGCTCCCTTCCCGCTCACGAATCTTCGTATCGAAGACTCGCTGCTCGGATTGATCGATATCGTGTCTTTCCTGCCGCCGTTTGCCTCGATCGATCTGGAAGCCAAATTCATCGTGCCGCTCGATGCGCCGGCCGGATCGCAGATCTTCAACACGGTCGTCGCAACGTCCGACCAGACCTTTCCCGTTCAGGATCAGGCCATCATCACCGTGCTTCCCGCCTTCAGCCTGGCGGTCACGAAGACGCCGGATCGCATCTCCGTCCCGCCCGGCGAAACCGTCGTCTATACGATCGTGGTCACCAATACGTCCAATGCGCCGATCACGAACGTCACGGTCAAAGACGACCTCGTCGGCTTATCGCAATTCATTGCATCGCTCGCCCCAGGCGAAACGCGGACCTTCACGGTGCCGTTCCAAGTACCGGCCGGAGCGGCTGCCGGCACTGTCTTCACGAACTTGACGGTGGCCGATTCCACCGAGACGGGTCCTGCTTCCGACACGGCAACCATCGTCGTGCCTCCGATCCCGCAGGTATTCTTGTTCAAGAGCGTTGAACCGCAGGTCGCCGCGCCCGGCGAAACGGTCACCTATACGATTACGGTCTCGAACGCCGGCAATGACACGATAACGAATGTCCGGATCGTGGATCCGACGTTAGGCGTGGACCAAACGTACGCCGCCCTCAAGCCCGGCGATGCGATTATCATTACGGTACCGTTCGTGATTCCGCTGGACGCCAAGCAAGACGAGACGATCGTGAACATCGCGAGAGTCACGACGGATCAGACCGGACCCGAGCAGGCGGACGCCGTCGTGAAGGTCATCGGCGATCCCGCCATCGCGTTATCCAAATCGGTCTCGCCGGGAGCGGCATTCCCCGGGGACGTCGTCACCTATACGTTCGTGGTGACGAATACGGGCAATACGGCGTTAGCGAACGTGCGGCTATCCGATCCCTTGATCGGCTTGAACATCATTATCGGCACGCTCGCCATCGGAGAATCCCGGACCGTCGATTATCCGTTCATCGTGCCTAATCTAGGCATGAGTCCATTCATAAACACCGCGACGGCTACGGGCACGTTCGACACGGTGACCGTGGAGGAACAGGATACCGCTTCGCTGATCATCGTCCCGCTGCAGCCTTCGTTCACGCTGACCAAGACGGTCGACCAGTCCCGGGCCAATGCCGGCGATACGGTCAACTACACGATCACGGTCGTTAACACCGGCAACGTCACGCTGACCAACATCGTCATCTCCGATCCGCTGCTCGGGTTCGTCAACACGATCGAATCGCTCGATCCGGGCGCGTCCGCGACCGAAAAGATTCCGTTCGTCATCCCCGTCGGCTCCGCTGCCGGCACCGTCTTCACAAACGTCGTCACCGCGTCGACGAATGAGACCGGTCCCCAAGAAGGAACGACAACGGTGACGGTCAACGACCAGCCTGCCCTTGCGCTCACCAAAACGCCGGACGTGGACAATGCGCTGCCCGGGGATACGATCACGTATACGATAACGGTCGCCAATACGGGCAATGTGCCGCTGACGAACGTTACCGTCCGCGACGATCTGTTAGGTTTCAACGCCGTGATTCCGACGCTCGCCATCGGTCAATCCCAGAGCTTCACGCCTACGTTCGTCGTGCCTGCCGGAACGCCTGTCGGTACCGTCATCGTCAATCGAAGCACGGCCTTCTCCGATCAGACCGATACGGCGGAAACAACGGCTAACGTGCTTGTGAATCCTTTGCCGCCCGTGCTGACCATCTTGAAAACGTCGGATCCTGCCGTTGTCTCCCCGGGAGGTACGGTTACCTATTCGATTACCGTATCGAATCCGGGCACCGTCGTCTTGACGAATGTCGAGGTGCGAGACGATACGCTCGGCTTCGCTCAAGTCGTCGGCACGCTGAACCCTGGCGACAGCCAGACGCTGACGATTCCCTTCGCGGTTCCCGCGGACGCTCCGGCCGGATCCGTCATCGTCAATACGGCCGTGGTATCGTCGGATCAGACCAATCCCGAAGAAAGCACGTCTTCCGTTGCCATTGATCCTAGTCCCGCGCTGCAGGTGACCAAGACGATCGCGCCTGCCCAATCTGCGCCGCTCCAAACGGTCACCGCAACGATTACGGTACGCAATACCGGCAACGTCGACTTGACGAACGTGGTCGTCGCCGACACGACGTTGGGCTTCCGTTCCGTCATTCCGGCGCTGGCCGTCGGGGCGAGCCTCGTCTTCCCGCTTCCGTTCGCGGTGCCGAACGTCCCCGCGGGCACGGTGCTGACGAATACAGCGACGGCATCATCCGATGAAACGGGCGAATCTTCCGCCTCGGCCACGGTTACGGTGCTGCCGCAGTTCCGGCTCAGTCTCGTCAAACGGGTCGATCCGTCCGCCGCGCTGCCCGGCGAAACCGTGACGTTCTCCTTCGAAATCCGGAACGACTCGAACGCGCCGCTGACCGGTTTACGGTTTACAGACGACCTGCTCGGCATCGACAAGACCGTGGACCTCATTCCGGCCGGCTTCTTCTCTCTGCTGTCCCGTACGTTCACGATACCGCTGGACGCGCGCGGCGGGACCATCTTGACGAACACGGCGGTACTCAGCACCGACGAAACCGCACCCGTGTCGTCCACCGTCCAAGTAACCGTGCTCGAAGATCCGAAGCTCGAGATCGTCAAGACGGTCTTTCCTCCGGTAGCGATCCCGGGCGAAGTCGTCTTCTTCCGCCTCGAAGGCGTCAATACAGGCAACGTGCCGCTCGTGAATGTCCGCGTCTCCGACCCGCTGCTCGGGTTGATCGGAACAGTCGCGTTCCAGGAAGTCGGCGAAGCCTTGTCGATCATCCTGCCTTTTACCGTCCCGGCCGATGCCGCTCCCGGCGTGCCGATCGTCAATACGATGTTCGTCGATTCGGCCCAGACAGGGCCGCTGCGCGCATCGGCATCTCTCAAGGTCATCGGGCCGCCGCTGGTCGTGACGAAGAGCGCGGACGATAAAGTGATCTTCGTCGGGGATACGGTCCGGTTCACGGTTAAAGCCGCCAACGTCAGCGAGATCGCGATTAACGCAGCCGTGCTGACCGACCTGCTTCAGGCAGGTACGCAATTCGTGCCGAATACCGTGGAAATCAGCGGCAGAACCGTGCCGGGCGCCGACCCGGCGCACGGCATTCCGATCGGAAATTTGGCGCCGGGCCAATCGGTGGAAGTCTCGTTCCAAGCCGAACAGACGGCCGCGCTGTCCGACGAACAGCTCCGGAACCAAGCCGCGGTCAGCTTCCAGCCGGCCGAGTCGCTGCAGCGGTTTACGATTCATTCGAACGTCCTGATCATTACCGTGGAATCGCACGAAGAGTAACGCGTGCTCCGGCAGCAAAGCAAAGAACCGTCAAATCCGCTTGTTTCGGATTTGACGGTTCTTTTTGTCTAGGACTTATACGCCAGAACGGAACGCAACGACCAACGGTTGCTTCATCAGCGTGCACGTTTCGGCAAAATGAATCTCGTTCCCGACCATGCTGTGCGCCAACGGCAAGCCGTCAAGCGTAATATGCGCAATCGCGCCCAATCGCTCCGCCGGCAGCCTGAGTGCCTTGACGTTCAGCGTTCCGCGTAACACATGAATGCTGGCCTGGTCCGGCGTCTGCTCGAATACGCCCCAGCCCGCGTCGAGCGACCACAGTGTCTGGAATACGCCATTATCCGCCGTACGGACCGGCTTGAATCCGATCATTCCCTGGACCATGTCGTACTCGAAGCCGCTGAACGCCTGCAGCAGCGAGTAACTGGCCATCGATCTGGCGTAGTTGCTGCCGCATTCGATCTCGTTCCACGGATTGCGTTTCTCCCCGTCGTACCGGTCGCGAATCGCCTGCACGATCGAGAGCCCCTCGTCGATCAACCCTTCTTGAATCATATGCGAAGCCGCTTGGTATTCGAAGCCCGTCATCGTCTCCGAATTGTACGTGAGCGGAATTCCCGGCTTGCCGGTCCCTTCCGGCCATGTGCAGATGACGAGGCCGCCTTCGTCGTTCAGCGAGTACAACCGCCACGTGTTCGCTTCATGCCGCATGCTGGCTTTGAAGTTGTGCCGATACAAGGACCGTAATGCCGTACGGGTTTGATCGGTATCCAAAATCTCTCCGAGCCCGATCAGATTGGCATGCCACTGCGCGATCACTTGATCGATGGCGCAGCCTTCCGCGATCTGGTATTTGATTTCTCCCAGTTCCTTATTCCAGTAATGGGTGACGGTTTGGTCGTCGAATCGCGCCAACGCCGCTTGATCCGATAAGTCCACTTGCTGCATGTAAAATTCGCCATTGAACAGATGCTCGTCGACCCACTGCTTGCCTTGACGGAACAAGCAGGCAAATTCGTCCGCGGTATCGTCCTCTCCCAAGAAGGAAGCCATCTCCGCGCCGGCTTTAAGCGCGGCCAAGTAAAACCCGCTCAGCCAGGAATTCGGCCCGAAAAGTTCCATATCCAACGTGTGATGCTGCCTGCCGGAAAGCACGCCCGTCTTGCCCGGATCCCATTGATCTTCGTTGCTGGCTGCCCATGCGTACGTGATCGATTTCTTGATGGCCGGCCAAACGGATCGCAGCCAGGCCGTGTCGCCCGAGATCTTCCAATCGCGGTAGGCGTTCAAGACCCCGCCGAACTGGCCGTCGGCGCAAGAGCGAAAGTCCATCCGCTCCCTCCCGAGAGGAAGCATCAGGCGGAAGGACATTCTGCCGTCTTCGCGCTGATTGTAGGTTAAATCCAGCTCCCGCATGCCGCGTTCCAGGCGAGGGAACAAGAACGGCAGCGCATACGCGTAATTCCAAACATGCGTGCACGATCCTTCGCAGCAGCCCGTATCTTCGATGCAGCCTTCGAAGCCATATAGGGAACCGTCGGTCAGCCGCAGGACCGTCGCCGATTTCAGCACGGACAAGTTCGCGGATACCGCTTCTTTGACTACATCAGGCACGGTGGATGCGAACAAGGCTTCCTTGAATGCAAGGGTATCCTCGTACAGGCGCGTCCAGTTCTCGAGTGCATGCTTCGCGACCGCGCGGGAATCCGCGAACAAGGCAGCGTAGTAATTTCTCCAGCCGTTCGACCCTGCCGGATTGGCATTCCAGTAGTTCACCACGTTCGGGAAGTTCCAGCCGATGACGAAACGGATGGTCTTCTTCTCGCCCGGCGCCAATTCAACGTGCGCGGCAAGCGATGCCGTGTCCTGCCGGGTGCGCGGGGACTCCGTCACGGGGTATTGCCTGTTGCGCAGACGTCCGGGCTGCATGAAATCATGCCAAAACATTTCGAGATTGTCGCACCAGCCGCCGCGGTACCAGAATTCCTGATAGCTGACATCCGCCGCATCGGTGCCGAGCGTGATATCGCCGAACTGCGCGTGATCGCCGGCATGCTGATCGGAGCCTAGCTGAAGCGTATGCACGTTACTGCCATGCGCGCCTTCGGCGGCTTCATAACGATGGTAGACGTTCTCGGTCGGAACCGGATTGCCCGCGGATAGGCACAGCGTATACGAGATCGCCGTCTGATCCGTATTTTCGATTTCCCATTCGAAGAAAGCCGCCGGAAGGCTTGAATCGTCCTCTTGCAACGGAATGAACGGATTAAACGCCGTCAGCGCGACTCGTGCGGGAAACGCGGGTTCGGCGAATGTCATGCCGGCAAACGGAAATTCCCCCTTGAATTCGACGTCACGAAAATGAGGCATGCCCGCCATCGTTTGGCTTTCCGGACCGAAGCCGTATCCGCTGTGCAGCGGAGCGCCGCGTAGATGCTCGCCCACATAGGGACCCTGCATGTCCCCGTTCAATACGCGCGCATCCAGCACTTGTCCGTCCCGCTCCGCTTTAATCGCAAAGTGGCTAAAACCGTTGAAGCTTTTCTTATTCGGACGGTTGAAGATCTCCCAGTCCACCAGTCTTCCGTTACCTGCCAGACCGATGCTTCCGCTGCCGATTCCTCCTAGGGGAAATACGATTTCTCTAGTCTTCTCGCCTTTATACACGTTACGCATACTTATAACCTCGCTTAGGATCGTGATATACTAGTGCAGCCATCTACATCCATCTTAATGAAAGCGAAGCTTTCTTTCTGTATATATTCGTTTTATTTTTTATGTAGAAAACGATTGAAATTATGCCATGCCGAACCATCCATAAACCTTGAGGTGCACGCAGATGAAATTGGAAGACTACGCCGTCGCCCCTTATATACGCGACTCGGATTATGCGATCCGCCCCCCGTTTTTTCTTGGCGAACGCGACTTGCTGGACTATATCATTTTTTACGTTCAAGAGGGGACGTTCGAGCTTCAGGTCAACGGCCATGTCCATCGCCTGCAGCCAGGGGACCTGTGCCTGCTGCAGCCGGGCGATATCCATACGATCCGTGGAATCACGGATACGATCAACCCTTATGTCCATCTGGACTTCTTCTATAATCCGTTGCGCGGCGACAGCTTCGTCACCCGTCCCGGGCAAGTCGATTTGTCCGCCTATGCCGACTTCGGGCAGCCGCGCTTGCATGACTGCGATGACTTGCGAATCCCGTTCAAACTCGACACGCCATCATCGGGCAGACTGCGCGAGCTGGTGTTCAAGATCATCGACTGCTGGCATTCGCGAACCAAGATGAGCATCATGGAAGCGAACCAGCTCGCCCATGAATTCCTGGTTACGCTGTTCAAAGCCTACATGAAGCCGCAGCCGGATTCCCTGTCCCGCGTTCCTTTCTTAAACTGGATTACGTCGTATTTGGCATCCCGGATCTCCGAACCCATTAACGTCAAGGACATGGCCAGGAGGGCCGGATTATCCCCATCCCGCTTCACCGTCCTGTTCAAGCAGCATTTCAACATCACGCCGTATCAGTATTTAATGAAATTGCGGATCGACTATGCGCAGGAGCTGCTGCAAGACGGCGTGTCCCTCCAGCAAACGAGCGATTTCTGCGGGTTCACGGACGTGCATCACTTCTCGAAGACGTTCAAGTCCGCGATCGGCGTGAATCCGGGATCGTATAGACGAGATGCTTTGCATGGTACCTCCGGACATAGAAAAGCTCCCCTGCCGTAAGGGGAGCTTCTCCGTTTATTCGTCTGGGGCTCATTCAAGGCCCATTACGTATGCTTCATAAAGTTTTGCGACGCCAAGTAATCCAGCACGGTCTGCGAGAACGCGAGATGGGATTCTTTCGTATACTTGGCTCTGGTATAGATTTGAGCTAAATTCGTCAAGCCTAACCGTTCCGTCATTTCCTTCAGCTCAGGGATATCCATGTATCGTTTCCATCCCTTGTCGTTCCGTTCCTTGTACAATTCCAGGATGTCTGCATCCGAATAATCGCGATACTGCTCCCGGTGCACGAGCGCCTGCTTCGGCAGCCGATCGCGAGGAGCCGGATTCTCGGCGGGATACCCCAGCGAATAGCCGACAACGGGCACGACGTTCGGCGGCAAATTCAGCAGTTCGCCGATTTGGTCGCAGTTTGCGAGCGTCGATCCCATATAGCAAATGCCAAGCCCGGCATTCTCCGCGGCTAACGCGCAGTTCTGGGCGGCCAGCGTGGCGTCGATGGCACCGATCATGAAGCTCATGAAATTATCGAAATGAACAGGCGCATCGTTAAGCGCCAGCCATTTGCGCATGCGGTTGAAATCCGCGCAGAACGTCAGCAGCACGGGGGCATCCACGACCATGGACTGCTCCATGTGAGCCGTGTACAGCTTGTTCTTCAGCTCCGCGTCCCTCGTAACGATAATCGAATACGACTGCATGTTTCCGCTTGAAGAAGCACGGATGCCGGCTTCCAAGATTTGATCCAGCAGATCTTGACCGACTTCCCGATCTTCGTATTCTCTTATGGATCTGTGGCCGTTGATAACATCGTTGAATTCCATAGAAAATAACTCCCTTGTCCTAGTTTAAGCATGATTAACTTCATGTTTGCGATACTTTCATCATTGTATCCGTCAGAAAGCAGGTTTTGTATCGCTTTTTCAGCGTTAATTTATTCCATTTCATTGATAAAGCTCATATTCGGCTTTCCTATATCTTTCACCATGAGATGTCTATGAAACATCAGTCGATTTAGTATAATAAAGGAAGCGTTTTCAAAATATGAAGAGCGATCTCAAGGGGGCGTGCATTTTATGATCCATGAGTCTGCAGCCGTAAGCGTTTCGGAATATGTCAATACGCGCAGGGGGAGTAACTCGGATCCGTCGTATTCGAAAGGGAATACGTTTCCAGCCACGGGCGTTCCGTTCGGATTCAATTTCTGGACGCCTATGACGAACGCAAGCGAGCCAAGATGGATATACCAGTACAGCAAAAGCGGCATTCAGGCGTTTACGATCAGCCATATGCCAAGCCCCTGGATCGGCGATCGCCAAACGTTCCAGTTCATGCCGATGTCCGATCAGGTCACGGTGGATCGAGACGCCCGAGAGGCTTCATTCGATCACGCGAACGAAACAGCCAAGGCACACGTATACAGCGTGAAGTTCGATAACGGCATCCAAACCGAGCTGGCTCCGACTGACCATGCGGCTTGTGTTCGATTCAGCTTCCCAACGGATCGTTCCTATTTGCTGTTCGATACGTTCGACAACCTGGATGCCTCCATTGCATGGGATGAAGGGAACGGCGTCGTTACGGGACATGTCGATTATCCGGATGGATTCTTGAGGCTGGTGCCTAGAATGTACGTCTATGCCGAGTTCAGCAAGCCTTTTGTACGCTCCAGTAAAGTCGAAGGTTACCGTGACCTCACTTCTTGGGTCGAATTCGATACGGTTCAAGATCGTCAAGTGACCATGAAGATCGCGACTTCCTTTATCAGCGTCGAACAAGCGAAGGCGAATCTCTTGGATGAAATCGGCAGCAGCACCTTCGAGCAAGTGAAGCTGGCCGCGCAGGATGCCTGGGATGCGATCTTGAATAAGATCGAGGTGGAAGGCGCCTCCGAGGAGCAGTTGATTACGCTGTATTCCAACTTATATCGTCTGTTCATCTATCCAAACTCGGCTTACGAGCATGTTGGAGGCAAGCCGCAATATGCAACGCCTTATGTGAAAGGCAATCCGATCAAGGAAGGCAAACTTTATGTAAACAACGGCTTCTGGGACACATACCGGACAACATGGCCGATGTATGCGCTGCTGACGCCCGATAAAGCCGGAGAGTTGGCGGAAGGCTTCCTTAAGGGCTATAAGGACGGGGGCTGGATGGCTAGATGGTCCGCTCCGGGCTGCGTAGATTGCATGGTGGGAACGAATTCTGACGTTATTTTTGCGGATGCTTATTTGAAGGGTATTACGGGCTTCGACGCGGAAGCTGCCTATGATTCGATGATCAGGAATGCGGCAACCTACAGCAGCGATTCCTCCAAAGGACGCAAAGGAATGGAGCGTTCCGTGTTCTTGGGTTATACCCCGCAGGATCACGTCGGCGAATCGACCTCCTGGTCGCTTGAAAGCTATCTGAACGACTTTGGTATTGCTCAGCTGGCAACCGCGCTCGGCAAAGAAGATGACGCCAAATACTTCTATAACCGGGCATTGAATTATGTGCATATCTTCTCGCCGTCCGTCGGCTTCTTCCGTGGCAAGAACGAGGACGGTTCCTGGCGCACTTCCGACGAAGAATTCAGCTCGATCCGCTGGGGCTCTGAATACACGGAGGGGAATGCCTGGCACTATTGCGTAGCTGTTCCGCATGACGGACAAGGGCTTGCCAATCTGTATGGCGGAAGAGAAGGACTGTCGGACAAAATCGACGATGTGTTCAACGCGCCCAGGGATTATGAAGAAGGAGGATACGGCTTCGTTATTCATGAGATGGTCGAGGCTTACGATATCGATCGCGGACAGTACGGACATTCGAATCAGCCCGTTCATCATACCATCTACATGTACAACTACGCCGGTACGCCTTGGAAGACGCAAGCGCGTGCTCGCGATATCGTAACGCGTCTATATGATTCCGGAGTAGGGACAGGCAACGGCTATCAAGGCGATGAAGATAACGGCGAAATGTCCGCCTGGTATCTGTTTGCCGCGATGGGCTTTTACCCTGTAAGCGTAGGACGTCCTGAATATGCGATCGGTGCCCCTTATTTCAAGAAGATGACGATTCATTTGGAGAATGGCAAGGATATTGTCATCCATGCTCCGAAGGTGAATGACGACAACATCTATGTACAGGGTTTGAAAATGAATGGGCAAGACCATTCGAAGAACTACTTCTTGCACCGGGATCTTGCAGATGGAGCCTTGCTGGAGTTCGATATGGGTCCCTCTCCGTCAAGCTGGGGCTCAGGGAAAGACGATGTGCCGCCTTCACTGACGACGGGCGAGCTCCCGCCGCAGCCGTTGCAAGACTTGGCTAACGGAGGCAAGGTCACGGCAAGCGGGGAGAATGAAGCAGCCGGCAACGCGGCAGCTCAGGCGTTCGTCAACAATTCTTCGACGAAATGGCAGACATCGGGAGCGACTGGCTGGATTCAATACGAGCTGAAGGAAGCAGGTGCCGTGCAAATGTACACCATCACCTCGGCAAATGATGGCCAGCAGCAGGATCCCAAGAGCTGGGAGCTCCTCGCTTCCAACGATGGTACCCACTGGAGCGTACTGGATGCGAGAACGGACGAAGCCTTCGCCTGGAGACAGCACACGCGTGCATTCGCCATGAATCAGGCCGAGGCGTTCACCTTCTACCGTTTGCATGTGAAGCAAAACCATGGGGCGGACTCCTTGCAAATCGCGGAAATCGAATTGCTGGGATAAGCGTTCATTCAATCATTTAAGCCAGCCCATAGACAAGAACAATCCCCCTCAAGCAACCGTATGGGTTAGCTGGCAGGGGGATTTTGCATAGCAATCGAAGACTGCAATGCTGCTCGTTATGAAAACATAAAAACCTAACGCTTAAAACCGATAGCGGTCGCCGTTTTTCAAAGCTGTGCGTTGCCTATCTTCTTGTCTTAACCCTTGTCTTTGTTCTTCGGCTTAGCCGGAACCACGACGCCGATGGTACCCGTCCGCGCCTTGCTGCCATCCGAGGTCCGGGTGATTTCCAATACGAGCCCCACTTCCTTGTCGTTCCCGGAAGGAGATACCGTACCGTCCAAGCCGATCACATTCTTCTTGCTCGTGCTTACGATCGCGACAGCCATAACCGCTTTCCCAAGCTAATCGTCGTTATGGATCACCTCCCCACGAAAAAAGGCTTACAGCCTCTTCACCATTGCTGCAAGCCTTTAGATCCGATCAAGGGCATTTGGCGCCTTGCCGAACCTGTTCCCTTACGCTTCCAAGCCTCTTATCCATGGAAAATAAAGGGTAATATCCTGATTATAGCAGACAGGTTTCGATCGAAAAACCACTATTTCAGCCGGAAGGACGACATTCCGCTCGTTTGCATTTTCATGTTCGCTTGAATGATAAGAACCCAACGCTCTAAGCGTTGGGTTCTTGAAACAAACTCTTTTGCAGCACGTCCATGGCCTCCGCGATCCGCCCCAAATCCGCCTCGGTCGCATGCCGAAGCTGACGGAAGAACTGCGTTTCCATATGCGCGAATGCCGCGTTCATGAAGGATTGTCCGGCTGCGGACAGCCGAATGTACTGCTTGCGCTTATCTTCGGGGGCATCGAGTTTCTCGCACAGCCCTTTGTCGGTCAGCTTCTTCAGCTCGCGGCTCGTATTGGGCATCGAAATGTGTTTGCAGTCGCTGATCTCGCTTAGCGTCACCGGCTGTGAAACCGCGATATATTCCAGTATCCCGTATTGGACCGGCGTAATGTCCCCGAGCGCAAAATCCTTCGTCATTTCGTACGTCGCCTGATGAACGGAGGTTATGAACGACACCGCCTGCATGAAAAGTTGCTTTTTGTCCATACCTGTTATCACCTCTTACCCGATACGATAGCAAATTATTTATCAATTAACAATTATCATTTGACAACTAACAAGTCCATATGTTACGGTTTAATTATCAAATGATAACTAAAGAGGTGGCCAACCGATATGAACATGCTCGTTATTTACACCCATCCGAATCACCAAAGCTTAAGCTATGCATTCTTGCAGCAGGTCATTCAAGGCAGCGGCGAGAATGACGCCGTTACGGAAGTGAAGGTGCTTGATCTGTATGAGGCTGACTTCAATCCCGTTCTCGTGTTCAATCAGGACAAACGCAGGAGGGATATGCACAGCGATCCGGCGTTGGCCGTTTATCGGGAGCAGCTGCTTTGGGCCGACAAGATCGTCTTCGTCTATCCCATTTGGTGGGGCCGTCCTCCCGCGATGCTGCTCGGTTATATCGACCAAATGTTCGCGTCCGGCTTCGCTTACCGTGACAAGGGGGGCCTGATGCCGGAGGGACTGCTGACAAATAAATCCGTCGTCTGCGTGTCCACCATGAAAGGCCCCGCGCTCTACCCGCTGTTTTGGCTGAACAACGCGCACAAGGTACTGATGCGCAAAGCATTGTTCCGCTTCGTCGGCATCAAGAAGGTGAAATTCTTCGAATTCGGCCGCATGGAACAGCCGAACGGGACGCAGGCCAAGAAGCTGGAGAAGGTGTACAAATATTTCAAGACAATAAATGCGTAATTGATGCCCGGTGCTTTGAGCTGGGCGGCAGTCCATTTCCTGTGATCTGCAGTAACTGCCTGATTTTGACGATATGTTAATCATCCTAGTAGCTACACATAACGGTTATTATACCGATCGATATTGTGGCTACTTGGACGCGCGCAATAATTAACTATATTGAGAGGTGAATGCTAGATGAAAGTTTGGAAAATAACCCCTTCGGAAGAAAGCATAGTAGTTAAACGAAATGATCAGACGGATGATTTTATTTTTCGTGCATCAGAAGGAGAATCATTAAGGAATGAATGGAAATCCATTAAGTTAAATGTTCTTAGAAAAGGCAGGCATAAAGACTTTCCAAGAATGATTCCAGGAATATTATTGTTGGGAAATAAATCACTACAAAAAATTGAGCCGCTAATTAATCAAAATGTTGAATTCCTTAATGTGGAAAATGATGAAATGGCAATCATGGTATGTAACGTAATAACGGTAATAGATTGTATAGATTACGAGCGCTCTGAGCCAACTTATTTTAAAAGTACTGGTAGGCTCTCTGGATTTGATAAAATATCGTTCTATCCGGAGAGAGTGAAAGATGTTCCTATCTTTAAAGCGCCAGAAACAACATCAACAGAAATATATGTCTCTGATGAGTTTCGTGAACTCGTACTTATGTCAAAATTAAAGGGGCTTCAATTTGTAGAGGTATATGACTCTGAAGTAACCGAGGAGATGGAACTTCATGCTCAACAAAAATATGATTCTTTGCTAGAGAAAATAGAACAAACCAAAGGACAAGAATTTAGCTGGGACGAGGCTATGAAAATCGTTAGTACTGGAATGGCAGTTGTAAGTGGAAAATGGAAGCTTCAAGCCGGAAGTAACGGAAATATACTCATTGGAGAATTGAGCGTTGACGGCACTTATTTCTGGGTAGATCCAATTTTTATTCCTCCGGTATTACTTAATCTAAAGTGGCATAGAGCTGAGGGTGTTTAATACAAATTAAAGGGTTTAAAGCGAGGAATGGCTAGCTAGATATTTCTAGTTAGCCATTTTATGTCACACCGGTGAAATTAAAATCTGGAATCAAACCATCTTTATAACGCTTAATATTTTTGCTTTCTTCGACAAATGCTTCTTCACCCAGGTGTTTTTTCACATTATATCGAGTTTCTTTTGGAACCTCACTATAGATGGACTCTACTAGCTGCAAGCCTATTGTATGCTCAGTGAAATTATGTGTTTTATACACAGGCGCAGATATTAATTTTTGTCTTCCGAACATTTTTATATACGGTTCTCCAAATATCACCATCCATTTAAGCTCCGGACACCTAATTTTTAAATTAATCGGTTGACTTTTAGTTAGATCCGATATGCCGACTTCCCCAAATTCCGGCTTAATTATTTCAATAAAATCAATACAAAGCATCATGAATTCTGAAAAGGTTTTTTCATTGCTTAATTCAGTAGATTCAGAATAGAGAGATACCAAATTAAAGTTAGCATTCTGACTCTTTTCCCAAGATATAAAATAATTAATATTGCAATTCTTTCGTCTTTTTGCCAGAAAATCACCGGCTTTGTACCTTTTGTCCTTCGAGTTTCCGTTTAATTTGGTATTCATCCATAAGTCAATCATATTTTGCATATTTTCTTTGGAGAATCCCTCTTTTATCGGATTTGAGTTTCCATATAATTCAGGATAAAACTGAGGATACTTGCTCATTAACTGAATCAATAATTCTGCCAAATTTGAATCCTCAAAGTCTCGAGTCGAATATAAAGACATAACAATAGTCTTTGCAATACTCATCTCACTTCACTCCTACTTGAATATTGTAACATGACTTCCTTTTGATCTATGCCTTGAACCTTATAGTGTTTTGAAAAATAATTACAGATTAAATTGAAACGTTTGCAGCAAATAATGAAAAATGACATTAGAACCATCCGACTGTAAACCTATACCAAAATAACGATAGACTACGAACACCTGTTCGATTATAATAAAGAAGCGATGAATGGCTTGCAAGGGCGGTCGGCTAGTCTCCCCGAGGGGAGGTGATGCCATGGAGACAAGTGACGCGATAACGCTGATGATCACGTTCGGCATGTTTATTCTCGCGCTGCTCTCTTATCTCAAAAAAAAATAGACCGCCCTCTCGCAAAGGTATGCGGTCTACTATAAATCTCATATCTTGACTTGAGCCTTCCGCCCTTAACAGCGGTGAGTCGCGCGAGGAGTCGGTTGCCGCCGGCTCCTTTTGCCTGTAGGCTGATCTTTCCTAACTATACCATATTCCAGGCGAAAATGAACAGCGCTGCCGCCCGGATTCGGCGCTTATTTCTTCGGTTTTGCCGCATCCATTAGCGCCTGTCCTTCCTTCTGCATCGTTGCGATAGCCGCTTCGACGCTCTTCTCGCCATTAACGGCAGCCGTAATTTCGCGATCTTCCAGGTCGTTGAACATCGGCATGAATTTAGGATCGTAGCCTTCGTTCGGATAGGATTGATCGATGCTCGGCAGGATCTCGTAGAGCTGCGGCAGGATAGGATTGTGATCGTACTTCATATAGCTTTTGCGGGTCGGAAGCACGTATTGATCCTGAAGGCCCGACCTCACTTTAGCCATGTAATCGCTCAACATGAAAGCCGTCACCTCCCAGGCCGTATCCGCATGCTCGGCGCCTGCCGGAATCGCCATGTAATTGTAAATCCCCATATCCGAGGAACGATTATCGACCGGACTTACGGGCGGGGTAACGGAGCCGACCTCGAACGGCATTCCGTTCATTTCATTATAGCTCGCGATCGTCAAGGCCGACTTTCCTTGCTTGAACAAGTCCGCTTCGCTCACGGCGTCCGGTCCGTACCAGACTTCGCCGTCCTTGCTTTCTCCTTTGATGTCCTGCATCTTGAAGGTCCCGTTCTTGTAGAGGTCGATGACCGTCTTGATGATACTGCGCCACGCCGGCGTATCCACGGTCACCTTGCCCGTCTGGAAGTTATACGGCCATGGCGCGTTGCCTTCCTTGTAAGACAGCGTATACAGCAAATTATTCGGCATGCTGCTTAGCGGCTGATGGTAACCGACGATGCCGTCCTTGTTGCTGCCGGCTCGCGCGAACTGGCTGGCGAGCTGCATCACGTCCGTCATCGTCATGCCGTTCTGCGGCAGCGGAATGTTGTACTTGCGAAATAAATCCGCGTTGTAATAGAGTACGGAAGCTTGCAGAATCGGCGATACCGCGAACAAGCTGCCATCCCCATCACGCTTCAGCTTCTCGAACATGCCGGGATAGAAGTCGTCCTCCTTCATCTTGCTGTCCATCATCCGAGTGGTCAGATCCGTCAATAAGCCATCGGCGGCAAGCTGTTTATAGCGAATGTCGTACCCGACCAGCAGATCCGGCTTCTCGTCCTTCAGCTTCTGCTCGTATTGCGCCTTAGCTATCGGATGGGCGTAGTCCGGGTCCATCTCCACGAGCTCTACCTTCAAATCGGGAAATGCCGCCGAGATAAAATCTCCATACGAGCTGTAATAGGCGCCCTTATCATGAATGCCGATGACGATCGTCTTCTGCTCCGATTGATCAGCATTCGCATCGGCGTTATTCATGCAGCCGCCGAGCAGAAGTGCCGCCAATATCAACGCCAGGAAGGCGAAGACGACAGCCCGCGCCTTATCCCGCCCTTGCAATCTCGTCCTCATGGCTGTCCCTCCTTGCCAAGCGAGGCGAGCTGAGCATTCAGCTGTTGTTGAAGGTCATCCAGCGCCGCTTCGACTGATACGGATTGCTGCCTGATTTTGTCCATCTCCGCCCCGCCAAGCTTGTAAAGCGCGGCTACCGCCTGCGAAGCGCCTTTACCCGACGCGAACTTGGCGCTCGCAGCCGCTTGCTCCGGATCGACTTCCGTCTCATAGAAGGCTTGCCAATGCTTGACGGACGCTTCGTCCATTAAGCTCTTATTCGCGAACAAGCGGTCCCCGAGAACGGATGCCGGATCCATATTCTGAGCCCAGGCGCCGCTAGCCGTGAACCGAAGCACCTCCCACGCCGCATCCGCCTGCGACGAAGTTGCGTTGATTGCATACACGGTATTCATATTCAAGAAGGCATTCTGATTGGTGGCGGAAGGAGCCAATTGAATCGGAATCGTGGACCAATTGGCTTTCATGGCACTGCCCTGCTCGTCGTATTCCAGATTGCTCGAGTAGAAGCTTGGCCGAATCGTCATCGCCACTTGGCTTTGAACGAAGGGGTCCTGCTTGGCGATATCCTTCATGCTGATCTCGCTCTTGCCGCCATAATTAACCGGCTTCGCCTCCGTGATCCATCTATCCCGGTATCCAGCGGCAACCGTTTCCCATACCTTCTTCCACGCTTCCGTGTTGACGGTCGCCTTCAGATTCCCTTCCGTGCCTTGTATGGTCTGCAAGCCCTCCGATTGTCCGATCAGCTGAACTAAGCTGTATTTATTCGTACTATCGGTCGTCTGCAGACCGCCAACCCCCGTACCTTGGAAACGCGCGGCCAGCTGCAAAATCTGCTCCATCGTCAGCGGACCTTCCGGCAGCGGGACGCCGTGCGCAGCGAATAAATCTTCGTTCACGTAGAGCGCCATCGTCGAGAAGTCGGAGACCAGCCCATACAACTCGCCATTCCCGCCTTCCAGCCGCAGATAGTCAATAACCGGCTTATGGAAAGCGCCCAAATCAAACTTGCTTTGTTTCGCCAGCACATCCAGCGGCTTAAGCTTCCCGTCGGCGGCAAGCTTCTGATACAAATCAATCGGCAGCTGCAGGATATCCGGCTGCTCCTGCTCCATCCAGTCCTCGAACTTCGCGGGATCCCGCATCAAATCCGCAGCCGCGTAATCCATCTCGAGCTTCACGCTCGGGTGACGGATGATGAACGGCTTCTTGACGCTGTATTCAAAGTTGTTCTCGTATCCGTTAAATTGAAGCACCTTCAGCGTGTATTCCTTATCCGCCAGCGGATCCTTGTTCAGCGCAGCCGGTACATCGGAATGCGCGGCCGGGCGCAGCCAATCCTTCCAATCGTCCCTGAACCACCAGCCGCAGCCTAGCAAGATTACGATACTCATCAGCGCGGCGGCTGCCCGAAGCGGCGCGCGTCGTTTGGTTGTACTCATCCGGATGCGTTCCCTCACTTTACGTTCAAGATCCGAGGTGAACCCATTCTTGACGGGAGGTTGGCCGGCAAGGCGGCGTTCCCATTCGTTGGCCGGTTCCTTCATGTCCATTCTTCCTCCCCGTTCCACAGCGACTCCTGGGTCAGCCTGCGATTGACCGCCGTTCGCGCGCGGTGCAATCTCGACTTCACGGTGCCGATCGATACATGAAGCACGTCCGCCATTTCTTTCATGGAGAGGCCGTAATGGCTGTTCATCAGGAGCACTTCCCGCAGCTTTCGCGGCAGCTTCAAGACGACCGCCCATATTTCCTCGGCCATCAGCTTGTCCATGCTCTCCCGCTCCGCCGAAGGCGAAGTTTCGGTATGCGAATGAAAGACGTCGAACAGCACTACGCGTCTCACCCAGGCCGACCGCAGCACGTCGCGCGCCGTATTGCGGGTAATGGCCAGCAGCCATGTTTTGATCGACGATTGTCCCCGGAATTCGTAAAGCTGCTGATACACTTTCACGAAGACGTCCTGGGCGATATCGTCCGCCATCTCTCTGGAGTGCGTGATGAAATAGGCGAAGTTCCAGACATCCTTGCCGTACGCGGTCATAAGCTCATTCAGCACCGCATCGCGGTCCAAGCCGTCCGTCACGTGTTTCAAATAATCGAACTGCAACATGTTCACCTCGGAAAGTAGACGATCGGGCCGGAAAATGGTTCCGTTCCTTTGTGCGAAAATCCAAATTTAATTGCGAACGACCTAGATGCGCCTTCGCTTTTACTGCGGTTCCATTATTATACATAACCGTTCTCGTTTCAGGGAGCCCCCGTTCATATTGCTGAATGGAGCTTGACACGCCAAAAAACACCTCCAAGTTTATCCCCTTCCGCCATCTGTGACGGTGGAAGGGGAATCCCTTGAAGGCGTTATTTCCTACTGTGCAGCGTACCGGGTGCACTACATGCCGCGAATTCACCGGTTTTCCTACCTTGTAGTGTACCGGGTACAGTACATGAACAAAGGCGCCTATCGTAGGCGCCTGTCCTTGCTTATCCTCCCGCTGCTACTACGCCGATGCTTGCCCTTGCGCTGATTCCGACGCAGGTTCGGACGCCTGTCCGGATGCTTGTTCGGCGACCTGCTGCGGCTGCGGCGCATTCACGGTTTTCTTGCGCGTGACGCTCCGGCGGCCGTCGATGCCGACCGGCACGTCGCCGTCGATCGTCACCCGGCGGACAATGCGGTGCTGATCGCCGTAGTCGTTCACCGCGTAATGCTGCGTCGCCCGATTGTCCCAGATGACGACGTCGCCTGCTTCCCAGCGCCAGCGGACCGTATTTTCCAGGCTCGTGATATGGCGCTGCAGCAGCGCGAATAATTGCGCGGAATCCGCGGACGATAGGCCGAGAATCCTCCGCACGAAATGGCCCAGGACAAGCGTGCGCTCCCCGGTTTCCGGATGGACCCGCACGAGCGGATGCTCCGTCTCGTACAGCGTGGAGACGAAGACTTCGCGGTATCTGCGGTCCGCTTCTTCGGACACGGAAGCCCTGTTGCGATATGCGGCATAATCGTACTCGTTGGAATGCACTGCCCACAGGCCGTCCACAAGCTTGCGCAGATCTTCCGGCAGATTGTCGTAGGCAGCCGCCGTATTCGCCCAGACCGTATCGCCGCCGGCTTCCGGCACGACGACCGCGCGGAGGATGGAGGCTTCCGGATACGCGTCGACGAAAGTCACGTCCGTATGCCAAGAGTCGGCACGGCCGCCATGCTGCGAATTCAGCTCCAGCACGTAGTCTGTCCCTTGTTTGATCGGAACGGTCGGATGGGCGACAGGGTTTCCGAGCAGCTTCGCGAACGCCTCTTGGCCTTCGTCATCCAGCTGCGACTGGCCGCGGAAGAAAATGACCTTATGCTTCAGCAGCGCCTCGCGGATGAAGCTGACCGTTTCACCGTCAAGCTGCGAAGAGAGCGTCACGCCTCTAATCTCGGCACCGATTCTGCCTGACACCCTGCGCACCTCGAACGACTTGCCGGCAACCGCCTCATTGTGAACATGACTCATGAAAAAACCTCCTATTAAAAGTTTTTGGCGATACTAACTGCTTATCTTCCACGCGAGTCAAAAACTCGCTTCGAAAGCATACGCTTCGTTTTTGGCGATACTAACTGCTTATCTTCCACGCGAGTCAAAAACTCGCTTCGAAAGCATACGCTTCGTTTTTGGCGATACTACCTGCTTATCTTCCACGCGAGTCCTGGACTCGCTGCGAACGCTTCGCTTCCGCTAAGTATGTTTGTTTGCTAGCATTACGCTAGCGCTATATTGCGCCAGCGCGTTCTACCGCCGGCTTAAACGCCGGGCTGCTGGCCGCCGTCGACGACGATCTCCGCGCCGGTAATGGACGCGGCCTTGGCCGAAGCGAGGAACAGCACGATGTCCGCGATTTCCTGCGGCTCGACGATCCGGCCAAGAGGAATCGCCGCGGCGCTCTCGGCTTTGTGCTGCGCGACGGAAATGCCCTTGGCTTCCGCTTGCTGCTGCCCCAGCACTTCCGCCCGCTCCGTCGCCGTCAAGCCCGGCGAGACGGAGTTGATGCGGATGCCGCTCTTCGCCAGCTCCTTCGAGATGCCTTTGGCAAAGTTAAGCAGCGCGGCATTGGTCGTGCCGCCGGGCAGAAACAGCGGGGACGGCGTCCGTCCCGCGCCGCCGACGATATTGACGATGCTGCCCGCGCCCTGTTTGATGAAATGCGGCAGCACCGCCCGAACCGCGCGGATATACCCGAGCAGCTTCAAATTCCACGTCTCGGTAAAGGCGCCGTCGTTCAAATCCAGGAACGAGCCCGCCTTGGCCGAACCGGCATTGTTAATGAGAATATCGACGCTGCCGAACGTCTCCAGCGCCGTCCCGACGACCTGCTGCACCGCATCCGCCTCGCGCAAATCGACTTGAACGGCAACGATCCGCGGCTCGCCCTTCACGCCCGCTTGAGACCGTATCGCTTCGCGGGCAGCTTCCAGGCGTCCCTTATCCCGCGCCGCAATGACCACATTGCTCCCTTCCGCGTAAAACGACTTTGCGATCGCAAGCCCAATGCCGGCGCTGCCTCCCGTTACGATCGCCGTCTTGCCATTCAACTGCAAGCCCATCTCCTACTCCTCCTCGATTCACTGCTTCGATCTCTGTCTTGATCGCTGCTTGAATTCTTCGCTCTTTGCTTTGCTCTGTTCTCTCCGAATACCCGATCCAAGCACGCCTTCGTCTATTTCGCCTCGTATTCCAACAGCCGCGCCGCCGTCGAGAACTGATTGAGCGGACGTCCGAGACCGAAATGCCCGCGCAGCGTACGCTCCTGATACTCCGTACGGAACAAGCCCCTGCGCTGCAGCTCCGGCACGACCTGCGACGCGAATTCTTCCAGCCCCGCGGGCAAGTACGGCGGCATGACGTTGAAGCCGTCGCTGCCTCCCTGCTTGAACCATTCTTCCAGCTGGTCCGCGACCTGCACCGCCGTTCCGGCGAATACCCGGTGGCCGCGTCCGCCGGCAAGACGGTGAATCAGCTGGCGGATCGTCAATTGATCCCGCCGCGCCAGATCGGCCACGAGCTGGAACCGGCTCTTATTGCCGTTGATTTGGCTGACGTTCGGCAGTTCCGGCAGCGGCCCGTCGAGCGGATACTTGAACAGATCCACGCCAAGCATGTTCGAGAGCTGATTCAGCCCGTATTCCGGCACGGTCAGCTCGTTCAGCGCCTGTTCTTTCTCTTTGGCCTCGGACTCTGTCGCGCCGATTACCGCGCAGATGCCGGGCAGGATTTTCAAATGATCCGGGTTCCGGCCATGCCGGGCCGCCCGCGCCTTCACGTCGGCGTAGAATTGCTGCGCTTCCTTCAGCGTCTGCTGCGCGGTGAAGATCGCCTCCGCGTACTGCGCGGCGAATTCTTTGCCGTCCTCGGACGAACCGGCCTGCACGAGAACGGGGTACCCCTGCGGCGAACGCGGAATGTTCAGCGGCCCGCGCACTTTGAACGTATCGCCGGCATGCTCGATGGCCCGCACTTTGCCCGGCTCCGCGAACACGCCCGCCTCCCGGTCGATGATGACGGCGTCGTCTTCCCAGCTGTCCCACAAGCCGGTCGCCACTTCCAGAAACTCGCGCGCACGCTCGTAGCGTTTGTGATGCTCCAAGTGAGCGTCCTGGCTGAAATTGCTCGCTTCGAACTCGCTCCCCGACGTAACGATGTTCCATCCGGCGCGGCCTTTGCTGATGTGATCTAATGAAGCGAACTTGCGAGCGACGTGAAAAGGCTCGTTGTACGTCGTCGAAACCGTGCCGATCAGGCCGATGTGTTCCGTGACGGAAGCAAGCGCCGACAACAGCGTGAACGGCTCGAGTCCGACGAAGGCGCCGTGCTTGATGTTTTTGCTTACGGCCAGGCCGTCCGCCAGGAAGAGCGAATCGAATTTCGCGTCCTCGGCGATCCGGGCGATGCGTTTGAAATATGCGATATCCGTAATGTTGTGCGGCTCCGTTCCAGGGTACCGCCACGATGCCTCATGGTGCCCGGCATTCATGATGAATACGTTCAAATTCATTTGCTTATTGTGCTTGCTCATCCTCGCTCACTCGCCTCTCCATGGATCTTTGTCTTTGCTCTGTTCCGCATCGGTCATTCCCCGTACGTCTGCTTCCAAGCCGTCAAACGGCGCTCGATGAATACCAGCGTGTAATTAAGAACGAGGCCGATCACGGAGATGCTCAGAATGCCTGCGTACATTTGCGGAATTTGAAAGCTGAACTGCGCGTATTGGATCAAATACCCCAGCCCTTCTTTGGCTCCGACCATCTCGGCTGCCACGAGCACGAGAATCGATGCCGCGCCGGATTGCCGAATGCCGACGAAGATCGTCGGGAGCGCCGCGGGCACGATCACTTTGCGAAACAGCGCCAACGACGACAGCCCCATGGAACGCGCGGACTTGATAAGCAGCGGGTCCACGTTCTTCACGCCGCTGATCGTATTGAGCAGCAAGGGGAAGAAGCAGGCATAGAAGACGATCGAGATTTTCGACGGTTCGCCTAGTCCCAGCAGCAGAATGAAGACGGGGAGAATCGCCAGCGGAGCCGTATTCCGCATCACCTCCAGCAGCGGGTTCAGGTAGGCCGCCACCGGCTTCCACCATCCGATGGCAAGCCCCACGGGGACGCTGATGACGACGGCCAGCAGAAATCCGCCGATCGACCGCTTCAGGCTCGCCTCCGTATGTGCCGCCAAGTCGCCAGAGAGCAGCATCTGCCACCATGCATCAAGCACGTTCGATAACGGCGGGAAGAACGTCCGGTCCACGAAGCCCGCGCGCGGCGCGATTTCCCAAAGCGCGAGGAACGCGATAATGACGATGGACTTGCGCAGCGCCTGCCTTGCGAAAGCCGTTACCGCATGCGTCCAAGCGCCGCTCCGTCTCTGTACCGCGAGCTCCGCCTCCAACCGGGGGCGGGCAATCGCTTCTCCCGCGCCGGCATTTACGTTAGCCATTCGCTGTCACTCCTTTGCCATGCGTTTTCTTGTTCCCGGCACCGAGGCTCTTGCTCTTCTCCTGCTCCTGCGCGAGCGTTACCTCATCCTTGAGCAAATCCCAGATTTGATGGCGGATGCGTACGAATTCGGGATTCGACCGCAGATCCTCCTCCGACGTTCTGGCCTCGAAGGGCACCTCGATGATTTCCTTGATTCTGCCCGGCCTGGACGTCATGACCGCCACCCGCTGTCCGAGATAGACCGCTTCTTCGATGCCGTGCGTGATGAAAATAATCGTTTTCCTCGTCGCTTCCCAGATCCGCAGCAGCTCGCTCTGGAGCGTCTCGCGGGTCTGGGCATCGAGCGCCGCGAACGGCTCATCCATGAGCAGCACCTCGGGGTCGTAAGCCAAACTGCGGGCAATCGCGATGCGCTGCTTCATCCCGCCGGAGAGCTCATGCGGATAGCGGTGCTCGAAGCCCGCCAATCCCACGAGCCGGATAAATTCCCGTGCCGTCTCCTTCCGCTCCCTGCGGGGAACGCCTTTCGTTTCCAAGCCGAACTCCACGTTGGCGAGCGCCGTCTTCCACGGAAACAGCGCATACTGCTGGAAAACGATTCCCCGGTCGAGATCCGGTCCTTCGATCGGCCTTCCGTCCAGCAAAATTTGGCCGTTGTTCGGCTTGGTGAGCCCCGCGAGCAAATCCAGCAGCGTCGACTTCCCGCAGCCGCTCGGTCCGACGATGACCATGAACTCTCCCTGTCTGACTTCCAGGCTAATATCCTGCAGCGCCGATACCGGCTGCTGGTTTTCTTTCAGATGCGTCAGATTGCGGTTGATGCGGAACGACTTGCTCACATGCTGCAGGCTGATTTTGGCTGTGGACACGGCAATCCTCTCCTTTACTTCGCTTCGCCCGCGTACGGGTTGAACTCGTTCGTGTACAGGTCTTTGGCCTGCAGCTGGCCTTCCTTCAACGTGCCTTCCTTCACGAGCCAATCGATCCACGTCTGAAACTCCTGATCGGCAATCAGCCCGCCCTTGCCCGCGACGCCCGTGCTCTTCCAGAACTGCACGGCCTTGGCGTCTTCCTTGCGTCCGCGGTTCTCGATGATCTTCGTAAACCTGGCGACGACCTCTTCCCGCGGCGTCGTGCGCGCCCATTCGATCGCTTTGGCCGTCGCCTCCACGAATTTGCGGGCGGCCTTCGGATTCTTCTTGATGAACTTGTCGGTCAGCACGTACGTGCCGGCGCTGAAATTGCCGAACAAATCCCGATCCTTGAACAGCGGATGGATGCCGCCGCGCTCCAGGGCCGAATCCCGAAGAATGCCGCCGAGCGCCGCGACGTCGATTTGCTTGGCGCGCAGCGTCTGCTCCGTCGTCACGGGAGGCACGACGACGAGCGTCACTTGCTTGATCTCATCCGCCGTCAGCCCTGCCCGGTGCAAATACTCCTTGATTACGAATTCATGATGCGCGCCGAGCGTATTCACCGCGATTTTCTTGCCGATGAGGTCCTTCGCCGACTTGATCGGGCTGTCGTCCAGCACGTAATACCCGGTCCACGTTTGATCGTCCACGCCATAGTAGGAAATAACCGATTTGATCGGCGCCTTGGCGGCGAGCAGCTTGACGACCGCGCCGTTGAAGGCGCCGCCGAAGTCGGTGTCCCCGGTAACGACCGACTGGATATCCTGCGGGCCGCTGATCGTGTTCCCGATGTACTTCAGCTTGAGCGGCGCCAGATAACCGAGGTCATCCGCCAATTCCGGGAACGAGACGCTGCCGACCGAGCCTTGATAGCGCAGCTCCGACACTTCCAATCCGCTGCCGTCCTTGCTCGCGGCGGCGGTCTTTTTCTCCGCGCATCCCGACAGCACGAGCGATGAAGCAAGCAGCAGGGCGGCGGCGGTTAAAGCGATCTTTCTGACTTGTTTACGGACATGAAACGATTGCATAGACATGACCTCCAACTTCGAAATGGGTAGCAATCACAGAAAATGGCGATAAAAAAAGAGACGCACTCATCTTTCGATGATTGGTCTCTCCGGTAATCCGGTGGATGAAGAAGAAAAGATTTAATTACTCTTTTCCTATCGACTTACTATGATTTAAATCTGATAATACCCGCCAGCCCCTTTCGTGTCAACAGGTATCCGGTTAAATTGTCAGAATTATTTTTCGACTTCTTTCGCAAAAAGAGGCAGCCAGATCGGATTCGCTCATCTCCGCATCTGGCCGCCAGCCATTTCGTTATACGTCCGCCGGCGGGCGATTGTAGCCCGCCGGCTCGTACGGTTTCAACTCGTCCAGCCATTTCCGCTCCAGCTTCTTCAGCGCGTTCCGATAGGACAGCACCGTACTGCGGTTCAGAACGCCGGCTGCCGGCTGCTCTGCCCCATTACTATCCCGGCCGTCCTGGCCGTCCTGACCGTCAGAACCTTCCTTGCCTGCCTCATCGCCGAATTCCAGCTTCTCCAATATTTCAAAATCAAACGCCGCGCCCGCTTGCTCCTTGTATTCGCTCTGCAGCGCGGAGTTGATATGACTGCCCGTGTCGAGCATGAACTTCTCCCGCTGCCAAGCGGAATCAAGCGTCGGCGAAGAGGCGACGTAGCGCTTCCCGTTGCGCCCGTTGACGATTTGGAACACGCCCATCGTCCGCTGTTTCACGCCGAACTCGTTTTGCAATTCTTTGCGCCGATTCATCGCTAATCTCCTTTCAATCCTACCCGTCCGCTATATATTCAGCCGGTATCCGTTCCCGCTCTCTTCCCTGAGCAGGAAGCCGTAATCCACCATTTGATGACGCAGCGTCTCGTGATCCTCCGGCAAAAACCGCAGCAGCAGCTCATCGACCTCCGCTTCCTTGTATTTGCGCCCCTTCTTGAATACGGTCGCAATATGGCGAAGCAGCGCGATTCTGCGTTTCTCTTTGCGAGGCAGACCGTTGAGAGGACCTTCCAGCCCTTGCGGCAAATATTTATCGAGCAGCGCCTTGTATTCCTCCGGCGTCAGCGCGTAACGCTCGTCCGCGATCACGGTATTCCGGCGTACCGGAACGGCTCTCGCCGCTTGATCCAGTCCGCCGTCCATCAGCTCGATGATCGCTAGGAACAGCTTGGCCTGCTTCGCCCGCTCCTTCAGCGCGAACCGGTGATTGCGAATCGTAGAGGCGCTTCCGCCTCCCGTCAGCTCCAGCGTCTCGGCATCCGTTTTGCCGGAGGCGAACAAGCCGATCAGTTGTTTCTGCAGATCAGTCAGGCCCGTCGTCTTCTTGTCCAGCTCCAGCAGCACGTCCAGCATCGAGCCGTGCACCGCGCCGATATGCCGCTCCACCGCTTTATGGGCTTCCATCAGCCGATCGTTTACGTTATAGATGATTCCCTCTTCGAACGATTCGCCGCAGACGAGGCAATAATAGGTATCTGTTTCGCCGTGATACGTATATCCCCGCTTAACTTCCGCCACAGATGCACCATGCAAGGATTCGGAAACCTCCATATGACCCACAACTCCCGTCTTAGATGAATGAATGTCTCGATCATAGCCCATCTTGTTACCATGAAGCAATAGCTTTCACGGCATTGCCGAAGTGGAACCTTTCTAATAGGGGAGTCGTCTAGTAATTAGGACAGGAGGTTGTTTCCATTGCGTAATTCTCGTCAAATCATCGGCGCGGCAACGATTGCCGCAATCGCCGTATGCGCCTTGGCCGGCTTCTTCGAAGCGGCCAAATTGAAAGCTTTCGCCTCGAGGCAATTGCACGCGGTCTTCGATCCGCACAAGGACGAAATCCCGCAGCCCTTCGTCGTCTCCGACGGGAATGCCATCCCTACCAAACAGAGCACGTATTGCTGGGGCAACCGGGGCTGCGCCGATTATGCCGGCGGCTATGACACATCGCTGAATGCCACTGCGGCCGTCGTCAAGGCGGGAGCGCCCATCGACGTTTCTTTCGCCTACAAACCAATCCCCGCCAAAGTGGAAGTCACGCAATATTTCGAGAATCGCGCCGGAAGCGGCGTTCCGCTGACCGGCGGCCGTTACCATGCGCCGACGGAGCCAGGGCTCTATTACTACGGCATTTCAGCCTATTGGACGTCAGCCGACGGAAAATATTCCGCGGGCGATACATCGGTCGTATATGCGATCCGCGTCCAATGAGTCCGAATCGCTGGCCCGCTTTGCCTGCCGCAGCCCGGCCAGTCCATCCCTTAACGAAAAGAATGACGATGATCCAACCTTTAAACCGCAATAGCCGGCTTAAAGCCTCGATCATCGTCATTCTTGGGATACGCGTATTTCCGTTTATCCGGTTTGATTCTCGTCACCGGCTTCACGCCGTTCCAATTTCCCCGCTGCTGCCTCGGATCCAAACTACCCTGCCGCATTCGTTTCTCCATGCGCTTGCGCGCCAAACTCTTCGCCATGCTTATGCACGCTCCTTCGGTGATCGCCGCTGCGATGCGGCTACTCTACCAGTGTACGCGATAGAGCCCGATGTGTTCAAGTCGTGTGAGTCGAAACGATTAATTAAAGCATATTAGACATTATTGTGCTAGAAGGTCATGTTAGGTTGACAGTGTAATCTATTGATTTGGAATATTCCCCATTGGAATTTGATGTATTATTGAGTATTCACCTGGAATTTTAAATAATTGTACTTGGAGGGCAAAATTTAACCCTCCAATGATGTTTGAAAAACAAATGATTATTAAAGCTCTGTAGAATCAATTCTTTTGGGTTGAAGATCGACTTCACCGTGAATGGACATACCTTGATTTACTTGACTTCACCTGATATTGTCTGTAGGCAACTGCGCATAGTGATCCTTAACAAATAAAGACCATAAATCCTCTAGCTCTTTTAAGCTTTTCTCATTAAGATTGTGCAACACACTTGTTAATTGTTCCAACATGTTTTCTTGCAAAGAAACAAATCCACCAATTAGTTGGTCATCCTCAACGATTAATAGAAAGATAAGATGGTTTTTTCCTACAAATTTGGAGGCAAATAAATTAGACGATGGCCTAAGTATAAGCAGTCTAAAAATTTCTTTTTCCCCCCATAACTCGTAGAAAGCGGAGCTTTTGGTTCCTGAATAGTAGTTTATTCCAACTTGATTGACCATCATGACTTCCGGACCTAAAAGGTATTCTTTCTTTAGTAGTCTTTGAAAGTCCTCTTGATTATTCAATCACGTCACCCCCATATGAAGTTCCTCAGTTTCTAGTGATGACTCTAAAAATTCGCAAATTAATTCATTAAGCTTATCAAAACCATAGGATCTCTTCCCCGAAACAGGGTCTGTCGGCTCCACTTGCACAAATGCGAGTGTCTTATCGTTTTTCTCAAAGAATGGATTAAATCCTTGTTGCTTTGGATAAACTGCGACCACTTTACTCACTGCCGAGCGATTCAACCGGTATCTGACAGGCTTATTCACATCATAATGCCAAATTCGGAGATAGTCTGATAACTGCTTCATCACATCATTGTCTTCGTGTTCATCCCAAAGATAAGAGTAATGACGGTACTTGGCATCCACAATAAGTGTATTCAAAAACTCTCCATCATTTTTATAAAGCGATATTCGAAAATCAGGAGCTCTATTGATATTGGCCTTGAAATGACTTATGGTTTCATCAATAGGATCCAAAATTTGAGTATCATAGGCGAGTTCTATATAAAATTCACCATTATTTCTTTCAAAGCGAAGTACAGTTTCAGAGGTAAGTCCTCCTATCATTGTGGCAGGGTCGCTCTCATCGGCAAGCCACCCCCCAGACCAGCTGAATCTATTTTCTTCAAGGCTTTCGATAATCAGACACAGTACAAAGTATTCAAATAATAATGAGGTTTTTTTATACGGAAACACCACCTGTTTTACCGAAATGTCTTTCTTTTGTAGCGTATTCAAGCTCTGATAAAAACGATAAATACCCGCATATCTCGAATCCTTTAGCAGCCTTAAAGTCGGTTTTTTGTGAATAAGGCGATCACTCACTTTAGATAGACATTCATCTTGCTCATATCGGGAAAAGTGAGTAACCATTTTGTTTAGTTCAAACAAATTGTTATCTATTTTTTCAAGTCCTTTTTCCAGATGTAAGATATCCTTCTCACCTTGAGAGATTAATTTGTTTAACTCCCATTTCCTGGAATCATAACCAAACGCACTGCCAATTCGGGCTCTTCTTCCTTGATAACTAACAACTTCTGATCTCTTCTTATTTATTTTTGATTTCTGATCAGAACGACTCCGTTCAAACATTACTTGTAATTGCTTTAATGCTAACTTCGTCTTCTTAAGTACGTACTTGACCCACTGGTTTTCCAAAATATCTTCAGTTAGGTGAGTGTGTTTCTCGTAGAAGTAAGTTGGCATCAAAAAATTTGTATTTTTTGCAGAACCACGCTTCGACAGCCATCTTTGACTTTTAGCATCTGGTTTGCGAGAAAAATTTCGAGGTCCATATACCTGGAGTACATCCCGAATTGGATTAGCTACAATTCCATTAAGGTTGTGACGAAGCTTGTTAAAACTTTTCTGAATATGCTGGTATATCTTTAATGCATGAGGTATTTGATCATTCTCATCTACAAATGTTCCACTGCGCCTCTTTAGAAGGTCAAATGATAATCCTGTAAGTTTCATTTCCAAATAACTACGTAAATTCAATAATTGGTTCCAATTCATATTTTTCGGTTCTATTCGGTAAAGCGATTCAAATCCACCAGATGCTGTTTCAACCAGTACAGGGTAGTCACCCGGAACAAGCATCTCATCCGAGTCACCTTGCTTTGTAATGAGGATACTCCCCCCGGGCTTTATCTCTTCAAGCGATTCTGTATCAAACTTTTCTACAAGCATCCTATCATTTGGGTCGAAAGATTCAAAGCGAAACTGGATTCCCTCGAATTCGTTTACCGACAAAGGTTCGCCCCTAAACTGACCCTTCGGATGCAGTAAAAGTTCTTTGTCTTGGGACCACTCCGCCTGCTTATGCTTCCTTATCGAGAGAAATACTCTAGGAGGCATAGTCATTGATATGCAACTCCCTCGCCTTACGCTTGATTTCATCTATCGACAAGGTAAAGTGGCTAATTGTTGCAGCCAAGTCCGAGGTGAAATGCTCATATAACTCGCTTCCTTGAGGCAATCCGTCACGTGTTGTAAGAGAACCGATTAAATCACCGAAGTGCTCTGCTGAGCCTCTAATTTTAGTTAGAATTCTTTGTTTGACCTGTAAATCCATCGCATCTTCCCGTTTAATAGAGGGCTCACCACTTTCGTCCACTGGAATGTTATTTAAAAATAAGCCTATCCGTTCCAATGCACGAAAAGACACTCCTTTTTGTTTATCAAAACTTTGAACAGTGTCATGTAACCGATCAAAGAATTCTAGCTCAGAGTCGTTAAATGCAGACCAAGCATTACGATTAAAATTCCAAGAACGGTACGTATTCCGATTGCGATATAGCTCCATAAAATTATCATTCGTGAACTCTTGCTCAAAACTTTCTGCTATTGATTTTTTGTGAGAAGTAAACTTCATTTTTCTCGGTGTTACAATATTGGCTCTGTCCAATAAACGATCTGAAAAGTCCTTAGTTGTTTCATCCATATTTGCTGTACCAATGAAAATTACATTATCTCCAATCTCAATCGATGCAGGGTATTTAGCTGAATTATGACAAACGGCATCCTGGCTCCAAAGTTTAAGTTGTCTGTAACTGTCGTCTTCATCTAGTTCAAGCAGAGATATAAAGGGAGCAAACCAATATTCAACTTGTGATAAATTCATTTCATCAAAGATGACCATATGCATTTGCGTTTTATTGTTCTTGGCATGAATCAGAAAATCCACCAACCCTGTTTCCGACGGTACATATAACCCGGTACCCGAATTATGAAAACCTATTAGGTCTTCTGGTTCAGTAAAGGATGGACTAATTGGTAAAACAAGTAAAGTGCCAGCCTGTTTGGACAACCCCAACGTTTTGGCATATTGTAACGCAAGCTGGCTCTTCCCTGTACCGCTCATTCCAGAAAGTATAGTTATTGGATTTGTCTTAATACTGATATGGAAGTTTATCAGATCTTCTCGCTCATAACATAGTTTTTTTGTTAATGCATTGTTCTGGAGATCCAAAAGAAACAGCTGTTCTAGCCTTTGTGCATCAGTAGGAATCTGCGGTAATATCGATTTAACTGCTTGTTCACCAAATTCATGATTTTGATCAGCCAATACTACAATCGGTATTGCGACTTCTTCAAGTGGTTCTTCGGAAACTGAATAGATGCCTTGTCCTTCACTTGAAAATCTCTCATGAAGCTCTATTAAATATCCTTCATCAATAAACACTAAATTATCTGGGCTGGCAATAACTTGCCGTTGTCTAAGTTTCGAAGCATCCACTTTTATTTTGAGAACTTCTCTTGGTGAGGATTGTAACCATCCGTTCTTTTTTCCCGGGTCTTTCTTCCAACCTTCTTTAAATGCATAAATATAATCATCACAGATCACGTAATCTGGCTGAAACATACTGTGATGGAAATCCTTGAACAGTATAAGCCTTGATTCCTTTAGTGATTCTTCGAATTTCCGCATATCAGAAGTAACTGGAACCGGTACGTATTCAGTATTGAGATCAACTTCCACATCTTCAAGAGAAATAATCTCTAGATTCTTAAAAATCTTTCCCTCATTTGTAATCGATATTTTCGGGCGAAAGACAATAATTTTATTTTCAAGGCGTTCTCTTACCTTCTTTAATTTGTTTTCCACATCTGTTGTATATGTAACATTACCCGGCATAAGATTACGCGGGAATGATTCCTCGAAACCTATATAATGAGTGGAGAATCCCGTGTCACGGGTATAATGATCCAATTCAATAATAGGTTCGGGTTGGGAACTGATGGGTCTAACAAAGAAACATATTTTATATCCATTCTTAGTAATCGTTACCGCTTCATTGGGATCTTCACCCAAGTTTGGGAAGTCTATAGGATCTGAGGCCAATACTCCCAACAAGTAGTTCGAGCTGCATTCCTGAAGTTGTAATTTCAAGTTCCTATCAATATCAATCATTTCCCTTAAACCTCCAGTAATTGAAACTTTTCATGAGATATACGTTCAAACAACTCTTTCATGTTTCTTGCGATAAAGTATTTTGGTTCAATCTTATTCTTCGCACAATATTCTTGAATATTGTAAATCATAGAAGAATTTAAACCGTCTCGCTGGAAAAACACCTTAGTGAACTTTGTCAGTATGTTCTTCTTTTGATTCCAATCTTTGAGCGGAAAAGAGACGATCTCCGGAAAGAATTGTCTAAAGAGCTCATTCTCACCTGTGTAAACAACAGCAAACTCCTGAAATGGACTTTCACCACTAAATTCAAAATTTATGTTTTCAACCTTTTGTTTACTAATATTTAGCTGGTTTTGTAATTCTTGAAATTCTAACTTCAATTCCTTTATGACCCGTTCATTTTCTTGTTTCTGTGTGTCCATTTTCATAACATATTCGTTGCTAAGGCTTGTCATTTCATTATTCAAGTTTTGAATTAATACGCTTGATTCCTTTTTCTCTTTTTCAAATAGCCTTTTATCCCTATCATACTCCTTAGCTTTCTCCTTAATCATTTCGTAATCTGCTAAATTCTGTGTTAGTAGCTTGATATCGAGTTCCAACTGTTCAAATCGTGACTGAACCAAGTCATCTTTCAATCGGTATTCCTTTGCAAAGGTATACGCAACATGCAAAATCATACCTAAGCGGATATCCGTAGTTAACTCGGGATGTGTGGCAAGAAAAGCATAGTATAATAGATATTCAGGCTCATCATAAAATTCATATTTCTTGTTTTCAAATTCAAGAAGAGTCAACTCAGAAATTATTTTTTCTAAATTTACTAAACACTCCAACTCATCTTTTGCAAAATGCTTTTTTAAGTCAATGAGAAAAAGATTAAGGCCCTCCTCTCCGATAAACCTTGAGTTTTCACGCAAATAACGTTCTGCTTCTTCTTGGGTTTCAAAACCCGTTTCAAAAGCAAATAATGGTTTATTCTCTTCTAGATTCTGAACCATCAACGGAAGCTTCTCTTTAAGAGCCTCTAACTGATAAAGTTGCGCTAATGCAAATTTGATATAATCAGGAATCATTTTATTGCTATATAGAACACGAAACATTGTTTTCGCATCCATTTTCCCAAACAGTTCATCATTCTCTTGACTCTTGTAATTAGATAAATGACTGTATAGTGGGTTTCCCTTGACGCCTCGTTTCTTACGTATATTTGTGGTCTGTCCCTTAAAAATATTCCGAATATGCGCCTTCTTTTGCTGCAAATTGGGACTTTTAAAGCCTGGTACGGTTTCCGAAAACTCTTTTAGTATCCTTGATGCAGTTTTGTCATCAATTAGCTCCACGTAAAGATCTACCTCGTTCACTTACATCCCCCCTAATTCTTTCGATATATATTAATAAGCACTCCTGTAGACCTAGATATTTTACCATATATATATTTATTTGTTGTAAATTCCCGATATAAAAAGTTGTTTATAGAACCAAAACCAACATCGCAGGTAGCTTCTTATGCTGTACGTAGATAACGCATTACTATTTCCATCAAACGTTTTTAAAAGCAGATAAGGATTTTCTGAAAACTTTGCTTTAATATTACTTTAAATTCAGATTACAATATGAGGCGCAAACACATAGTCGTGTTTGCGCCCCTATTGTTGCCTATAGGTTATTTTGAATTAACTTGAACTCTACTAAGAATGGTATGTCTACCGGAATCATCCCAATGCAACTAAGCAGTTGCGTCATACAACGGCATCGTCCCTTCGCCTACCGCTGTCTCCATCCTAACTTTTCCTCAGCTTTCGGACTTCTTCGCTGCCCTGTAACCGGCCAACAGCTCGGTCACCGGAATGCCGTCGATCGTCATGCCTTCCAGCCGGCAGCCGCGGATGTCGACGCCGTTCAGTTCGCAGTTGTCGAAGACGGCCCGGCTTAAGTCGCTGTCGCGGAAGACGACCGGCTCCACGTTGACCCAGCCGTCCGTCCCCGCTTCCTCTTCGAAACGACTCACATCCGCCTGCGGGCGCGCGATGTGTTCGAACACCGTTCCGCCAAGCTGCGTATGACGGATATGCACATTCGAGAAGTAGATATGCTCCCACGCCGAGTTGACGAAATTCACGTGAACGAGCGACGCATCCCGCATGTCGACGCCATGGAACTCGGCACCTTTGAAGCAGGCCATATGGACTTTCGCGTTCCGCAGATCCTGCAGTTCGAAGCCGCCTTTCTCATCGAAAACACGCTTGTCGGTCAGCGGCGCCGCCCGTTCGGCACGAACGACCGGAAAATGCAGCTCGATGACGGATTCCTCGCTGTCCGGACCTATAAATCTCGCGTCATAACGCTCATACTCGAATGCATCGACCACCTCGAACTCGCTCTGCTGCGAACGCCAGCTGCCGTGAAAGAAGCCCCATGCCTCATGAATGCAAGACAACGGCCCTCGATAAGCAACGACAGCGAATTCGTTCGCGGGTATAAAACGCTCCGTCATCCCTTCCGGAACAGGCGCATGATCATCCTCCGCCGCTTCAACGCAGGCCAAATACAAGAAATTCTGGCCGGCACCGAAAGGCGGCTCGTACGTGAAGAGCCCGTAGGATTCGCCGCAGGCGCGAATGTCCTTCCAACCGTTGCTAAGACGGTGGAACTCCTCCCATATGGCCGGTATGACGGTTTGCGGATTTTCTCCCTCCTGCTGCCGAACGAACCGCTCGATGCCGACGACGCGCCTTGCCGGGAGTGCTTTCATTTCGAAGCTTTCAATACGCGGGAAACGATCCGCCTCAACTGCTTGTCCGCTCTTGATGGGCGCGTAGATATCATAGTCGACGAATTTGATCTCCGAACGGGGAATGTCGAACGGATTGACCGGCTTCAGCCGATTCGCTTCGAAGCCGAACGAGCCTTCGGATACATCTCTCTCGATGCCTTCCCGTTCAAACCATTGCGACAGGAAACCGTAGGCTTCATCCAGCCCGCCGATGTCTCCGCGGACGGTCAACTTCGCATACGTGCGCGCCGGAATCGTGATCGTCTCCAAGTCTGCGGGCAGTCCCTCGAATCCGCTCACTTCGACGCCGGTCCACAGTTCGCGCACGCCGGTCGCCCATTGCCACTCCGGGATAAACACCAAGCCGTAATCCTTGTTTTTCACAGCCGAATGGCCCTCGAGCAGTTCGCGATTGCGATGCCAGGCGTCGCGCGTGGACTTCCCGTTCATCTCCGAGCGAATGACCGCCGCTTTCATTTCCGGCATGTCTACAATTCGTACTCGCATGGATTCTCAGCCTCCAAAGGTCAGAATGAAACGAGATCTTGCGTAATCATCAAGACATTGCCGTCTTCGTCGCGAATGTTGAAATAACTGACCGTCGGCAGCCGCTGAATGTCGTAGACGACTTCGAATCCATGCTGAAGCGCTTCGCTCTTCGCGCGCTCAATATCATAGGCGCTGAGCTTAAGCAGCGGCGCGCCCCGTTCCGTTACCGGCGCTTCCTCCATGCCATGCGAATCCAGCATCAGATGCGTGCCGTTGTCGATGTGGAACAGATGGAGTTTGCCGTACCGATCTTCTTCCCGCACCTGCAGGCCCATTAATTTGCCGTAACGTTCCACGGCAAGGTCCAAGTCGCGGACCCATAGGATGCCGGCATTGATTTGCGGCTGGATACTGTTGTGCGCCCGGCCTCCGTCAATCCCGCCGAAAGCCAGATGGTACCCGTCCGGATCCTCGACGACGAACTCTTTCCACGGACCGAGGTCTTCGTAAACGACAGGCTCTCGGGCGAACTTGGCTCCTTTGCTCTTGAACTCTTCGTACAGGCTGTCGAGTCCTGCCCATGTTTCCGTATAGCCTTGCACGTCGATTCCCGTATCCGCGCCTGTCTCCGCCGGGTTCGGCACCGGCTTGAATCCTTCGGGCGCCTGATGCAGCTTCAGCGCCATGCCGTTCAAACCGTCCCGCTCCGCCCACCAGTCCGTAACGTCGAAGCCCAGCACTTCCCTGTAATACCGCCGCGACCGCGCGATATCCGACACGACCAGCACGCTGAGCGAACTGCCGATCTGTTTCCCCATCTGTAATCGCCTCCCGCAAGAATGAGATGAATATGCGAATATATATTCGCCTTTTTAATGGGAATTCCTTCTAGTTCTCCTAAAAATATTGCAATGGGGCTTATAAAATACCGGCCGGCCATCCCAGCATCGTTGGACGCCTAACAAAAAAACCTCCAATTCCACGTTACGAGTGGAATTGAAGGTTCTTTACGTTGCATATGCGCCCGCTTATCCGGACAGTCCGCTCGCGTCACGCAGCTACGACGCCGCGCGCCGGTCAGGCGGAAGCAAGACGGCCAGCAGTCCGAGCAGCGGCAGGATGCTGGTGTAGTTCATCACCTTGTCCAGCCCCCATGCCTCGGCCGCATGGCCAAGCACGATCGCGCCAAGCGCCCCCATGCCGAAGGCGAAACCCGTGATCAAGCCGGACGCCATGCCCACGTTGTTCGGAATAAGCTCCTGCGCGTAGACGACGCTGACCGAGAAGCCCGACATCAGAATAAACCCGAGCACGAAACTGACGGGATATACCCAGCCGAGCGCCAAATGCGGCAGCAGCAGCGCGAACGGCGCAGCGCCGCCGATCGAGGATACGATCATCCGCTTCCGTCCGATCCTGTCCGCCAGCACGCCGCCGAAGAATGTACCGAGCACCCCGGCCGCCATGAACAGGAAGATCGGCACCTGCGCCGCTTTGACCGACAACCCGTACTTCTCTTCCGCGAAGAAATTGTAGAAGTTGGAGATGCCGCTCATATACCACGATCTCGCGAACACCATGATCACCAGCACCGACATCGCGAACAGGATAACGGACCGCGTCGCAGGCGCGGCACTCGGAGCTGCGGCTGCGGCTCTTCCCTTCTTGGCCGGCTTGCCGTGTTCGTTCAGCTGCGTCTTGTACCAAGGCACGACGCGGAGGAGCACCGCGATCGCCGCTGCGGCCAGCAACGTTCCCCAGATCGCGCCGGGCTGGCCGAGCGGGAGGAAAATGAAAATCGTCATGAGCGGCGCCAACGAGCTGCCCGTATTCCCGCCGACTTGATAGATGGACTGCGCAAGCCCCCGGCGGCCGCCCGAAGCGAAATAGACGACCCGCGAGCCTTCCGGATGAAACACCGCGGAACCGAGGCCGACGAATACGACCGATAACAATACATAGATGAAGCCCGGCGCATAAGCCAGTCCGGCCATGCCGAGCAGGCTCATCCCCATCCCGGCCGGCAGCATCCACGGCATGGGACGCTTGTCCGAGAAGTAGCCGACGATCGGCTGCATGACGGATGACGTCATATTGAGCGTGAAGGCGATCCAGCCCATCTGTCCATAGGTGAGATGAAGCGAATCTTTGAAGACCGGAAACAAGGCACTTACGACCGCCTGCATCGTATCGTTCAATAGATGAACGGAGCTGATCGCGAACAGAATCGCGTACACTGTACCGGTCCGCAGTACAGCCGTGCGCGCAGCAGCTGTTGTCAACGTGCTAACCACCTTTCGCATACTCGTATCTAGTTTGACATTCTCTCATTTTACCATTTTTGGCAGGATGAACGTCTATGAAAACGTTGACATGACTATTCGCCGCAGTTATGCTTTGTATATAATGACATATTTGGTACAAGCCGTACTCCATCACAAATATGAAGGGAGAATCTCTCCTGCTATGATTCATGCAAAGTCGTCCTTTCGCCGTTTCCTGCCTCGCCGCGCAGCCGCCTTGTGCGTCGCGGTGACGCTGCTGACCGGCTGCTCCGTCCTGCCGAACGAAGAAGAACCGCTCGACCCGCCGAAGCTGACCTCGAAAACCGAGGAGCACGAGGTCGCTCCCGTCACTCGCGGCAACATGGAGCTGTATCTGACTTCCTCTGCCACCGCCGTTTCCGACGTAAATGAAAGCGTATCCTTTCCGGAATCCGGCGGCATTCTGAAGAAGTTTTACGTTGCCGAAGGCGATCACGTCAAAACCGGCGCGCCGATCGCGGAGCTGGATACCGGCGACTTGCCGATCAGGCTCAAGCTGCAGAAACTAACGGTCGAGCAGCGGGAGCTCTCGTATCAAGACGCCGTCATGCAGGGCGCGGACTCGGATGACGTGCGCAATGCCAAGATCAGCGTGGAAGCCGAGAAGCTGCAGCTGGACGCGCTTCAGAAGGAGTATAACAAGGCTTTGCTGTTCTCTCCGGCCGACGGCATGATTACGTACTTGAACGATTTGAAGCCCGGCGAAGCCGTAACGGCCAACGACACAATGGCCGTCATCGCGAATCCGAACAAAGTGAATTTCGTCTATGAGGCCACCGACGTCTCCAAGATCAAAGCCGTGAAAGACGGCACCGAGGTTGCGCTGAACCTGGACGATAAGTCATACAACGGCAAAGTTATTCAAACGCCGTCAACCGCACCGAAGAGCACCGACGACGCGCTCAACCGCCGCAACGCCAAGTCGCTCGTCATTGCCTTGGACGCGCCGCAGCCGGCTTTGAAGATCGGTTCTTACGCGGACATCAAGCTGTTCCTGGATAAGCGCGACAACGTGCTGATGATTCCTCGCCCGGCGCTGAAATCGATGTTCGGCAGAAATTTCGTCGAAACGATCGAGAATGACCGCGTCAAGGAAGTGGATGTCGAGATCGGCCTCCGTACGAGCGACAGCATTGAAATCGTCAAAGGCCTTGAAGAAGGGCAAAGCGTCGTCGTCGACAATTAACTGATCGTACCATTCGAACTTATCGATTTATTAATATGAACGCAATACTAAACCTACCGAATCACGATAGGCTCGAAATAGAAAAGCGCCCCGGAGGGCCGGCATACACGCGCGTGTATGCCGGCTTCGCCGGGGCGCTTCTTGTTGTTAACGGGATGTTATGCCAGTCAACGTGAAGCGGAATGAATACGTCCGGTTCGCATGCAGCACATACTGCGGATGTGCCTGCGCGCCCCAGCTGTTGTCTCCGCCGACGCCCATTTGCTTATGATTGATGCGCACGACCGTTTTGTCGCTTGCCGGCAGCTTATAGACATGATCATGAGCTTCCAGCTCGAACGGCGCGTAAGGCAGTGCGTTCAGCTCGATCAGCGGTTCGCCTGCGATCCGCAGCGATGCGCCTTCTGCATTGCTGACCGCAGCATCGCGGACGGCCACTTTGTTGCCGCATTCCTGCGGACGGAGATACGGCACGAACTGCTCCGCGACCGTGCTGCTGTAGCGGCCGATCTTCGCGCCGTGCTGGCGGTCCCAATACGACTCGTGCGGTCCTTTGCCGTACCATTCCAGCCGGTCGAACGAGCCGTCCATGGACAGCATCATGCCGATTTCCGGAATTTCGGGCAGATCATCGCCTGGCGTCAGCTGCAAACCGACCTCGACAGCGCCGCTGCCCAGGATGCTGTACGTGACGGAGCATTGCGATTCCGTTGTCGTCGGCAGCGTAAATTCCGCATGGACGATGACGCGATCCGGTTGCTGCTCCCAGACCAAGGAGCGGAGCGAACGTTCCTCGCCCGCGGAACGCCAGGTCGCGCAGCGCGCGAGATGACTGTTGCCGCGGTCGTTGTCCGTGTACGCACGCCAGAAATTCGGCGCCATCGCACCCTTCAGCAGCTCGGTGCCGCCAACGTTATAGGAGACGAGGCTGCCGTCTCCTTGATCCACCGCGACGGAGAACGCTTCGCCGCGAACGATCAGCTTGCCGCCATCTTCCGCCACCTCGATGGAGCCAGGCGCGCGCTCTGCACGACCGATCGAACCTGCCGCCTGCGGCGCGTCCGGAAGCACGAACTGCTGGAACGCGACTTCATGGCCGGCTTCCGCCCACTGGGAAGCTTCTTTCGTATGAAGGCTTATCGTCAATACGGCTTCGCCTTCCCCTTGCTGCCGTTCCGGAAGCGGGATCGCGACGTCGGCCTTCTCGCCGGGCGCCGCCGATACGTTCAAGCTGCCGGAAGCGGCTTCGTTCCCATTCAACGCAACGGACCATTGCAGCGTGAAAGCTTCCAAATCGGTAAAGAGATATTTGTTCAGCACGCTTACGCTGCCTTGACGCAAATCAACGGCCGTGATCGATGCGTTCTGGTAGCACTGTTTCACTTCCAGCAGCTTCGGCGAAACGGTTCGGTCGGCGAAAATCAGCCCGTTGCCGCAGAAATTGCCGTCATGCGGCTGCTCGCCGAAATCGCCGCCGTACGCCATATACGGCACGCCGTCCGCGTTCGTCGTCCAGATCGCCTGGTCGACCCAATCCCAGATAAACCCGCCCTGCGCAAGCGGGAACTTGTCGAACAGCTCGGTGTAGAGGTGCAGGCCGCCGCTTGAATTCCCCATGGCATGGCTGTACTCGCATAGAATGAACGGCTTCCGCGAGCGCGGGTCCGCCGCATATTCCGCTACTTTCGCAGGCGGCGTGTACATTTGGCTTTCCACGTCCGATGCGGCTTCCGATTCCCGCCAGAGCGAGACGCCTTCGTAGTGCACGATCCGCGATGGATCCGCCTCTTGAAGAAAATCATGCATTCGGATGAAGTTGTCGCCGCCGAACGATTCGTTGCCGAGCGACCACATCAGAATGGAAGGGTGATTCTTGTCGCGCTGCAGCATGGAATTGGCACGGTCGAGCACATTGGCCGTCCATGTCGGATGGCTCGCGGGCACGTTGCGATGCAGCAGCTCCGTCTGCCCGTAATCCCAGCTTCCGTGCGTTTCCAGATTCGTTTCATCGATGACGTACAAGCCGTATTCATCGCATAGTTCGTACCAGCGCGGATGATTCGGATAATGCGAGGTCCGTACGGCATTGATGTTGTAGTTCTTCATCAGCTTCACGTCCATCAGCATATCCTCATACCCGAGCGCCCGGCCGGTATGGCAGGAAAACTCGTGACGGTTGACGCCTTTGAAGACGATGCGTTTGCCGTTGATCAGCATCAGCTTATCCTTGATTTCGAATTTGCGGAAGCCGATCCGGGTGCTGACGGCCTCCAGCAGACGGCCTTCCTCATCCTTTAAGGAAATGACGAGGGTGTAAAGATTCGGCTGCTCGGCGCTCCATTTCAACGGATCGGCAACGCTCGCGACCGCGTCGATCTCCAGCTCGCTGCTGCCGCTGCCGAACGCGGCATGCACGGTGATCGGCTGCGGAAGCACCGCTTGGCCGTCCGAGCCGTACAACTGAGCCTCGACCGTCACCGTACCGAGGTGCTCCTCGAAATAATTCATCACCGTCGCGCTCAGCTTCAACTCGGCATCTTGATACGCCGCATCGAGCTCCGTCGTCGCGAAGAAATCGTACACATGCGCTTTCGGCGCCGCGTACAGGTACACATCGCGGAAGATGCCGCTCATCCGCCAGAAATCCTGATCCTCCAGCCAGCTTGCGTCGCACCAGCGGTACACTTCAACGGCTAGCTTGTTCTCCCCCGCCCGCAGGTACGGCGTCAGGTCAAACTCCGCCGGCGTGAACGTATCCTCGCTGTAGCCGACAAGCTCTCCGTTTACCCAGACGTAGAATGCGGATTCAACGCCCTGGAAGCTGATGAATACCGGCTGTCCCGCCCAGCTGTCCGGTACCGTGAAGCTGCGGACGTAGGAGCCGACGGGATTGTATTTCGTTGGCGCGAATGGCTGCACGAGATTCTCCGACGCTTCCCACGGATAACGGATATTCGTATATTGCGGATAATCGTAGCCTTGCAGCTGCCAATGCGCGGGAACTTTGATTTCCGCCCACTCCGCGTGGTCGTAGCCGTCTTCGTAGAAATTCACGATCCGCTTCGACGGATTCTCGGCGAATGCGAATTTCCACATGCCGTTCAGCGACATATAACTGCGCGATGCGGCGCGGTCGCCGCGAATCGCTTCTTCCACGGAATCGAATGGCATCAGCGTCGCGTGCGCCTTCATTCGGTTAAGCTCGAATATTTCCGGGTTGTTGTTCCATTCCGGATAGCCGTTAGCCGGCGGCGAATAAATGAATTTCGATTTCAAAGCAAGCACCTCTTCATCTCGGTATAAGGGTTCATCTCATTAGCGTATACGAGCCCCGGTAAGGCGTAAATATAAAAAAAAGGCGATCAGGTAGCTAAAAATAGCCCCTCCCGTCAAAACGCAGACAGCCGGACGAGAGAACGAGTCTCTGTCCGGCTGCTTTAGAAAAGTCATCGTGCCGCTTCTTGTTCTTACTCGAAACGCAGTGCTTCGATCGGCCGCAGGCTCGAAGCCTTGTTCGCCGGGAAGAGGCCGAACACGACGCCGATGAAGACGGAGAAGCCGAACGCAAGACCCATGATCGGGAAGGAAACGACGACGGTCATGTCCGCGAACTTCTGGAGCAGCTGCGCGGTCCCGAGTCCGATGCCGACGCCGAGCACGCCTCCTAATCCGCTGAGCGCGATCGCTTCGATGAGGAATTGGGTCAGAATATCCTTCTTCTTCGCGCCGATCGCCTTGCGGATGCCGATCTCACGCGTCCGCTCCGTGACGGACACGAGCATGATGTTCATGATCCCGATGCCGCCGACGAGCAGGGAAATCGCCGCCACGCCGCCGAGCGCGAGCGACAGCGTATCCGAGATGCTGCTGAACGAATCCAGCAGGTCCTGTTGGTTGAACACGCGGTAGCTGTTCGTGTCGCCGCGGAATTTCTTGCTGAGCGCGGTTTCGAGCTCCGTCATGACCGCGTTCATTTTATCGGATTCCGCGACTTGCACGTTGATCGACTTGACCCCTTTGGACTTGAACAGCCGTTCGGAGGTCGTAATCGGAATGATGACGATTTCGTCGTTGGAGCCCGTCAGTGAGCTGCCCTTCGACGCCAGCACGCCGACGACTTTGTAGCGGACGCCGTTGATCAGGAACGTATTGCCGACGGCGTTCGTCGTCCCGAACAAGTCCGTCGCCGTCGTGGAGCCGAGCACCGCGATCTTCTGGTAATAGTCCAGATCGATCTGCGCCACGAACCGGCCAGCGGCGATGCTGTAGTCTTTGACATCGAGGTAATCGGCCGTCGTGCCGACAACGCTCACGCTCGTGCTCTCGCTGCCGTTCTTCACCGTCGCGTTCGACTGGTTGTACGGCGCGGCGAATTCGATGTCCGACGTATTCGTAATGTCTTCCGCTTCTTTATAATCAAGCGTCGTCTTGGAGCCGCGCCCCGTGATGCTGACGGTCAGCAGGTTGGTGCCAAGGCTCTCGACCTGGTCGGTGACCTGCTTGGTCGTGCCTTGGCCGACGCCGACGAGCGCGATGACCGCAGCTACGCCGATAATGATGCCCAGCATCGTGAGCAAAGAGCGCATTTTGTTCGCGAGTATGCTCTTAGCCGCCATTTTGAAGGCTTGACTGACGTTCACGTCTCTCACCGCCTTCTTCGCTGATTTGGCCGTCCTGAATGCGGATGACCCTTCTGGCTTGTTGGGAGATGGCGATGTCATGCGTGATCAGCACGATCGTATGTCCCTGTCCGTTCAATTCCTTCATGAGCTGCATAACCTCGGCGCCCGTACGCGTATCCAGCGCTCCGGTCGGTTCATCGGCAAGCAGGATCGGCGGATTGCCCGCCAGCGCCCGCGCGATGGCCACCCGCTGCTGCTGTCCCCCGGACAGCTCGCTCGGCTTGTGGCGCACCCGTTCTTCGAGGCCGACCTTCGTCAGCGCCTCGATCGCCTGCTCTTTGCGCTGCTTCGCCGGAACGCCGCGATAGATAAGCGGCAGTTCCACGTTCTCGAGCGCCGACAGCTTGTTGAGCAGGTTGAAGCCCTGGAAAATAAACCCGATCTTGCGATTCCGTATTTCCGCCAGCCGGCTCTCGCGGAGCCGGCTCACTTCCTCGCCGTCCAGCCAATACTTGCCCGAACTCGGGCCGTCGAGACAGCCGATGACGTTCATGAGCGTCGATTTGCCGGAGCCCGACGGTCCGATGATGGCCAAGAAATCGCCGTGATCGACGCGGAGCGAAATTTCGTTCAGCGCATGAACGGTTTCGCCGCCCATTTTGTACAGCTTCGACAGCGTTTCGATGCGAATCAGCGGTTCACGATTGGCTTCCATTATCTCGTACCTCCGCCGCCAGCACCGCCGCCTCCGCCGGATGCACGCGTTGTTGCGCCTGCACGTTGGGCACCTCCACCGAAGCCGCCTCCGCCGCCAAATCCGCCTCCGCCGCCAAAGGCAGCGCCTCCGCCAAGACCGCCGAAGCCGCCTGCCGCGAAGCCTTGCTTCTGTTGATTCGTAGAAGAAGCCGCAATAACCGTTGGAACAATTACGCGCTCGCCTTCGGACAGTCCCGAAAGCACCTCGATATAGTCTTCATTGTGAATGCCGACCGTAATCACTGTCGGCGTTCCGTTTCCGAAACGGCTGTTAGCGCTGGTGCCGCTCCGTGCGTTCGTACGGCCCGCGTATCCGCCTTGACCGCCGCCGAAGCCGCCGCCGTAACCGCCTTGCCCGCGTCCGCCGTATCCGCCTGCTGCTCCTTGGCCTTGGCCCCGTCCGCCATAGCCGCCTGCCGCTCCTTGGCCTTGGCCTTGGCCGCGTCCGCCGCCATAGCCGCCTGCTGCCCCTTGACCTTGGCCGCCTGCCGTTCCTTGGCCTTTGGCGCCTTCTGTTCCTTGGCCTTGAGCGCCTGTTGCTCCTTGGCCTTGGGCGCCTGCTGCGCCAGCGCCGCCCGCCGTACCCGTGCCGCCTGCTGCAGCCGGAACGAATACCATGTAACGGTTGCCCAGCGACTGTACCGCATCGATTGGCAGCATCAGCGTATTTTCTTTCTTCTCGACTTCAATGCTGGCCTCTGCCGACATGCCGCTCTTCAGGCCATCCACTTTATCCAGCGCTACCGTGACGTCGAACGATGCGACGCCGTTGCTCGCCGTTCCTTCGTCCGCGATTTTGACGACCTTGCCGGTATACGATTTGTCGGACAGTGCCTCGACGGAAATCGTTGCCGCTTGCCCTTTTTTCACTTTGGAGATGTCCAGCTCGTCGATGCCGACGACCATTTGGAGCTTCGCATAGTTAGAAATTGCCATCAGCTCGGTGGACGGATTAAGCGAGTCGCCTTCGGCGACGCTCAATGTCGTAATCGTCCCGTCAATCGGCGCCGTGATCGTATCGCCGGCTTCCGCATCCTGCAGATCGGCGATGTCTCCCCGGGTCTGATCGATTTGCAGCTGCGCCTTTTTCAAACTCAGCTTGATGCTGTCTACGCTGCTCTCGTCCGCTGCAGATTTCAGCTTGTTTTGCGTATCTTGCAAATCCAGCAGCTGGCTTTCCAAATTCAGCTGTTCGGATTTGATTTTATCGCTGTTGTCTTCGCCTTCGATTGTCAGAAGCACGTCGCCTTTCTTCACGACGGAACCTTCGGCCACGTTCACTTTCTCGACCGTGCCCTGCGCCGTCGCTTTGACCGTCGCCGTATCGATCGGCGCCAAGCTTCCCGTACCGCTGACGCTGACTTCGATCGTGCCCCTCGTTACCTGTGTCGTCTGAACGATCGGAGCCGCGGCCGTTTCCTTCGAATCCCGCTTCAAATAATAAACGACTCCCGCCGCAACGATGAGCACGCCGAGTCCAAGCAGCCACCATTTTCTCATTGTCCGTTACCCGCCTTTCCCCCATTGCTCATATCTGCAGGATTAAATTGCAGTCTAATGTACTTCGCCGTCGTATTGTCCGAACCAAGCCATACCATGAGAACGTCGCCTTCTTTCAGGTCGGTCGCCTTCAAGGTGTCGGTCGTCATGCCGTTCTGCCCGCGGCCCATCTTGACGATTTCGGTATCCGCGTTGACGGGAACGGTTACTTGCTCGTCGGCAAACTTCATCTGATTCATGAAGCCGCCTCCGCCTCCGAAACGTCCGCCCTGGCGATTACCGCCTTGACCGCCAGCCTGGCCGTTCGCGCCTTGGCCGCCTTGGGCTTGGCCCTGAACCGGGGCTTGAGCGCCGGCCCCGCCGTTCGCTGCGGTGCCGTTCGTTGCAGCGCCGCCATTCGCTCCTTCGCCCTGCTGGCCATTGCCTGCGCCTTGGCCTTGGCCGCCTTGCGGACGCCGGCCGCCCTGCCTGCCGCCGCCGAAGGACGGCATGTCGGCCGGCGACATTGTCGATTTCTGCACGATGATGGAATCGCCGGACACCTTTACCACTTTGGCAAAATAGTCGGCCGTCCGATCCGGCTGCTGCGTGCCGTTGCCGCTGCCCGCATCCTGCGCCGTAGGCTGCCCGTTCACGCTCGCAGCTTGTCCGCTATTGGCGGATTGCGCGTCATTCTTATCGCCGCAACCGGCAAGCAAGACCGAAATCAGCATCGCAGCCGCCATCATTTTTATACTTGAGCGTTCCATAAGGTCTGAGTCCACCTCTCTGTATCGTCTTATCCGCTTCCCACAATAGCAAACATAAATGAACTCTATATGAAGATGGCCGTTCGCAAAGCCGATCAAGTCGCAAAACGGGCGGCGGGCAACGAAGAAGCGGCGCCTATAATGAAGAAGAGTTCATTAATAGGGAGAACTCGCGACACGGTGGACGGTAGTTCAACAAACGGGAGCTCACCAAACAGAAGCCCGCCAAACCGGGAAAACACAATAAATAAGCCGCCCTGCCCGGGCGGCCTGCGTGTCGAGAAGGTCCACCGGACCTCTCGACCTTTTAGTATGCTTTTCATTATCCACGTATGCGTGCCGGTCGGTTTTCCTCCAATGTACTGTCCATGGTTACTCCACCGGCACCCTGACGACAAATGCTTTCAACGGCGTCTCCTTATAGCCGGACGACCCGTTCGCGTTCCATGTTCGCAAGATCGGCGTGATCGTCACTTCCGTCGCATCTTCGGGCAGCTGCTCGGTTACGAGCGTATCGTCCTCGTAGCTCATGCCGTTCACGACCTGCCCGTCTTTCTTCAGCCTTCCTCCGGATTTGTAATCGAGCGCTGCCGTCATCTCTTTGCCCGCCGCGGTGATCTGGTAACGCACATCATATTTCGGCGTCCCTTTTCCCGGCACATTCGGCTGCAGGCTGCTTGGGTATGTCCAATAAAATCGCCATAGCGTCGAACGCGAAGCGGTGCGGACTTGCTTCACCGCGAAATGCACGTCCTCGTCGATAACCGCCGGAAGTTTCGCTGCAGCTACATTCCGGACCGGTTCGCCCTTCTTCTCCACCGGCAGCTGAAAACTCCAATCCCCGGAGAGCAGTCGCTGCTTGGCCGGATCCTCGAAGATGGCAATTCCCTTCACATCGATGTTCAACTTCAGCTTATCCGGAGCCTGGGTTGAGCCGAGGAAATAATAATTGACGACGCCGATTTTCGAATCGCCCTGAATCCCTCCGCCATCCGTGCCAACGATGCCCGGAAACATCTGTTTCATCGCGGCATCCAATTGGAAAGCCGGTCTCACCCATAGCGATTTCGGTATCCCGCCCGGATGCGAGAGGGAATAACTGAGCGACAGACGCTGCCCGTCAAACATCGCTTCATGAACGCGAATCGTATAATCATGGTCCGTTTTCTCGAACAAAATACCAAGCTCGTCTTTCGACCCTTCCACCATTAGCGCCGGGTCCCCGCTGTCGACGAAGATCGAGTGCAGCTTCTCCTTCAAAGTTGCGGCGAATGAACTCGTCCCGTTGAAGAGGAGCATCGCACCAGCCAACAGCATAATTCCCGTTGCGGCCGCAACCCAAGTGCGCATGATACGACGCTTCGGCTCGCCTCTTCGCTTCGGCATTCCGTTTCGTTCCGGAAGCGAGGCCAGCCGCCGCTCGATTCCTTCATGCACCTGTGCCGGAACAGCCGGCCGATTGTTTCGCAGCATGTCCGCCAATCGCTCGTCCCCGTCCATTCTGTTCATCGCAGCTCCTCCTTCCACGCCGGTTCCGTCATTAATGAAGCCAGCTTTTGCCGCGCCCGGTGCAGCCTGGACTTCACGCCGTTCTCGCTTAATTCCACGATGCCCGCGATCTCTTTAATCGATAAGTCCTCCACATAGAACAGTACGACGATCTCCTTATGCTCCATATCCAGCCCATTCAGCAAATCCATCAATTCCAAATCCGACTCCAACGTCTGCGAGCCTTCCTGCTTGCCGCGAAATTGCTCCACAGGAATGACTTTCCGATGATGCCGGTTCACCCGTCTGCATTCATTAATCAGAATCCGAACGAGCCATGTGCGGAAATACGCCGGTTCCCTCAGATTAACGATTTCTTTGTACGCGAGGAGAATCGTTTCCTGAATCGCGTCGAGCGAATCCGACTGGGAGGTCAGCATCCGGTGCGCGATGGAATACAGCAGCGATTCATTCCGGCGAATAAGCGCAATAAACGCTTCGCGCGATCCTTCCTTTGCAAGTTCGGTCCATCCGATATCGTCCACTTTCGCTTACAGCTCCCCTCATGCTTCTACTCATTAGAGCCGTCAGACGCGCGCAAGGTTTCGCGGCTTGGAATTTTTTTCGGCCGCGCACGCAAAAAAACGGCAGAAGCCTAAGCTCCTGCCGGTTATCTCTTCCGTCTTAAACAATCGTAAACTCCGGATGCACTTTATCGAAATTCGGATTTTCGCCGCAAACCATAAGGCCCATGCCCCAGTCAAAATGCTCCTTGGTCACCGGGAAGTCCGTCGCGCTGCGGTATTGGAACAGCACGTTGCGGCGGTTGCGCTCGCTGCGGTTCTGCGGAGAACCGTGGATCGTCAAATAGTTGAAGAACAACACGTCGCCCGCTTCCGCGATGCAAGGCACGCCGTCGGAAACCGGATATTCCTTCGCGTTCAGGTAATGTCTGCCTACGTGCGGCAGCGTACCTTGTTTATGGGAGCCCGGCATAACGTGCAGGCAGCCGTTCTCGACGTTCGCGTCGTCCAGATGAACGCTTGCCGCAAGCATCGTGTGCTTCTCGTGCGGGAAGTAAGGTGCATCCTGGTGCATCGGGAACGCGGCGCCGTTTTCCGGCGGCTTCACGAGCATTTTGGAATGGTGAAGCTGCACGTTCGGTCCGATCAGCTGCGACAAGACGGATGTCATGTTCGGATGCATCAGCGCGCGAAGGAACGAAGAATCATGATAGTGCACGTCGTGGAAGCCTTTCAGCACCAGCTTCTTCAATTCTTCCGGCGGCAGGAAATCCCCTTGCCATTGCGCGTTATGGTCACGGTTCGCTTTCGCCGCGCGATCGATGATCGCACCGACTGCCGTCCGCATGACTTCGACCTCTTCTTTGTTGAAAACGCCTTTCACGAGCAGATACCCTTGTTCATTGTAAAAATCTACATCCTGTGGTTTAATCATCGTAATAGCCTCCTGTTGGCGGAATCGCTTTCCTATGGCTTTATTGTAGATGATTCAAGGGTTTATGATCTTTAGCCGAAGAAGCCAGCTTTTTGTCTTATGAGGACATTCTCAATATTGGAGGTCGGAACCTGCCATGTACTTATGGAACGAAACCGATACGTGGCTCAATCAATACGCGCTGCGGCTGAAGACGGAGGACGCGGTGTTCACCGTTCATTATTGGGGCGTGAGCGAGCATTTGATGTCCAACTTCCTGCACAAGCATTCCTTCTTCGAGGTTTGCTACGTGCTCGGCGGCAAAGGTACGTACCTGGACGACGGCAAGCTGTTCCCGTTAACCAAAGGAACCCTGTTCTGCTCGCGTCCGGGCATTACGCACTATATCGAATGCGATCCGGAGCTGGCGATCGTCTTCGTTGCGTTCGAGCTGGAAGAGGGCGACAGCTCCGAGTCCGTACGCGACGCCTTTCAAGCGCTGGCCGAGACGGATACGTTCATCGTCCACGACGGCGACGAACTAGCCGTGGCGCAGCTGTGGCGCGCGATGCTTCGCCGCGCCGGCGACAACGCTTCGCTGCCGGAATCCGTGCTGACGCAGCTGGCTGCTTCGCTGCTGCAGTCGTTCCCGTCCGTCTTCGGCAAGCCGCGCCAAGAAGAATGGACCGCGCCGCGGCGCAGCGCTTCCGCCCTGCTGAAGCAGGCGAAGCTGTTCATTACCGACAATCTGAGCGACGACGATCTATCGCTCGAGAAAGTCGCGGCGCAGATCAGCGTCTCGCCCCGCCATCTCTCGCGCCTCTTCGCATCCGGCGTCTACGAGTCGTACACCGTCTACGTGCGCAAGCAGCGCATCCGCCGGGCCGCCGAAATGCTCCGGTACACCGAGCGCTCCATCAAAGAAATCGCCGAAGCGACGGGATTCGGTTCGGTTCATTATTTCACGCGGACGTTCAGCAGTCTTATGAAAATACCGCCGGCAAGATTCCGTGAGGATGCCAGGGCCCATGATTAGCGGCTAATTCCGGGCATCCATTAAGCTTCATCGATTACAACCCGGTTCCTCCCGCTCTGTTTCGCTTTATACAACGCAAGATCCCCGCGTTTGAACCAATCGGCGTACGCCTCTGCGCCGCTGCGCTGCACGACGCCGAAGCTTGCCGTGACGACGCCCGCGATCGGATGCTGCCAATTGGCCAGCTTCAAGCGAATTTCCTCCGCGACGCGGCCGCCTTCCGCCAAGCCGCAATCCACAAGCAAGACGGCGAATTCCTCGCCGCCCCAGCGCAGGATGATATCCGACTTTCTCGTGGATTCCCGAACGATGTCCGCGGTATTCACGAGTACCTCGTCGCCCGCATCATGTCCCCAGTTATCGTTCACGCACTTGAAATGATCCAAGTCGAAGAAGATCAACGTGCACCGGACGCCAGAACGTTCATGCCGGTCGAGCTCGCCCATCGCCGTTTGTTCGAAATGATGGCGATTAAACACGCCGGTCAAGCGATCCGTCGCAGCCATATCGATCAAGTTTTGTTCGTAATATTTTTTGACCTGCACGTTAATCAAGATGCCTTCGTAGTGATAGCCCGCCTGCTGATTCGGAACCTTGGTGAGATGAATTTCGGCCCAGAAGGATTGCTGTCTCCGGCTTAATAATTCAGCTTCGATGAAGCATTCCTCCAGCGATTCGCGGACAACGGCCTGTACCCGGTCAAGATCCTCCTGCCGCGCGAACAGCGAAGCGCGCTCCTGCTGCGCCCACTGCTGGAACTGCTCCTTCGTCTCGCAATCAAACTGGCTGAGGAAGCAAGGATTGCCGTAGAGCAGACGGCCTTTGGGATCGAGCAGGAAGATGCCGACCGGAACAGACTGCACGATGCGATCCGTCATCTTCTGAATCGAGTTCGCCAGGACGCCAAACTCATCCTTCCGTTCAAGGCCGTAAATACTATGATTCTGATAGGCTTCCTTCCCTTGCAGACTGGCTTTCAATTTCTGAAACGGGGCCGTAAAGATCTTCTGCACGATCAAGCTGATCGCAATCGACAACACGAGTACGATCAGCAGAAACATGCCGACGATAAATTTGAAATTCACCGGTGCGTACAGCGCATTTTTCCTGAAAAAGGTGACGACATGCCAATTGGAATCCAATATCGGCGCGAACGCGGCATACTGATAATGGTTATGATCCATTCGAATGACGGTCGGGCTGCCGGCATCGGCCAGATAGTCCTTGGCTTGCTCTGTGAACAACGGATCGTCGCTGTATTGGAATAGCGTTTCATTCAACTCTTTGCGATCCCATTCCGCTTCCGAGCTGTCGGAGTCCACCACGATTTGACCTTGACCGTTCACGATGACCGATTTGGCGCCATCATGCTGATACTTGGAGAAGATATTATGAAGGATCGAATCAATCGTCAGGCCGGTTCCGAATACGCCTAGATTCCGGCCGTCCTCCCGAACCTTGACATTGATCCACACCCGCGTGACATGCAATAACCGGTTGTACTCGATATTCATATTGTAGGGCGGAGTCTCCTGCAGCGTATTGAAATACCACGCATCCGCCGTATTGGCCTTATTCAGTACGCCCTGCGCCTCGATGTACATCCCGTCGGATCGATCCTTCATATAGTAAGACTGCTTGGAGCCCTCCAGAGCGATAAATCCGTTCTTGTCATGTAGGACTTGAAGCACCGTTTGAAGTTCTTGGAACGCGGCCGCTCGCCGCTGCCCGTCCTCTTCGTTCTTCATCCAATCCACGATCGCGGAATTCCTCGAAGCGCTTACGGCGATCCCGATCTCGCGGTTGATGTAGCTTCCCAGATCCCCGACCAGCTTATCCGTATAAAATTGCGCGTACTCGCTCGAAATTTTCCGGGTCACATTGCCGAACTGTGCCCACATGAATAACGACGTTGCGAGAATGGTGACGAATACCACGATCGTCGTCAAGATGATGAATCTCGTATGTATGCTTCTCGAATGTAAGATAAATGTATTCCTCCAGCAGCGCGGCGTTTAGTCATAATCTACTGTAACGCTTCGATAATAACAAGGTTATGTTCATAAATTATGGTGTTCGATAACAAAAACAAAAAGCCTTGTTCACGCAAAAAACAAAAAAAGCTTCCCACCCCTCTCAAAGGGATAGGAAGCTTTCCTATTACCAGCTGATCTGCTTGATGCTTACCCGTGCTTTTCCTTATAATCCTTCGGCGTCACGCCGACGATTTTCTTGAACAGCTTGTTGAAATATACCGGATCGCTGTAGCCGACAAGATGCGAAATCTCGTAATTCTTCAGATGCGGATGATCCGTCAGAAACTGCTTGGCCTTGTCGATGCGCGTTTGAATGAGATAGTCCGTGATCGTCATCGACGTCTTATGCTTGAACAGCCGGCTGATGTAACTCGCATTCATTCCGATCGTGTCGGCAAGCCGCTCCAGCTCGAAGTTTTTATCGAACTCGCGATCCAGGATTACCTTGATCTCTTCGATAATATAATGCTCTTGCTCCGCGCCCGGCTCGGTTTCCTCGGGCTCCGGCGTCGCCGCGGAAGCCTGCCCGCGCTCCAGCCGCAGCCGATTCAACAAATCGAACAGCGCGCTCTTGTCGACCGGTTTGAGCAAATATTCCTTTACGCCGTACCGGAGCGCCGTCCGCGCGTATTCGAAATCGCTGAAGCCGCTGAGTACGATGATCGAAATATCCTTGTGCTTCTCTTTCACGATCTCGATGAGCTTCAGCCCATCCATCATCGGCATCTTAATGTCCGTAATGAGCACGTCCGGCTTCTGGCTTTCGTGCTTGGTCAGGAAGGCAAGCGCCTCCTGGCCGTTACCGAATGAACCGAGCACGTGAAGCTCCGGGTCCATTTTCGTAATGATTTTCTCAAGGCCCAGTCGAATAAACTGTTCGTCGTCGACGATCATGATTTTCATCGCGCTGCTTCACCTCCCGGCCGATTCGGATTACGTACATGATGGGTAGTTTACCTCGCTGCGCTTTATTTTACCGCTCCGCTAGTGACGCCTGCGAAAATATACTTCTGCAGGAACAAGTAGATGACTGCCGTCGGAATCATAATCATGATGATCGCCGCGGACACGCTCTGCCAATCGCCGCTGTTCACGCCGAAGAACCTCATAAGCGATGTCGATACGACGACCAGTTCCGGCTTCGGCATGTATAGGAATGGCGTGTACATATCGTTGTAGATGCTGATCGTCTTCAAGATGATGATCGTCGCCGTCGCCGGCGCGAGCAATGGGAAAATCACTTGCCAGTAGATCCGGAACAGCGACGCGCCCTCGATCATCGCGCATTCGTCGAGATCATAAGGGATGTTGCGAATGAACTGCAGGTAGATGTAGATCTGCAGAATGTCCGCCCCGATGTATAGAAGGATGGGACCTCCGAGCGTGTTCGTCAAGTGCAGATGCTGAATCGTCTTGTAGTTGACGACCTGCGTCGTAATGGACGGAATGACCGTCGCCATCAGGAACAATCCGAGGAGCAGCCCTTTTCCCTTGAAGTTAAAACGGCCGACCGCATAACAGAACGCCGATCCCAGCAAAATATTAAAGAACAAGGTGACCGCTACGATAATGAGCGTATTGCCGAACGCCCTGCTCATGTTCGCCTGTTCGAACGCATGGCCGAAGTTGGCCAAGTGGATGAACGAATCGGGCAGCGACATCGTCGATTTCGTATTGAATTCGTCCTTTGTTTTGAACGCGTTTACGACAATGATGTAAGGCGGGAATAAGACGAGAAACGAAGCGACGAGCAGCGACAAATATTTAACGGTATTCCATACCGGATTTCGCGCGACCATGCTTTATTCCCCCTTTCTGCTGAAGATAAGCCGTTGGATGGAGAGCACGACGACTACGAATAGGAGCAGGACGACGCTCATGGCCGATGCAAGGCCGTAGTTGTTGAATTGGAACGCCGTTTCGAGAATTTTCATGACGTACGTTTCACTGTGGCCCGCCGGACCGCCGTTCGTCAAGACGAATGGCAGGTCGAACACCTCGAGCGCGCCCGTCACCGTCAGGAAGAAGTTAAGCTCGATGATCTTATAGATGTTCGGCAGCGTAATGTACAGGAACTGCTTCCAGCCCGTAGCGCCGTCGATGCTCGCCGCCTCGTAAAGGTCGCCGGGAATGGACTGCAGCGCCGCTAAGTAAATGACCATATTGAAGCCCATGAACTTCCAGAATCCGATGGAGGCAAGGGTAAAGTTGACGAAATGCTCATTGCCGAGCCAGCTCGTATCGCCGCTGAGGCCAATGGAGTGGAGCAGCAGGTTCAACGATCCGTTCGTCGTATCGAAGACGTAGCCGAACAGATAAGAAACCGCAACGCCGTTCAGGATGTATGGTAAAAAGAGCAGCAGGCGGAAGAACAGCTTTCCTTTCAGCTTGCCGTTCAAGACGATTGCAAAGTAAATGGCCGCAATGTTCTGGACGATACCTACCGCGAAGTAAGCGAAGTTATGCGTGAAGACACCGAAGAGCTCGGAGTTCGAGAAAACCTCTTTATAGTTGTCCCAGCCGATCCAGCTTTTATCTGGACTCATGCCGTCCCAATTGGTGAAGCTCAGATGAATCAATTCAAGCGTCGGGTAATACGAGAACGTAAGAAGCAATAGTAACGGGATGATCGTGAATCCCAGGATGATGATTAATCGCTGTTTCTTGAACGATAGGTTGCTGAGCATGGTGCATCATTCCTTTCAGGCGTCTGACGGATGCGAGCGCCCCTGCCGTTATCAGCAGGAGCGCCCATCACCGGTCATCGGACGAGAGTGGCTGGATTATTTAACGAATTCTTTTCTCGCTTTCGCCCATTGGCCGTTCACTTTGTCGAATACTTTCTGCGGATCCTTGGCAAGCACGAACTCTTGAACGAGCGCGTCCATGTCGATTTGCGCTTTGTTCTGGATGCTCAGCGCCGTATCGTCGGTCGGAACCGCTTCGACGAACGTAGGGTTGTAGCTGTTGAATTCCGTCAATTGCGCCAGTTTAGGCTCTTTGCTCTTCAGCGTCGGAATGAAGCCCGCGAAATCGTCGTAGCCGGATTCTTCGATCATCCATTGGATGAACGCTTTGGCTGCCGCTACGTTGCCGTCTTTATTCACGCCGTAGAACCAGTCCGGATTCAAAGGCGCTTTCGCTTGGCCGGAGTTGTCGGCAGGGAATGGGAAGAAGCCTACGTCTTCTGTCTTCGCGCCTGCATCAACGACTTGGTTGATGACCCAGTTGCCGAGCAGGTACATGCCGAATTTGCCTTGCGCTACGTCCTTCTTGGATTGTTCCCAGTTCGTGGAGTTCACGTCTTTCTCCAGGAAGCCTTTCGTGTACAGCTCCTTCAGGATGGAGAACGACTTGCCGTACGTGTTGTCCAGCGTGTATGGCGTGTCCGTGTCTTTACGGCTGTTAGCCGTGTCGGCTTTGCCCGTGATGACTGCAGGCACGTCGTTGTACCAAGCGCCGAGCGGCCATTTGTCCTTGAAGTTGGACGCGAGCGGCACGATGCCGGCGTCTTTCAGCTTCTGGCACGCTGCGAGGAACTCGTCGTACGTTTTCGGAACGTCCGTGATGCCGGCTTTCGCGAACGCCTGCTTGTTGTATACGATACCGACCGTGCTGTTACCGGAGGAGATCCCGTACGATTTGCCGTCGAACGATTTGAAATCTTTGAAGTAGATGTCGCCGTCGAACTTGACGTCGTCAAGCGGAGCGAAGTATTTCGGGAAATCGGCATTCGGGATCAGCGTGCTCAGCAGGACGACGTCCGGGAAGCTGCCCGACGCGATGCGGATTTTCTCGTTCTTGTCATAATCCGTGATCGCTTCGAATTGCAGGTCCACCTTCGGATATTTTGCTTCGAAACGCTTCTCGTAGTCCTTGTACTCTTTATCTACCATATCCGTACGGTTCGTCAGGAATACGACTTTGCCGCTGATGTCCGCGTCGCCGCCGGCATTCGCCGTACCGCCGTTGTTCGTCGTTCCGGCATTGTTCGTTGTACCGGCATTTGCCGTCGTATCGTTGCCAGCGTTATTGGCCTTGCTATTGTTATCGCTTTCATTGTTGCTGCCACAAGCCGCCAAAGTTGTAACCATAAGGAGTGAAACCATCGAGTATGCAATTGTTTTTTTCATGTACTCTTCCCCCTGTTTCATTGTGATTGCGCTTACTGGTTGCGCTTACAAGGTAATCTTACTCCTTTAGTCCTAACGGTAAAATGGTTTCAATTGTGATTTGTAGTTCTCAATTTACCTATCTGATCACACAAAAAACCGGTCTGCCCATAAAGGCAGCCGGTATTGTCGATTCTATGCGCTAATGATAATAGCCAGGTAACCTCGCAGCTATCGCAGCCATTCTGCTTGCTCAGCAGCTGGATAAACAGCGAAGCGATTAAATAATTAGACTGCTGACCGCGAAGCTCGTTCCGAGAAATACGCAGAACAACAGCGTGCCAATGGCCACATTGCCCTTCTGCAAATGCTCGGCCACGTTCAAGTTCGGCGTGACCAGCTCGAAAATCCAATAAGCGGCGATCAGGCAAACATAGCCGACCGCAAACCACATCATAACATACCAAATCGATGTGTTCGTGTACGCGGCCACGCCGAGAATTACCGCGGTGGCCAGAAATTTGCCTCCGAGAGCCAGACCGACGGCGACATTGCCTTTGCGCAGTTCATCCATATCGCGGAACGGCGTCATCCAGCTGAATATGAGCATGCCTAACAATTGAAGCCCAATAAACGAGACGACGCTGACTACAAGATTAATGACGATCGTCATTCGGCCCACCCCCGGAATTTAGCATATGCCAGATCATAATCGGCGTAATCGTGGATTTCTTCCAGCTTGATCAGCACCTGCTTCAAGCTCTTCATCTTTGCATACCGCTGCTCGTCGATCGGCTGCTTGAGCTGATTGCCCGACGGCAGCGTAATAACGGCAAACTGGCGTGATTTGCCTTGATACGACGTCTTATACACGCCGACGAGCTGGACGGTCGTCTGCAGGTCAACTTTCACGTTGGCCAGGTCAGCCTTCGCCTTCGCTTCGTCCGGATAGGACTTGATCGCCTGCCAGGCAGACAGTTGAATCTGGTCGCTGCCGGTTTCGGTCGTGGTCATCTCGGCCGTCATATATTGCAGCGTCCATACTTTATCGCCCGTGGCATAGTTGCCGTCATTCGGCAGCAGCGCGTTATCCGGCAGAATCACCATGTCGCCGCCTACCAAATCGCCGACGTCGCCTTGCACGATCCGATAATCCCAAGGAATTTTACCTTCCTGCGCGCTATCGGCCGTGTCGGATGCTTGCGTCGTCGACAACACGGATGCCTGATTCGAGGAGTTGCAGGCGCTCAGCAGCAAGCCCGCCAGCACAACGGGCAGAACAAGCCTGTACAGCCGTGCCGGCTTCCCCGCCCGGATTAGTTTCATCATCAGTCTCTCACTCCCAATGCTACGAAATGGCTTGTATTGCCCGTAATCGGGCCTCCTGCCCGCCCAAGCATGCCGCAAGGCGTTCCATTAATAACGAACATGCCCGTCAACAGGTGCAGTTCGCCTTCCGCGGTATGAATGCGGGCAAGCTCGGCCCGCTTCTGAAATACGAGCGGGAACAGCTCGCTTGTGTCGAAACCGTCTTCGTCCGCCAGCTCCAGCTCGCCTTCCCCGTCGAATAAGCGGACAGACCCGCCCTCCCGGCCGAACATCGACTTCGAGACGAAGCTGCCTTCGAAGACCGGATTGTTGTAAGCAGGGAGCATGTATTGGCCGATCGCTTCCCGTTCCTCCGGGTCGAACAGCATGCCGAGTTCATACAGTCCCCATACGGCTGCGAGCAGTCCTTTCGACTGAAGCACGATGCTGTGAATCGGATTATGCAGCTTCAGCTCCCCGTTCTCCACGGCATACGCGAACGCTTCTCCCCCTTCGTCCACGGCCATCCATTCCTTCGGATACAACGCGAACAGGCTTCGAATCGTGTTACCTTCTCCGTCCTTCATGATGCCTTCATCGACCCAGAGATCCAGGCAGTCCAGGCACCGCATCGGCAAGCCGCTGTGCTTCGCCAGCGCTTCAATGGTGCCGGAATCCTCGATATGCGTGCCGTAGTCGACGCAGGCTGCTGCTTCGAGGCGTTCCTCGCCCCAGGCTGCGGCAACATATCCGGCCATGCCTTCATTCGGAGAGGCGACGCCGGCTTCGCTGCAGAGCCACGGCGTAGCGATGGCCGCCTCCACATACCCTGTCGGCGTGTCCGCATTCAGCTCCAGCAGCTTGATCGCGCCTTCATTCGATATGGCAAAATCAAATCTGGCATACTTGCTGATGAGTCCCTTCGGCGGCACGGGCAGCAGGTCGAGCGCATCCCACAGCACGTCGGGAATGCCGAGCAGTTCATAAAATTCCGGCTTTCCCATCACATGGCGAGCCGTCTTATCAAGAATATGCCATAGCTTCGCGGAAGCAGCCTCCAGCTCGCCGTATAATGCGCGCGGCATGAGGACAAGCTGATCGATCCAATAGGGTTCGTCTTCGATGTCCGCCCATCCGAATCCGAGCTCGCGCAATTGCGCGACTCTGGCGGCGCGATCCGCATGCGGCTGTCCGATGACTTCAAATACATGCTTCGTCAACCTCCGAAACCTCCACTTGAATGGCTGGACGAGCTTCTAGACGAGCTGCTGGAGGAACTGCCGGAAGAGGAACTCGAAGAGCCGTTCTTCGTGCTGAGCGTACTTGAATTGCCGCCGATACCGCCTGGACTGGACGAGGTCGATTTGGAACGGCGCGTAATGGTTCCGCTGTTCGACGTCGTCTTCGGACGAACCGTGGAGCCCACGACAGGCTTGTTCTGGAAGCTGTCGCTCGTATAGGTCTTCGCCTTGTACGGCTGATGCGTCGTTCCGTTGTATGTCGTATGCGACGAATACCAGCGCGTTGTCGAGTACGACGAACCTTGGTTAAACAGCAAATGGTAAAGCATCAGATCGTCCCAGCCGAAAATGGAAGTCGAACCGTTATTAATGATAATCGTATCGCCGGAGCTCCCCGAGGTGCCCGTGCCTGCCGTGCTGCCCGTTCCAGCATTCGAATTCGGCTCTACGGCGCCAGCAGCGCCGTTGTCCTCCTCGTCCAGCATCGGAATGTTCCAATCGACGGCAGGATCGAAATACTGCTTCACTTCATCCGAGGACCATTCGACCAGCTTTGGCTGCTCCGTCCCCGTTTCGCCCTCCGCATGGGCGATCGTGCCGAAAGCGGCATTCGCCAGCAACGCCAAGCCGAGCGACGTGGACAAAATGCGCAAAGGCTTGCCGTCCTTCGTAAACAGCTTGCTCCTCAGAGACTCCGCCCGTTCTTCTTCCCGTTTCAACATGTTTCCCCTCCCCAATGCCCGCGTCCTATTCGTTGCGCATAGCGACGACCAAGATTTCAAGCATGCCCGTATCCAAATTCAATCGGCCTTCCAACGTTTTATACTCTTGATTGCCGATCGTAATGTAATTCACGTGTTCAAGCGATACGACCATCGCGGTCGTCCATGTCCGCTCATCGATAGCGCGCAAGCTTCCGTCCTCGCTTTTCTCATATACGATGACCGATATCGTATTATCCACAATCGCTGCCTCCTCGAAGTTCATGCCACATTTTACAGTAAATGAGAGTTGAATCGCTTGTCAATAAATGATGTATGGAATTTGCCTTGCGGTCGACTCTTGTCGATCCTAATTATCGCAGCCATATTGAAGGTAATACGATTGTAACGCGGCGTTGGTTGTGCAGGTTGCGCAAGTTGTACAGATTGAGCAAACCGCAAAAAAAACCGGTCTGCCTGCGAGGCAGCCGGTTTATTCAGCTTCAGCTCCGTGCCCGACTAATCATCCGGACAAAGCTTGATCGGTAATCGTTACCGTTTCGCCGTGGCATCGAGGCCGAGCACCTCGTGCCGCGCTTGCTTCCACAGTTCGTTGTAGGTTTGGAATTCCGTCTTCAGGTCCTTCGCGACCGCCCACCTCTGGATATCGTCCCCCGTCCAGAACGCGATCTGCACCTTGGCCGAAATATTGAGGAAATCGTCGGTCGGCGGCTGGCGTTCGACGTAGGTCGGTTTATACGATTCGAACTGCTGGATCTGCGGCATAGAGGATGTCTTCGTTTCGTCGACCGGCAGGAAGCCGGAATCGTTCACGTAACCGGATTCGTTGACGAAGAAGTCCACCCATTCTTCGGCAAGCTGTTTATTCTCGCTGAACTTGCTGACGCCGAGAAAATAATCCGGGCTGAGCTGCGCGTAACGCTTTCCCCGCTTGTTGTCATAAGGAAAAGGAATGAAGCCGACATCGTCGGATTTCGCTCCGGCTTCGATGACCTGGTTAATGACCCAGTTGCCGATGAAATACATGCCGGCATGCCCGCTTGCCACTTCGCTCTTCGACAGCTCCCAGTTGTTCGTGAACAGGTCCTTCTCCGTATAGCCCTTCTGGATCAGCGTCCGCAAAATCGTAATCGCCTGTCCCCACGGATTGTCGATCGACCAAGGCTGGTCGGTCTCCGCCATCTGATTCAAATAGTTGGGATTCCCCGTCATGAAGCCGACGAGGTTCTCTCCCCAGGAAGACATCGGCCACTGCGCGCCGTAGTTCACGTAGACCGGAATGATGCCGGCCTGCTTCAGCTTCGCGCAAGCCGCGTAGAACTCGTCCAGCGTTTGCGGAAGTACCGTAATGCCGGCTTCGCGGAATGCTTTCTTGTTATAGACGAGCCCTTCCGTCGAAGCGCCTGTCGATATGCCGTATCTCACGCCGCGGTATGCCTTGAAATCGGCAAACCGGATATGGTCGAACATGCTGTCCTTTAGCGGTTCGAAATAGTTGACGAGGTCTTCGTTCGTCAAATTGTTCGGCACCAGCAGCGCGTCGCCCATGCTGCGGGTCGACAGCCTGGCCATGATGTCGCTGGCATAATTGGTCAAGCCTTCGAACGCCACATGCGTTCCGGGATGCTTCGCCTCGAACTTATCCGCGTACTTCTGCAGGACCCCGTTCTCCGCGAGGTCCACCCGGTTCGTCAGCACGGTAAGCGTCGTCGTCTTATCTGCCGTCGGCGCCGGGTTGTTCGTCGACGATCCCGCCTGGTGCCGGTTGTCTCCCGAGGAATTGCACCCGGCCAGCAGAAGCGAGCTCATCAGCGCCGCCCCGGCAATGCCGGCCATTCTTGGTGTTCTTCTGTTCCGTTCCGCGTTCCTCATTCGTTCTGTCCTCCTCGTGCAGGCAGCTTTAGCGTAACTTGCGTTCCGACTCCGGGCTCGCTCGCAACGGTCAAGCCGAAGTTCGCCCCATAATGAAGCCGAATGCGTTCATTGACATTCCGCAGCCCCACGCCCGAACGTTTGAATGGCGCATAATTCGTGCCTTCCCGTGCATTCACTCCGATGATGGATTGCTGCAAACGATCCAGCGTGTCTTCGTCCATGCCGATGCCGTCGTCCGTCAACCGGATGAAGACGGCGTGCTCCGTCTCCCGCGCCGAGGCAGTGATCACCATGCGCGGTTTATTGTCGTCCATCCCGTGATAGATCGTGTTCTCTACGATCGGTTGCAGGACCAGCTTCAGCAGCTCGTACGACTCCAGCGATTCCGGGACGTCGATGGTCAGCTCGAACCGATCCGGATACCGGTAATTGAGCAGCTCGACGTAATAACGGATATGATTGAATTCGCTGCCCAGCGTGACTTTCTCATTGAGATCGCTAATGCTGTAGCGAAGCAGTTTGCCCAGAATCGCCAGCATGTCGGCGGCAATCGTATCGTCGTTCAGTTCCGCCGCCATCCGGATCGATTCCAGCGTGTTGTACATGAAATGCGGATTGATCTGGCTTTGCAGCGCATGCAGCTCCGCTTCCTTCTTCTTCGTCTCCATGCCGTAAATATCTTGAATGAGATCATCGATGCGCACGATCATCCGGTTAAACTGGTTGCCGAGCTGACCGATCTCGTCCCTGCGCTTCACCTGAAACTGCACGCTGAAATCGCCTTCCTGGACCCGTTTCATCAAACGCATCATTTTGCGCAGCGGCTTCGTCAGGGCAAATGAAAAGAAGATCGAGATCAGCAGCGCGATGCCGATCGTCAGAAACGTCAGAATCCAAGTCACGTTCCGGATCACGGCCGTATTCCGCGTCAATTCCTTGACCGGTATGGACGTCATTACCGTCCACTGCGTATTCGGCGACTTCGTATAAATGTACAGATGCTGCACGCCGTCTTCCGTCATATAGAAACTGCCTTCTTCGCCGGCGGCGCGCTGAACCATCGGTCTGTCGCTTATGTTCGTCGCCAGCAGCTGCTTGTCGCTGTCGTAGATAACGTTGCCCTGCGAATCGAAAATAAGCGACTTGCCGCGCGTCACCTTGTCCAGCTTCGTGATCTGGTCCTCGATGACGCTGATATTCGCATCCACCGCGATCAGACCGATGTCATGCAGCGAGTTGTCGATGATTTTGCGGACGACCGTGAAGGCGTAGCGGGTGCTCTTGAGCGTGCTCGTGTATTTCTGCGTGCTGATCAGCAGCGCTTCGCCGCTGCTGTGGGCGGCCTTCGTCATCCAGTTCTGATAGCTGTCCTTGACGTTCATTCGGATGCCGCCCGACTTGGCCGAGTAATACCCGTTGCCGTATTGGTCGAAAATATAAACCGAGGTCGCGCCGCGTTTGATGTTGTCGATAAACGATATATTGCCCTCGATGCCGCGCTGGATCGTGAGCAGCAGGTCGAAATTCTCGTTCTCCGCATGCTGTTCGTGATACTTGTTCGAAGCGACAAGATTCGACTTGATATCTTCCTGGTACGCCGGGATCGAGGATATGCGGTTCATGTCGTCGATGTAATCGTCGAGATTGTCGAGCATATTGCCCAGCGTCGTCGTCGAATAGGCAATCGTATTCTCTTCGATGGACTGGGCGTAATTCCGGTAGGACACGGCTCCGATGAACGTAAGTGGAAGCGTTATCAGAAGCAAAAAAACGAGCAGCAGTTTGCGTTCCATCCGCATATCGCTGAATTTGGTCCAAAGCCGATCGAACTTGATGACGGACTTCACTCTGTTCTTCCCTCCGCTGCTCCTTGCATCCTTAGACAGGTTGATACATAGGTAGATTGAATCATAAGTAGGTTGATTATATCACGTCAGAGCGTCTCCATTTCAACTCCCCTTCCCAAACCACCCGCAAGATGCAAAAAAAAGCGTGTCAAACCGGCTACCGGCTTGCACGCTTGTATATTGGGGATCTAAGAAGTTCAATAACTTGAGCAGACTGCTTGGATTTAAAAGAAGCTGAACAGCAGCAGGGAATAAATCAGGAGCGTCTTGCCCCACCGTTTCTTCATGAAATCTTTGCCGCGGTGTATGCGGGATTTGACCGTGTTGACGGGAATATTGTTCGCCCGTCCGATGTCCTCCATGGTCATTTCAAGCACGTAGCGCTGGTAGACGACCGTCTTGTACTTCTCGGGAAGCTTCTCGATCATGCCGGCCATCGTGGAGGCGAGCTCGCGTTCGATGACTTCGCTTTCCGGCGACAGGGAGGCGTGCGGGATGACTTCATGCAGGGACAATTGCTGGTCGGAGTGCGCCGTTACCGGCTGATCCAGCGGCAGTGACGGTGCTTTGCGGCGGCGGAGCAGATCCAGGCAAACATTCTTGCCGATGTGGAAAATCCACGTGGAAAACCGTTTGTTCTCGTCGAAGCGGTTTAAATTCAAATACACCTTCAGGAACGTTTCCTGTACGACGTCCTCGCATTCCGTCTTGCTGCGGAGGATGCGATGGGCCATATGGAACAACTTATCCTTATAGAGCTCGACCAGCTTGTTGAAGGCCGTCTCGTCGCCTTGCCTTGACAACATCACTAACTGCGCCTCGTTCACCGCGATTCTCCTTTGCCACCCGTCATCCATCTATCTCTTATTATAACAGGAAAATAAAGAAACGCATCCGTAAAAGCATGCGTTTTTGTGTCTGTTTTTGTAAAGGAGGGCCATTACCGGGCATTGACCGCCGACGAACGCGCGCTGACGATCCGTTCCGCGTACCCGCTCGTCTTGAAAGCCCGCATCGGATCCGCCGGCAATCCGGCTTCCTCGCGCACCGCATGCAGCAGCGGCGTCACGTTCTGCTCGAAAGCATCGCGCACGGCAGCTTCCGCTTCCAGCACGTCGCCTGCCTGCTGCGCCTCGGCGAGCGCATTCCAATTGATGAGCAGCGCCTTCGCATACTGCGTCTGCACGTTCATGACCGAACGGATCATCGCCGGCACCTTCGCTTCGATGTTGTGGCTCTGGTCGATCATGTAGGCTATTCGTCCGGCTGTACGCTGGACAAGCGGATTCGCGCTATCGTTCTCCGCGAGCACGATCTGAGAGAAGATCAAGAACAGCTCGTACGGGTTCGCGGAGCCGACGATCAGATCGTCGTCGGCGTACTTGCGCGCGTTGAAGTGGAAGCCGCCAAGCCGCCCTTCGTCGAGCAGGTACGCCACGATATGCTCGATGTTCGTCCCTTGCGGGTGATGCCCGGTGTCCACCAGCACTTCCGCTTGCGGGCCGAGCTTGAGCGCCAGGTTGTACGCCATGCCCCAATCCGCCAAATCCGTATGGTAGAAGGCCGGCTCGAAAAATTTGTATTCGATCAGCATCCGCATGCCGGGATCGAGCGCGCGATACATTTCGCGCAGCGATTCTTCCATCCATGCCTTCCGCTGGCGGATATCGCCTTGGCCCGGGTAGTTCGTTCCGTCCGCGAACCATAGGCTGAGGGCATCGGAGCCCGTCGCTCTTGCGATGTCGACGCAGTCCAGCAGATGCTCCACCGCCCGGCGGCGAACTTCAGGTTCGTGGTGCGTGACGCTGCCGAGCATGTAGTCATGCTCTTGGAACAGATTCGGATTCACGGCGCCGATGCCGATGCCGAGCGATTTCGCGTCGGCGGCCAGCTTGCCGTAATCCTCCGTATGATCCCACGGGATGTGGATGGCCACGTTCGGGCAGGCGCCCGTCAGGCGGTGGACCATTGCCGCGTCTTCCAGCTTCTCCTGCACGGTCCGCGCCGCGCCGGCTTTCTTGAACGTTTGAAATCGCGTGCCCTGATCGGCGTAGCCCCAAGAAGGCGTCTCGATCTTAAGCGCGTTCAATCTCGCTTTCACCTGCGTCATATCGATGCCCCGTTCCCGCTGCTCCCGCTCGAACCAGGCGTATGCGCTGTCCGTCATGCATGATTCCCCGCTTTCAAATTAAAGTTGAGTGTTAAGCGATACTTGTAATCGATGCGCGGAAGCGTTCCGTCATATCCAGCAAGTCCGCGTCTTTCTTGAAGATGCTCGACGTGCCCGCCACGAAAATATCCGCGCCGGCCGCCTGCATTTTGACCGCGTTCTCGTAGGAGATGTTGCCGTCGACTTCGATTTCCACCCCGCCGTAGCCCATTTCCGCCAGATGGCGCTTCATGTTGGCGATCTTGCGAAGCGTCGCCGGCACGAGCTTCTGTCCGGCGAAGCCGGGGTTCACGGTCATGACGAGCACGACGTCGAGATCGTCGAGGATGTCGTCGATCGTATAGATCGGCGTCGCGGGATTGAGCGCCACCGACGGACGAGCGCCGAGCGCCCTGATTTGCTGCAGCGTCCGCTGCAAATGAACGGATGCTTCCTGGTGCACGGATACGATGTCGCCCGGCTGAATCGGGAATAAGTGCAGATGGTCCTCCGGCCGCTCCACCATCAGGTGAAGGTCGATCGGAATGGACGTCATTTCGCGAAGCGTCCGGACGAAATCCGGTCCCAGCGTGAAGTTCGGCACGAACCTGCCGTCCATGATGTCGATGTGCAAATATTCGACGCCGGCCAGCTCGAACGCCTCGATCGTCTGCTCCAGCCGCCGAAAGTCCGCGCACATCATTGAAGGAGCTATTTTGCCTGCCATGCCGCTGCGCCTCCTCTCTGGCTTAAGGTTTGACGATGACCCGCATGCCCACGTGGCTCTCCGCCGTTTGGATGGCTTCGTTGATCGAATCCAGCGGGAACGTATGCGAGATGTATTTCTTCATGTCGATCGCGCCGGACGCGATGAGATCGATCGCTTTCTGGTGATGCGACGGCAGCGAGCCGTGGGCGCCATGCACGAACAGTTCCTTGTAGTGGATGATGTTCGTGTCGAGCGTCACGAGCGACTTGCCTTTCGGCAGGCCGCCGAAGAAGTTGACGCGCGCGCGGTTCTTCGCCATATGGATGGCGTCGACCTGCGCTTCCGGCGACGGGTTCGACGTGATGACGACGTCTGCGCCGAGCCCGCCGGTTTCTTCGAACACGCGCTCGATCGCGTTCTCTTCGTTCGAGCAGATGTAGGCATGCGCGCCGAACTGCTTTGCCATCTCAAGGCGCGGACGCGAACGCTGCACGAGGATGACCTTGGTCGCGCCCATCATTTTGGCGACCTCCACGAGCATGCAGCCGATCGGCCCCGCGCCGATGACGACGACGGAGTCGCCGAGCTTGATGCTCGAGAGCTCCAACGCGTTGAGGACGCAGGCGAGCGGTTCCGCGAGCGCGGCTTCTTCATGGGAAATATGATCCGGGATTTTGTGGATCGGCCCGAAGTTGACCATCATTTTGTTCAGCAGCACGTAATCCGCGAAGCTGCCCGCGAACTGGTAGCCCATCGCGTAGTTGATCTGGCAGTTGTTGCCGATGCCGGCTTCGCAGAAGACGCATTCGCCGCAAGGCACGTCGGCGCCCAGCGAGATGCGGTCGCCGACTTTGAATTTGGTCACGTTGGCGCCGACGGCCGCGATCCTGCCGGACGACTCGTGGCCGAGGATTTGCGGCAGCTCTACGCGGCTGTTGCCGTGGTGGTAGATCCGGATGTCCGAGCCGCAGATGCCGACGGCTTCGACTTTCATGAGAATGCTGTCGTCGTCGATGGACGGCAGCGCTACTTCTTCGATGACCATGTGGTCGAGTGCATGTAATACGGCCGCTTTCATTTTAGCCAAGCCCTCCTTTTTAATCATCCGGCTGTTTTGGAAAAATGCCCTGCGGGCATTTTTCTTGCCGGATGTTTAAACCCTTATAAACACTTGGGGGAACTCCATCTATTGGGTTTCGATTTCGTGTTGTTGTGTGCTTCGCTGAAAAGCTAGATTGATAGAGCGCCACTCTGCAATCGCTGGCCTGTCGGCGTAAACCGGTCCGAGCCGAATGCTCGGTCTGGCTTCGCGGACCTCGACGGGCCTTGCTTGGGGGCTGGGCCACCAAGCCAAGCACCTGAATCAAGGCACGCTCCTTAACCATTCGCGGGCCGTCGACGCTGGCGTTGGCGTTGGCACTAGTGTTGGCGCAGGACGATGGCGATGGCGCTAACGAATCGAGGTAGCGCTATTCGCCTCTTTTGCCTGCTTTTTGAAACGTAACGAATCCTAGTGTCGTTATTTGCCTTCTCGGCCCTGTATTAGAGCTGAAAGCATCGATATAGGATCTTCTGGATTCGTTAGCTTTCTAAACGGGTCCCATTGGGCCGTTTAAGACGTGTACGATTCGTTAGAGCTGCGCAGCTTCTGCTCACATTCCTTTTTGAAGCTTTCGCTTCATTACTTGGCCCGTGGCTCGGTCTGGCTTCTCGGACCTCGACGGGCCTTCCTCGGGGCCGAGTCACCAAGCCAAGCACAGGGACCTGAAACAAGGCACGCTCCTAAACCTTATCCCCCGACGGCAGAATCAGTACTTTATTGAAAAATTGCGATCGGTCGCGCATCATTTGGAGCGCTTCGAAGGTTTCGTCCAGCGAGCAGCGGTGGCTGATGAGCGGCTTCAGGTCGAGCTTGCCGGAGGCCATGCTGTCGACGGCGAGTTTCCATTCGTTGCGCGGCGATGCGGCGTAGCCGGAATTCCAAGTGCCGCGGACGGTCAGCTGTTTGCGCAGCATTTCCCAATAGCCGTCCTGCGTGAGCGCCATGCCGCCCGCCGGGTTGCCCATCAGCACGACTCGACCCAGCTTGCGGACGGCGCGCAGGCAGTTCTCCCAAGACGCCGAGATGCCGGCGCCTTCGATGGCGACGTCCGCTCCGGCGCCGTTCGTCAGGCTTTTCGCCCAATCGCCGACGCTGCCTTGGAGCGGGTTGAACGTATCCGCGAAGCCGAGCGCGTTCGCGAAGTCCAGCTTCGTCGCATCGACGTCCGCCAGCATGATGCGTGACGCTCCCCATGCGCGGGACCAGTACGCGAGCATCAGCCCGATCGGGCCCGCGCCGCTGATCAGCACGCTGTCCCCGATATCGATTCCGGCCTGGCGAAGCGCGTGGACGGCTACCGCCGCGGGCTCAGTCATCGCCAGCTCTTCGAAGCTGAGCGAATCCGGCGCGAGCACGAGGTTCCAGACCGGAACGACGATGTACTCGGCGAACCCTCCGTCGCGCCGCGAGCCCATATAGTCGTAGTTGTCGCAAAGCGCGAACTCGCCGATTTCGCAATACGCGCAATTGCGGCACGGCAGCAGCGGGAAGACGGCCGACTTGCAGTTCAGCAGCGCCGGGTCTACGCCTGCGCCGAGCTCGACGATGCGTCCCGCGAATTCGTGGCCGGGCACCGTCGGAAACCGGTACGTGCCTTTCGTGAATACGCGGGGAATATCGGAGCCGCACACGCCGCAGGCGCCGATGCGAAGCAGCACTTCTCCCGCTCCCGGAACGGGCCTGTCGATGTCCGCGGTACGCAAATCGCCTAGTCCGTAGAGCACATTCGCTTTCATCATCCGCTCACCGCCTTACTTCTGAACGAACTGCCGCCAGTAATCGACGGAGGCTTTGTGGTCTTCGATGATACGGAATTCCGTCGACCATGCTTCGCGGTGGGAAAGCTCGAAGACGAGCTCCGCTTCCGTCGCTCCCGAAGCTTCCAGTGCCTCGATCAGCCGCTCGCCGTGGATGATGCCGAGCGCGTTGTACTCTTCGGTGAACGGCCAGTGGCGGCTGTGGTTCATTTCCGTCTGCTGGATATGGACGATCGGCGACACGCTGCCAAGCTCCCGCACCCAGCGGTACGGATCGCGGTCGTTCGGATGCGGCGCATGCCCGACATCGAGCACGAGCTTGAACGGGATGCCCGCATTTTCGTTCAGGCGTCCCAGCAGTTCCTTCGTATCTTCAACCGTATTAGCCATTTCGCGCGGAATGGACATCGGCTCGAAGGTCAAATACTCCATGCCTTTATCTTTGGCATACCAGCTCAGCTCCTGCCAGTGCTTCAACGCTTCGCTGATGATGAGCTCGCGGCGCGCGGGATTGTCGTAATCGGCAAAAGTCAGGATGCCGAAGTGGCTGCCCGTCGACTTCGCGCCCATGGCGACCGAAATATCGACGAACCGTTTGAACCAATCCAGCCATGTGCGGCGGGTATCCTCGTCCGGATGCATGAAATGATTCACCCGCGTAAAAGAGCTCGTAAACGTGCTCGTGATTTGCAAGCCGTATTTGGCCGTATTCTCTTGAATTTGTTCCAATTGCCGCTGAATGACCGCTTCCGGCAGAAACGCATTCAGCAAATCCGCGACGAACTGCACGTACGTCAGTCCCAGCTCCTCCGCCACGATACGGGCCCACACATGCGGCTCCACGTACTTGTTGACGGCAAACCCCAAATTGATGCCTAACTTCAGATCCACGGACATTCCGGCCATCCTCTCCCTATATGCAAACCAAGTGAACTTCTAGTACATAATCTAATACTATTATGTATCACTGATACATTCAATTCATTTTTCAAAACAATGCGAATAGCCTGGCCGCCTAGCCAGGCACATAATGGATGGGTATGCGAAATTTGTTTAAAATAGACTTGTCCGTATCGGGTACAAGGAGCGTGAACGATGAGTTACGATTTGAGGTTTTTCAAACGAGCCGTTCATGAAGCGGTCGACATCGACCTTTTGGGCGACGAAGAGGAGGAAGGAAAGGCCTCGTACCGGGATCAGCTTGAGCTTCTCGGAACGGCCGAAGAGGTTACTGCCATATTGAGAACTATATTCCCTGAAGCAGAATTCGAGCATTTCGAGGCGTATCACGAAGGTTACTTGATGACGGAAGACTATGGCGTCACGTTTTTTTGGCCGGAATCCGAAGCCGTCCGCGTGCTGGATGTTGCGGTAACCGGCAGCGAGAACGCCTTCGCGGTTATCCAAACCTTGCATGAGCGAACCGGCTGGCGGGCCGCCGACGAGGTCGAGATCGATTTCAATGGCGATCCCGCCAGCGGGCTTCGGTATTGGGCAGGTACGCTGGACACGTTACGACGACAAGTCGGCAGCAACAAAAAATGGTGGCAGTTCTGGAAATAGCCATTCGTTCGAGCTAGGCGCTCACGGCTCCGGCGCAAGACAAGCTTCACTCGCCGAGCTGCGCCGGTGCGGCGCTTGGGATGCCGATGTCGTGCAGCGCTTGGAGCGCAATGCCATACAACGCTTGGTCCGCGACGCCGCACGGCGCTTCGTCCGCGACGCCATACAGCGCTTGGGGCGCAATGCCGCACGCACTTGATGCGCAATGCCATACAACGCTTGGTCCGCGACGCCGTACGGCACTTCGTCCGCGACGCCATACAGCAGCGCTTGGGGCGCAATGCCGTGCAGCGCTTGGGGCGCGACACCGTACGCACTTGATGCGCAATGCCGTGCAGCTCTTGGTCCGCGACACCTTACGGCACTTCGTCCGCGACGCCATACAGCAGCGCTTGGGGCTCGACGCCGCACGGCACTTCGTCCGCGACGCCATACAGCAGCGCTTGATGCGCAATGCCGTGCAGCACTTGATGCGCGACGCCGTGCGCAGCCTATCCTGTATCCGACCCCACTCAACGCACACATCGCAAGATCCCTACCACTCCTTACTACCCCTGCATTTCCCTCGCAATGACGCTATCCCGCACGATCAGCTTCGTCGGCAGCTTCACGGACGGAACGTCCGAACCCGGCGGCGCGTCGAGCATGCGGATCAGCAAATCAATGCACGCCCGCCCCAGCTCGCCGGCCGGCTTACGGACGCTCGTCAGCGGTACGGGCAGCAAACCGTTCATTCGGGAATCCGTAAACCCTGCGACGGACAGCTGCTTCGGCACCTCGATGCCGATCCGGTGCGCGGTCTTCATTACTTCCAGCGCCACGTAATCGTTCGAGCAGAAGACGGCCGTCATCGCAGCGGCGCCCCGCATGAAGGTTTCAAGGTCGGCTTCCTTGTTGCTGTAATCCGAATAAATCAGCGCCCGGTTAAAGGGCAGCTCCGCATCCAGATGCGCTTGAATATACCCTTGATACCGTTCCTCGCGGCTCATGACGCCGGCCATCTCCTCGGACACGAACCCGATTTGCGCATGCCCTGCGGCAATGAGGTACTTCGTCAGCTCGTAGGCGCCGCCGTAATGATCATGGCAGACATTCGTAATATTGAGCTCCCGGAACGCCCGGTCGATGATGACGATCGGATAATTCGCCACATGCAGGCGCAGCACCTGATTGCCGCATGCCCGCCGGTCGCCCGGGAACAGAATGATGCCGCCGATCCCCCGATCCTCCGAAAGCTCGGAGAGCAGCCTCTCTTCCTGCTCATGATCGTCTCCCGCTACGCGAATGATCAACTCGCATCCAAGCCCTTGGGCCGCCGGCAGCGCGGCCGTAATGATCTGGCCGACGAAATCGTCGATCGCCGGCACGACCATCGCGATCATCCGTCCCGGACGCCGATCCGGCGAAGCGCCGCCTGCCGCGTTCTCGGCCAGAAACGTTCCCCGTCGCGGCATCCGGTACACGACGCCTTCCTTTGCCAGCGCCAGCAGCGCTTCCTTGCTCGTCCGGCGGCTGACTCCGAACATGTCGGCAAGCTCGCCCTCTGACGGCACGGGATCATGCGGCCGCAGCTCCCGCTCCTCGATCAGCTCCATGATTTTGAGCCGCATTTGTTCATAGAGCGCGAACGGCCCTTTGACCAATTTTTCCTGCTTCGCTTGCCGGACTTGGTTGTCTTGCTTTCCTTGCTTCCGTTGATTTCCTTGCCTCTCTGTCTGTTCTCTCCCGTTCAACGCTTGAATCCCCCTAGTCGCAGCAGCGAAAATGTATCAGTGATTCGTATAGTGTATAACTGAATCAGGCGAAATTCAATAACAAGAGCCCGCCGCGGTGGGACGTCCCGCAGCAGCCCCTGCTCCCAAGAAACCGCCGAATATAAAAAAACAGCCTCCCGTTATTCCGGAAGCTGCTCTTCTTGCCGCGAGATGCTTTCACCGGATTCTTTCACCGGCACTCGCTTGTTGTTAGTCGGTTCGTCATTCATCAATCCGTTGACGCCGGATTTAAATTCCTTAATCGTCCGTCCGAAAGCATGGCCGAGCTCAGGGAGCTTCTTAGGGCCAAAAAGCAACAAAGCAACGATTGCGATCAAAATGAAACCGGGCATTCCGATATCTGCCATTGTAAGCCTCACTCCTTTAATGGTTCTAGCTAGAATCGTTCCTAACTAGCATAACATACTGTTTACAATCAAGAAGTTACAGTTCGATGAATGTCAAGGCGTCTGATAATTTCAAGATGCATCCGGGCGGCTAACTGCATAGAGTAAGTGTCTGATCGATCGGTGATTGAAGATTGGAGTGTGCAGCTATGCATTGGTTTTCCATCGCATTAATCGGGGTTGCGTCGAATGTGGATAATCTAGGAATCGGCTTCTCATTCGGATCGCGCTCAACCAAAGTGCCGCTCGCGTCCAATATGGTCATTGCGCTGCTATCGATGGTTGCCACTTACTTGTCGATGTCGGCCGGGATGCTGCTATCCCATTTGATTTCTCCTTCATGGGGCAACTTGATGGGCGGCTTTGTCATCACAGCCATTGGCGCCTGGGGACTTCGTTCCAGCTTGGCGAACCGTACACATGCTGCGTCGGGCTCAGGCCCAAACGATTCCGATACGAAGCCCGACCGTTTGGCTGCGGCAACCGATACGGACGATAATCATATTATCTCCTTGAGCGAAGCGATCTCCCTGGGCTTCGCATTGTCGGTGAACTGCATCGCGAGCGGTTTGGGCGCCGGAGCCAGCGGGGTTTCGCCGTTGTTTACGGCATTCGCGGTCGGAATATTTTCTCTGCTATCCGTAGATATCGGGGTCAGGTTCGGCTATCGGATGGCAAAATCATGGTTTGGGAAATATGCGGACATCGCGGGATGCCTGCTTCTGATTATCATCGGCTTATATGAAATGCGAATTTAAATGCCAAATGGCAATTAGAAAATGCGGCATGCCATCCGAAGTGTGGATACCATACCGCATTCGCCGCTGTCGTTCCAGCGCTAGGAAATCTTTTGAATTCGGAACGTGAACGACCATTTGGCCGTGTTCCCTGAATAGCGGCCTCGGTTTTCAACGACGTTTACCGTCATTGTTTTATTGCTGCCTGCTTTCGTGACGGAGGAAACTTTAACGGATGCATTCGCCTGCCCGTCGTCTGGGTATTTGTCTTGTTCTTGCGCCTCCGCCCTAAGCTTAATCGTGTCGGTTGACTTGACGTTCAGAGTCACCGAAGCGCCCTCCGCGACCTCCTTGCCATTGATGAACCCACCGGTCCACCATTCGTTGCCGACATGATTGTTTTCCGTCAAATTCGCGCTGACAAAAGTAATTTTGATTTTGCTCGTCGTAGACGCTGCTGTAACGGTCTGCGCAGCAAACATTAGAACGAGCATGAGAAGAAGAACACTCTTCACCGTCTTCACGATACTTCCCCCTCCTAATAATAGGTAGTTAATATGAATGCACCCAATTATAGAATATCCGCCCTTATGAAGCACTGATTATTTATTCATTTTCTAAAATTCAATAGTTCTTAGTTCTACCGCCATTTACGCTATACTTTCCCTCAGTAGATATACTTCCGATCCATACCTAACCCTATTTTCCCTACTTTCCAACTGGGAATTGTTAGCCCATAATGGGACATGCATGACAATCAAGCTACCATATGGAGGGCTATATGAGTAAACTGATTCCGCTTCAACAACGGGGCATCCAAGCCAGCCAGCTCGTGCTGGGCTGCATGCGCCTCGGCGGCGACTGGGACGCCAGAAACCCGATCACGGCAGAGCACTATAATGAAGGCCGCGCAGCGTTGGAAGCGGCACTTGAGATCGGCATCAACATGTTCGATCATGCGGACATTTACACGCGCGGCAAAGCCGAGCGCGTCTTCGGCCAATTGTTGAAAGAAAGCCCGTCGCTGCGGGAGTCGATCATTCTGCAGTCCAAATGCGGCATCCGCATGGCGGAAGAAGGCGAACCGGCGCGGTTCGATTTCTCGGAAGAGCATATTCTGCGCAGCGTCGACGGCACCTTGGAACGACTGGGTACGGAATATATCGATATTTTGCTGCTTCACCGTCCGGATCCACTCGTCGATCCCGAGGAAGTGGCAAGCGCGATCAGCAAGCTGAAAGCGTCCGGCAAAGTGCGCCATTTCGGCGTATCCAATATGAGCCAAGGGCAAATCCGCCTGCTTGCCGCCTACAGCGACGAGCCGTTCATCGTCAATCAGCTGGAAATGAGCTTGAGCAAAACCAGCTTCGTCGATACGGGCGTCACCGTGAATCAAGAAGCATCGCGGGAAAGCGTGTTCCCGGAAGGCACGATGGAATACTGCCGCCTGGAGAACATTCAGCTGCAATCCTGGGGTCCCCTCGCACAGGGCTTGTTCTCCGGCCGTTCGCTGGACGGCCAAAGCGAGGCCGTCGTGAAGACGGCGAAGCTCGTCGCCGACTACGCCGAGCGGCTGAACACGACGCCGGAAGCCATCGTGCTGGCTTGGCTCATGATGCACCCGGCCGGCATTCAGCCGGTCATCGGCACGATCAATCCGGCGCGGATCCTCGCCTGCAAGGACGCTCCTTCCATCCGTCTGACGCGCGAGGATTGGGCATGGCTGTATAACGCTTCGCGAGGTAAGTAACAGCCGAATATCAATAAACAGCAAATAGGCAGCTCGGGACATTGTTCGTCCTTGGCTGCCTGTTTGGTTATTTTCTATACAAATTCCAGTCACAAATTTATACTATTGAAATGCAATAGAAACCATATTTTAGAGGAAGAAGGAATAGGTTTGAGAAAATTAGGGGTATTGTTATCCGCAATCATGCTCGTTTTAACGATTTTCACACCTTCTGTACATGCGTCACAGCCACCTGCTAAATTGGCCCCCCTATATATTGACGGCCAGCCGACAAGCTATATTTCCAAAATAATTGACGGCCAGAAAGTCAGTTTGATCGCGCTGCGGGCGGCCTCCTCCGCTCTGAAGCTTGATGTGACATGGGCGCCGGCCGATAAAACATGGGTCGTTGCCAATGACAATCATCGAATCGTTCTGAAGCTTAATTCCAAAGTTGCTCAAGCAGACGGCAAAAGCACTACCCTGCCCGTGCCTGCGCAGAATATTAATGGCGTGGGCTATGTTCCCCTCCGTTTTATTGTCGAAGCAAGCGGAGGACGCATTATCGAGGTAAATACAAAGCAGCTAACGGTTGGAGAAAGCGTTACAAAACGTACAACTTTAATCTTGTGGGCATCTTCCAGTCATCATGAAGAACTCATTCGTTACATATGGGACGATGATGTCGAAGGATTAAAGAGCATCATGGACGATTGGCATGAATTAACGCTTCCAGACGACGCTATCGGAATTGGCCCTTACGCTTTCGCCAATAGCACTCAGATGATTCAGGCTTTCTTGGACGCCGGCTTCCCAATCAATTATCGGCAATCCAGCTATAACGGTCTGATGGATGACTCCGGCTATACGCTGCTGCATTCGTTAGCTTACAACGGCCAATATGAACTTGTTTCCTACTTGCTGGAACACGGTGTGGATGCCAATATGCCCACGATATCCGGTGACCTAGCGATCGATCTTGCCATTCAAGGGAAAGAATATTTGGAAAAAGGAGATCATCCATTCGAAATTAGTGATGTAAACGTCAGACTGGCCAACTACGATAAAACGATCGAACTGCTTCGGAAATACACGAAGTTCGATCTCTATTTCAAAGACAACAAAGGCAACATCCTCGCCGAGGACGAGGACATCGTTCCGGATTCCGTAACTGTTCAGCAAGCGCTTGGCGACCCTTCGGGCAACAGCTACCAGATCAGCATGACCTTCAAAGACCCGGCCAAGCTGGAAAGCATCACCGCGGCGCATGTCGGAGAAACGATCGGCATCTACCTGAACGAGAAACTCCTCGTCGACCCTATGGTCTCCGCTCCGATCAAGGGCGGCAGCTTGGCGATCAGCGGGCAATTCACGGAAGAGGAAGCGAACGCGTTCATCGAAGACCTGAAGCAGGCAATGGCGTAATCCGAACATTTCACGTATACTATTAAACTATATATTAATGCTTCGGAAACACCGGGAGGAACAACGTGACAGACCATAAGCCGCGCTATCAGATCATCATCGATTATTATATGGACCACATTGCCTCCGGTCAGCTGAACGACGGAGACAAGCTGCCGAACGGACCGGAAATCGCAGCGCAGTTCGGCGTCAGCGCGATCACGGTCACCCATGCCATGCGCCAGCTGGAGACGATGGGGTTCGTGAAACGGATCAAGAAGGCCGGCACGTTCGTGACCGTCCGCCAACCGGATGAACCAGCCGCCGAGCCGCGTCTGGCCGCTTCCGGCTTCGACGAGCCCGCCGCGATCGCTGCGCCGGACGCGCCTTCCCTGCCAATCCCCGTCATCTCGCTCGTCATGCCGTTCAGCGAAACGATCGGCTACGAGATTTTCCGCGGAGTGGAAGAGGAATGCGCGAAGCGCGGATTCTACGTTACGTTTCACAATTCCAAATACGACGACGCGATCGAGCGCGGCATCATTCAGAAGCTGGCGAAGGACCGCGTCAGCGGCATTATCGTCTACCCCGTGTCCAGCTACAAGAACATCGATGTCTTCGGCAGCCTGGCGATCGAAGGCGTTCCTTTCGCGCTGATCGACCGGAGCATCGACGGCTTGGACGCGCCGCTTGTCATCTCCGACAATATGGAAGCAGGCCGCAGCGTGACGTCGCATCTGCTGGGACTCGGCCATGAACGGATCGCCTTCGCCTGTCCTGCCTGGAACGAGGCGGTTTCCATCAGCGAACGGTACAAGGGCTACTGCAAAGCGCTCATCGCGGCAGGCATCGCGCCCAAGCCCGAGTGGCTCGTCAATCTCGACCTATCGCCCGCGCAGGGAACGGAGTCCCCGTCGGAGATGAACGATGCCGCGAACGCCGACATCCTGCTCGACCGCCTGCTTGCCATTGCGCCCGCGCCGACAGCGGCAGTCGTCGTCAACGACATGTCTGCCACTCATCTGCTCAAGGCCGCGCTGCAGCGAGGGATCGACGTCCCGGGCCGGCTGTCGATTACCGGCTTCGACAATCTCTCGTTCACCGAGCATCTGGAAGTGCCGCTCACGACCGTCGAGCAGGACTTCTACGGCATCGGCCGCGAAGCGGCGAAGCTGGTTCTCGCATCGCCCGAACAGCGCGGTGACGCCAAAGTCATCCTGCCCACAAGGCTGATCAGCCGGCAATCCGCAAGCGCGCCATTGTAACGGCATCCATGTATCGCATTACTTGTATCTTGTAATGGCATTACTTGTATCACATACTTGTATCGCATCCTTACATGGCATAGCTGCCGCCTTTATCCCGTGAGCCTAAGGCTCGCGGGATATTTTTATATAATTTATTTACAACCTCGATCGATCGGACTATTATTAAAACATATTTTATTATTTCATTCGAAAGGGGTCCGACTTCCTTATGTCATCCGCACAGCCTAAAGCCGTCATTCACGTCATCTCCCATACCCACTGGGACCGCGAGTGGTATATGCCGTACGAAGCCCATCATGCCAAGCTGATTCGCACGATGGATGATCTGCTCGACGTGATGGACCGCGATCCCGAATATCGCAGCTTCTATCTCGACGGACAGACGATCGTGCTCGACGATTATCTGCAAGTGTATCCCGAGAAACGCGAGAAGCTCGTTCAACTGGTTCGGGAAGGCCGCTTATCCGCCGGACCTTGGTATATTTTGCAGGATGAGTTCCTGACGAGCAGCGAAGCGAACGTCCGCAATTTGCAAATCGGCCATCGCGATGCCAAAGCGTTCGGTCCCGTTTCGAAGCTCGGCTATTTCCCCGACTCGTTCGGCAACATGGGCCAGGCGGCACAGCTGATGCAGCAGGCCGGCATTACGACGGCGGTGTTCGGGCGCGGCGTGAAAGCGACGGGCTTCAACAACAGCGTCTCCGATTCCACGGACCTCGAGTCGCCGTATTCGGAGATGAATTGGGATTCGCCGGACGGCTCCCGCGTGCTCGGCATCCTGTTCGCGAACTGGTACAACAACGGCATGGAAATTCCCGAGGAGCCCGCAGCGGCCAAGCAGTTCTGGGACAACGCGATCGCAAGCGCCTCCCGCTATGCCTCGACGCGGCATCTGCTGCTTATGAACGGCTGCGATCACCAGCCCGCGCAAGCGAATCTGTCGGCTGCGCTCCGCACCGCGAGAGAGCTTTATCCGGATTGCGAATTCATCCATTCCAATTGGGACGATTACGTGCAGGCCGTTCAGGCCGAGCTGCCGCCGGCGCTCAGCACCATTACGGGCGAGCTGCGCGGACAACGGACGGACGGCTGGTTCTCGCTCGTCAACACGGCATCGGCGCGGATCTATATCAAGCAGCTGAACCAGCAGAACCAAACGATGCTGGAGAAAATCGCCGAGCCGCTCGCCGCGTTCGCCCATGCGCAGGGCCAATCCTATCCGCACGGCCTGCTCAACTACGCTTGGCGCACGCTCATGCAGAACCATCCGCATGACAGCATTTGCGGCTGCAGCGTCGACGAAGTCTATCACGAGATGAAGACCCGCTTCGAGAAAAGCAAAGGCGTCGCCGCTTCCGTCATCGCGGACAGCACGGCTTACCTCAGCGGCCAAATCGACACGTCGGGCTTCGGCGAAGGCAGCGTGCCGTTCGCGGTATTCAGCACGAGCGGCTACGAGGATTCCGGCGTCGTTACCGTGGAACTCGAACTGAGCCGCCGCTATTTCAAACAGAGCGAGAATCCGGTCGAAATCGCCGCATTCGTCGGCAGCAGCACAATAGCAGAGGGCTACCTCGTCGATGCGAACGGCGCGCGGGTCGCTTATACGAGCGCGGATCTCGGCGTTCGTTTCGGCTACGACTTGCCGGACGATAAATTCCGCCAGCCGTATTTTGCCCGCGTCGTGTCCGTGACGTTCGAAGCGAACGCTGTTCCGGCCATGGGATATGCCGCTTATGCGTGGGTTCCTTCTATTGAAGCGAACGCGAACGCGGCAGCCGCTTCGCTCATCGCATCGCCGAACACGATGGAGAACGAGTTCCTCCAAGTCTCCATTCAACGGGACGGCACGCTGAACCTGACCGATAAGGCCAGCGGCCAAACGTACAGCGGCCTCGGCTATTACGAGAATGTCGGCGATGTCGGCAACGAATATATTTTCAAGCAGCCGAAAGGCGATAAAGCCATCACGACCGCCGGTCTGGAAGCGCAAATTCGCGTCGTAGAAGATACGTCTTACCGCGCAACGTACGAAATCACCCATACGATTCTCATTCCCGAGTGCGCCGACGAACGGCTGCAAACGGAAATCGCAACGATGGTATCCTTCTTGGATCGGGAGGCGCAGCGTTCCGGCAAGCTCGTTCCCCTTACGATCGTGACGCGCGTCAGCTTGAGCCGCTCCGAGCGGGGCGTGCGCGTCCATGCGAGCTTCGACAACCCGGCGAAGGACCACCGCCTCCGGGTCATGCTTCCGTCCGGCGTTACGGCTGCGCGTCATCACGCGGATTCCATCTTCGAAGTGGCGTCGCGCGCGACTACGCCTTCGGCAGAATGGGTCAATCCGAGCAACTGCCAGCATCAAAGCGCGTTCGTAGACGTGCATGAAGCGGGCCGCGGCTTGGCGATCGGCAACAAAGGACTGAATGAATACGAAATCCTGCGCGACGGCAGCGGCACGATCGCGGTGACGATCCTTCGCTCCACGGGCGAGCTTGGCGATTGGGGCGTGTTTCCGACGCCGGACGCGCAGTGCCTCGGCAAGAACGAAGCGGAGTGGATGATTCTCCCTCACGGCGGCGAGAGCGACCGCTTCCGCGCTTACCAAGCGGCGTACGGCTTCCAGGTGCCGATGCAAACGGCGCAAACCGGCTTGCACGGCGGCCCGCTCGCTCCGCGCCAAAGCCTGTTGAACTGGAGCAGCACGGGCTCCGGCCTCGCCCTGTCCAGCCTGAAAGTGAACGAGGACCGCGGCGACTGGATCGCGCGCTGGTACAATCTGTCCGGCGAGCCGGCCGAGCTTTCCGTCGGTTCTGCCTATCACGATGAACTGTACGAAAGCAACGTGCTGGAGGAACGCGCGGATACGCGAATCGGCAGCGATAGCGGCTCTGCCTCCGTACCGGTTGCCGGCTTCAAAATCGTCAGCATCGGCCTGACCGGCAGCGGCAGCAAGTAAGCCGCACGGAATAAGACTGGCCTATTTTTTCTTCTAGCACCTTCCAGCACCCTATAACGAAGCGCATTAAAAATGGAGCAGCTTGCCATCGGCAAACTGCTCCATTTCCGTTCAACTATTTTTCTCTATTCAACTCTATTCCGAACGAAGCGTCCCGAACACCATCGAATCGGTCAGCATCTCGGTCGGCGCACGATTATCCGTGAGCAGCACGCCTTTGGAAACCTGGTCGTCGGTGAGCGGCTCGAGCTTGCTTGGCCATTCGCTGCGGATGGCCGCGAGCGGGCTCCGGGCATCGATGGCTTGCAGCGGTTGCAGATCAATCGGCGAGAACGAGCCTAATAAAATATAGTTATAATGACCGCGGGCTTTGATCGCGTAGCTGTAAGGAAATGCGGCCTTCAACGTTTTTTCCATGGAAACAAGCAATTTGGAGGCAGGAGAAACGGCATTGACATTCAACGCCAGCATCCCTTTATCGTTCAGGCGCTTCCCGATCGTCGCGAAGAATTCCTTCGTCGATAGATGGAACGGGATGTAGATTTGCTGGGAATACGCGTCGACGATGACGATGTCGTACCGCTTGTCCGTATTGCTGATGAACACTCTGGCATCCTGATTGACCAGCGTCGCATCGCCCGGCTGCAAACCGAAGAAGCGCGCATCGAGCTTGATGACATCGGGGTCGATTTCGACGCCCGTCGTATGCAGTTCCGGGAATTGCGGCTTCACGTATTTCGCCAGCAGGCGAGGAATCGTACCGCCCGCGGAGCCGAGCACGAGAAATTCCTTGGGATGATCCGTCAAATAAGGAAGCAGCAAGTAATCGTCGTAGTAGTCATTCTTGTTCAGCGCATCGTTCGGACGCCGTATCGACTGGACGCCCCCGCCTTCGTTATAGACGAGCTTCGTCTCATCCTTCTCGTTATGCGTCACCCTGACGAATTGATAGAGCGTATCTTTGGCCCATACGACGGGATCTCCTTCGGCTTCCTTGAACTGGTCATGGGGAGCGAAATACAGCAGGAACGGAACGAGCAGCATAACGCCCAGCCAGCGCAGCCGGGTCGAGCGCAATCCCCAGGCGCTGATGGCGATTAACGCGGCGGACCAGAGGAATATCGTCTCCCTTGTACCGAGAAAGGGAATGGTGCCGAAGGCGGTACCGAACGTGCCGATCAGGCTGCCGAGCGTGGAGAATGCATATAAATTGCCGGCCACTTTGCCGATCTGTCCATCATCGGCCGGAACAAGCCTGATCGCAAAAGGGCTGACCATGGCCAGCAGAAACACCGGCGGCGCAAAAACGATCAAGATGGCGAAGAAAGAACAAACGATGATGAGCACGGAAGTGTTGAGAATGCCATCCGACAGCAATGGGAAAATCAGCTTGCCCCAAATCGGCAGCAGCGAAGTGAGCACGCCGGCGGAGAGGGAGATAAGCATGAGCAGCCTGCCGTCCGGCCGCTTGTCCGCCCAGCGTCCGCCAATCCAATAGCCCAGCGACAGCGAGAGCAGAATCAGGCCGATGATGTTAGCCCACACGATCATGGAGGTTCCGTAATAAGGAGCCAAGAACCGAGATGCCGCGAGTTCCATCGCCATGACGGACGCTCCGGTTACGAACACGAACACATACAGAAACGAGATACGGAAATTAAGCTTCAAGTGATCACCCGATTCAGCAGAATGGAAAGAGAAGTAAGCACTTCCATTATCGCCCGACGGCAATCAAAAAGTAAATCTAGTTATTGCTGCTTTCATATAAATTCTTAACGATATGAACAAAAGCAAGCAGCTGCCGAATGGCGGTTGCTTGCTTTTGGAATCGTGCTGACATGTGCTATTCATCGTTCGGCGACGGCGAAGAGCTTTCCCGGAATCCGTCCATCAGCATGCGCACCGAATCTTCGATTTCTTCGTCGCTGATGAAGGATCGATTCAAGAGCACGAAGCGAGAAACGAATAGTCCGCCGAAATACGTCATCAGCGTTGTCCGGATCCGCTCCGTCGGCAGATCGACGAGCTCGCCTTGCTTCTTGGCCGATTCGATCAAAGCCGATATCCGAGGCGTAATAACCGCGGCAATATACGGGAGCAGATCGTTTTTCAATTCCTCGTTATAGATGATTTCTTTGATGAGGATTTGAAAAATCTCCTTGTTTTCCGAGAAGAAATCGCTCCGATTCTTAAGCAAAGCTTTCAGGAACGCTTCAAAGCTAATTCCGGACCCGATTTCGCGGAAAACGGCATCGATATTGGACGTAAACATGGCTTTTAAATTCGGAACGAGAAGGTGCAGCAATAATTTGTCTTTCGTGCCGTAAGTTTTGAAAATACTGCCTTCCGACACCTCCGCGGCTTTGGCGATTTCTGCCGTCGACGTATTGTAATAGCCCTTCTCCGCGAACAATCGAATCGCCGTCTCAACGATTCTCTGTTGTTTGACCGTTCGTTCTCCCTTGACTTGCGTTAGAAGTTCCTTAAACAAATTGTCGGTCGATAACGTGTGAAACCTCTCCTCTGCATAACGTCGACATGACAGGACGTCGTGTTAAAGCTTTCTGAATTTTTTCAGCGCTTGCGTGTTTAATGCGTACAGGATCAGACTATACCCGACTAGCCCGAGCAAATAAGGCCAAATATGCGTAAAGCCATTTCCGTAAATCATTACGCCTTTAATGGCCGCTGCGCCATAATAGATCGGCATGACGTAACATAAGTTGCCGAGATGATAAGGAATCGTATCGAGCGGCACGAGTCCCGAGAAGAAGACTTGCGGAACGATCGTCAGCGGAATCAACTGTACGACTTGCAATTCCGAACTCGCGAACACGGAGATCATAGCTCCGAACGAGACTGCCGTGACGGCCAGTAAAACCATCGTCAGCAAAATCCAACCGATGAATCCTTCCGAGCTTAAACCCAGCACGAAAACCGTATAGAGCACGATGAGAATTGCCTGAATAATTGCGAATACGCCATATCCGAGCGTATACCCCAGAATGACTTCCCCGCGCTTGACCGGGGTCATCAGCAATCGTTCCAGCGTGCCGCCGCTTCGCTCTCTCACAAGAGACATGCCTGAAATGATAAACACCAAGAAGAACGAGAATAGAGATAGGAACACATAGCCTAGCGAATCGAACGTGGATTGGCCCTCTTGCCCGAACACGAAGGCGATGTTTACCTTGGCCGACGGGTTAGAGGCCGCGATCGCTTGTTGGATTTCGTTCATGGCCTTCGTGCCTTTGCTCGAAGGCTCATAAAGCGTCATACTCGCACCGGAGGCCTGGGAGATGCCGAAGACGACGTCCACGTCGCGATGGTCCTTCAGATATTGCTTCGCGTTCGCTGCCTCGTCTGTCGATAATTCGACCACGTTCAGTTTCTGCTTATCCAATTGCGCGACGATCGGCGCGGGCAATGCGCCCTTGTCGATGCCGACGGTCGGCACGTAATCGTTGTTTCCGAGCAGCAAGTAAATGAAAGTCAAGATCAGGAGCGGCGCGAATAAAATCATTGCAAGGCTTCGCTTGTCGTTCAAGGTTTGCAGGAAGACGCGTTTGGCTAAATTGATCATACGGCGGCACCGCCTTGCGTTCTTCCGGAGGCGAGAATGAATAACTCTTCCACCTTGCCGTTGTCGGTTATCTCGAGCAGCCGGTCCACGGCATCGTATTCGATTAGAGCGCCGTTGTAAATCAAAGCGGCTTTATCGCACTCCGTTACTTCATCCATGACATGGGTGGAGACGACTATCGTAGTGCCGGACTTCTTGATCTCATGAAATTGATCCCAGATCGTGCGGCGCAGAACCGGATCAATCCCGACTGTCGGTTCATCCAAGAACAGCACTTCAGGCTGATGCAGGATGGACGCCGCAAGCGAGAGACGCTTCTTCATTCCGCCGGAGAAATGTCTTACCAGCTTCTTCCGATGCTCCGATAAGTTGACCAAAGCGAGAACCTCGTTCATGCGTTGTTTCAGTTGCCCCGGATTCATCTGATAAAGTCCCCCGAAGAACCTCAGGTTGGATTCCGCGGAAAGGTCGTCGTACAGCGCATCATTTTGCGGCATGAAACCGATCTTGCTTAACATACCCAAGTTAGGCATCTGCACGTCGCCGAAGCGGATGGTTCCGCTATCCGCGCCGATAGCCCCGATCATGAGTCTGATCAAGGTTGTTTTCCCCGATCCCGAAGGTCCAAGAAAACAGCAGATTTCTCCGGAAGGGATCGTGAACGCGACGTCTTTGATGACTTGCTTACGATCAAAGCTTTTACTGACATGCGACACCTGAATATCCATCTGCCCACGCTCCTTGAACAAGAAGTAAGTGATCACTCACTTTGTTTATAGCACAGGCCCTTTTCGACGTCAAGGAAGGCCTCTTCATTGCTGCGCTCATTTGTGCGTTGCGCTAAATTGTCCTTCATGCGTCGGCCTTCAATCTACAAAAAGAGACCCGCAGCAACGGGCTGCGGGTCTAAAGTGTATATTAATAAGGGGGTCGAGATTTAGTATAGTCCCCGATCATTAAGATAAGCTGAAAATCAGATGTCAATCCTGTTACAGGATCATAACGCGCTCCGTATTATTTCAGCTTCACCTCGAAAGGCTCGTCGATCCACGCCGGGTAATTGTCGATTTTGAGCGAAACCGGGTTTTGCAGCTGTTGATCGGCTGGAATTTTAAAGTCAATTGTTACTTTGTCTTCGTTCGCGCCCCATCCAGAACGTTTCAAGTTGGCTTGGTATGCTTTGCCGTTAGCATCCGTCAGCTCGCTGCCAAGCGTATATCCAAAGTGATCCGTCGGAATGGTCGGCCCCTGGACGCTCAGCTGAAGCTCGTAATTGCCGTTCGGCTGCCGGCTGACGCTCGTTAAGCCGACTTGATCGTCGGGCGCCTGCACGATTTTCTTCGCGCCCAAGTCGATGACCAAGTTCCTTTTGTCTTTATCGAGCGCCATGATGCGGCCAACCTTCAGCGTCAAATGTTTGGGCGTATGGAAGAAGCTGCTGTCGAATTGCAGCGTCTGCTCCTTATCGCCGAGAAAAGCCCCTTTGTTCTGAAGTACCTCGCCCTTCTCGCCCACGATGCTCAGGTCGCCGAGCTCGAAGATCTGCTTGCTGTTGGCCTCATCGAACGAGATGTCGACGATCAGCCGGGTAGGATAGATATGCGCGCGTTCGATCGTCAGCTTCTGCCCGCCAACCGACACCGTTTGATGAACCTCGAGCACTTCCTCCATGCCTGCCGATTTCGTCTTGTCGACCGGGAACTGCACCACCAGCTGCTGATCGTTGCTGTCCGGCGAGAACGAGATGCTTAACGAATCCGGCACCGGCTCGCCATCGCCCATCTGGAGATCGATCACGCCCCGATAGATGCCATCTTGCTCTGCCTGCATGCTGTAGCTGGACAAGGCCGCAACCTCCTGCATCGTCGCTCCGTCCCGCACTTTCATATCGCCGAAATAGACAGTATCCTTCGGTTTAGCCAGCTTGACCGTGAAGAACACATTCATCCGAACCTGGTCGACGACGATACCCTCCACGGTGAATTCGTTGCCGCCGTGCTTATCGCTCAGCCCTACCGGCTGCATATAATCATGGTCGATCGCGTCATGCAACCCGGGGTCGCTGCCGATCAAGCTCAGAATGCGCGACATCCCCGGAATGTGCTGCAGCGCCGAAGCGAACGCAGGCGAGACGCTTGCCGTCATCAAGATGCAGGCAAGCAGCATCGCAACCGCAGCCGCGTAGCCGCTTCTTCTTCGTCTCCTTGACGACCGCTTGATTCGAGCGGACGCAGAGGAAGGATCCAGCCCTGAACGCAGCGCCTGCCCGGCCTCTGCCGGCACCGCGAGTCTGCCCGCTTCATCTCCCCAGCGCTGCAATTCCGCCTCCAGCCAATCCTGTCCGGCCGTCTCTTCCGTACTGCCCGGTTGTCCTGTCCGCTTGTTATTCACTGGCAAGCACCTCCCTTCCCAATAAGCCGCGCAATCTCCCTAACGCTTTGTGCAGCCCGGTCTTGACCGTTCCTTCGGGACAGCCCAGGATGACCGCGATCTCGGTCAACGTATATTGCTGCGTATACTTCAAAATAATAATTTCCTTCTGCCGCGTCGGCAGGTCCCTCACCGCATCTTCGAGCGTCACCTTCAGATCGCTTCCGCTCGCGAACGAAGGCTGGCTTGCGCCCCATTGCTTCCATTGCGCCAGCCACTCCCGCTTGCTGCGGCGCCGATATTCGTCATTGCAGCAGTTGAGCAGAATCCGCGTCAGCCACGTCTGGAACAAGGCGGCATCCTTCAGCTTGGCGATTCCTTGATAAGCGCGGAACGTCGTTTCCTGCAGCGCATCCAGCGCATCCTGGTCATCCTTCAAGTAAGCGCGCGCGATGCGGTACAGCCTCGCCTGCTGCCCCGCGATCAGCTGAAGCAGCGATTCCCCGTCTCCCGCCCGGGCAAGCCTCATCAACGCTTGATACTCCTCTTCGTCGTCCATGGCGCCTCCCCCGTTACCTGTTCTATGAGATTAGACTGCGCCAAACTCGCAAACGGTTTTTACTATCGCAAAAGTTTTTTATGAAGACGAAAGGAGCCTGCGGCGCGCAGGCTCCCTTCTGTGTTATGCAATGGAGAATCGATAGGCGTTCAGCCAAGCATTGTTCGCCATCAGGCGATTGACCTTCGCGACTTGTTCGGGTCCGCCGGGCGCTCCTCCGCTTCGATACAGCAGAATCCAACGGAGACAAGCCAACGCTTCGAAGGCCGCAAGCTCCTCGGGCTCGAGCTCGTTGGCGGATAGGTACGCGGAACGGAAGGCAGCGGCAAGACGGTCCGAGACATAGATGGATTTCAACGTAACCGACCATGCAAAATCGTATCGCGGATCTCCTAATTGTCCGTTCGTCCAATCGATGACCGCGCAGCGGCCGTTTTCGTCTTCTACAAGATTGTTGAGGTGAAAATCGCCGTGAATCAGCCGCTCTTGTTTCATGGGGGTCTTGCGAACGATGGAAGACAATGCTTCCGCGATGTCCGCGTGTTCGCTCGCTCCCGGGAAGAAGTAGTCGATGAAATCGAAACGCGGAAGACGGATGTCTCCAAGGTCTTCGACATCGATTCGATGCAGGCTGGATAACAGGCGGGCGATATCGGTCATTTTCCGCTTGTTCGCTTTGTTAACGGACTTGCCGTCGAAGGTCGTCAGCAGCACTTGATGTCCATTCGGATCTGTACCCCAGCCGAGCGGCCTCGAGACGGAGATGCCTCTCTCGAAGAGGGCATTCAACAAACAATACTGGAAGCGAATATCGGGCTTGGAGCTCTTGTTCCATACTTTCAGCACGTAGCGCTCTTCGGCCGAGCGAATCAACATGACTTCGGCTTCGAAGCCTTGTTCCATCGGATGCACCGTTACGGCGTCTTGTCGGCCCAGTAATTCGTCCAGCCTTTCGTTCTTATCCATCCAATTCACGGTATCGATAACGCTTCCCACGCATGATCATCCCTTCCGTTATCCGTTGTGCTTGCTTCGCCGTTCCCGGTTCATGCGATCAGCGCAAGCACAGCGTTCTCATATATGCCATAAGCGACTCGATATTCATCCGGACATGCCGGTTGTCGCCTTCCAGCTTGCTGATCATGATGCCGCCCTCCATGACGGACAAGGTAAATGTCGCCAGCGCTTCGATGTCGAGGTCCGCCTTGAATTCGCCGGATTCCACTCCCCCCGCGATGATCGCTTTCATCGTATCCAGCGTCCCCGCGAGCCCCTTCCGGGCGATTTCCCGCAACTGCGGATTGCCGTCATCGCTCTCGGTAGCCAAATTGAGCAATGGACAACCACCGATAAAAGGAGGCGCTTCGACGACGTTCTCGTACACGCGCAGATAGACGAGCAGCTTCCCGATCGCCGTATCCTCCAGCTCGATCGCCGCCTTCAACTTCCCGACTACGACACTGCCCGCGTATTGGTAGGCTTCCATGGCAATCTCGTCCTTGCTGGCAAAATACCGATAAATGCCGCCCTTCTTGATGCCGGTCGACTCCGTAATGTCCGACAACGACGAGCCGGCGTACCCTTTCTGGTTAAACAGTTCCGCGGACTTCGCGATAATATGATTGCGGGTATTTTCTCCCTTAGGCATGAGGATAACTGCTCCCTTGGATGGTAATGGTTTTTTTATTATAGCAAATCCATTTAGGCTTTCGAAGCGCAACGCGATGTGTTAAAGTAAAGATACCGATCGGTATCTTTTATGTCAATGGTTCACATGCAGGGGAGGAATGCTCATTGGAGAAGACGTGGTTCAAGGAACCGAGGTATGCCTGGATTGGATTAGGCTCGCTCTGGACGATCGGTTTCGTCGGCGCGCTGATGCGGTTCATCATGGCTTTCTTTCAAGTTCAAATTTCTGACGATTTGGGGATCGGCAGAGGGTTTATTTCCATGGCTTGGTCGACGAATTTGCTGCTTGCTGCGTTATGCGCGCCTTTCGGAGGATGGCTCGCTGACCGCTATGGCCCGAAGCGAGTCTTGCTGATCAGCGCGCTGCTGAGCACCGCGGGAACGGGCACCGTCGTATTCGGTCATCATCCGGCCGTCTTCTTCCTGGGCTACGGCGTCATCTGCGGGCTTGCCGGTATCGGGACGACGACCACGTACATGTTGATCTTCGATTGGTTTCGGCATCATCGGGCCAAAGCGACCGGACTGCTCGCGAGCGCGTCTTCCTTGGGACTGGCGATCAGCACGCCGATTTTCGTTGCCTTCCGTTCGCTGACCTGGCACGACGCCTTCATCGTCTCTTTCACCCTTGGCCTCGTCGTCACTTTGCCTACGATTCTCTTCGGAATCAAGGGGCCGCGGACGGCAAGCGGAGGCGAAGCTGCCGACTCTTCCGCGGGGATGGCGGAAACGCCCGAGCTGTCGGCAGATGTGCCGAAGCCGAATCGCAAGCGGGTATTTCAAAGCATTTCGGCGCATCTCGCCATTTACGGCATCGTTGCCTGCGCTTTATTCGCCTGCGGCTTCAACATGGGAACCGTCGAGATGAATCTCGTTGCCATCCACCAGCTGGCGAGCGTGCCGCCGGGCATGATCGCGCTGTCGATGAGCCTGCTCGGCGTGATGGAAATCGCGGGCTCGCTCGTCGTCGGCTTTATGCTGGACCGCCTCAATAAGCTGGCCATGCTAACCCTTCTATACGGCATACGGGTCGTCGGCTTCAGTCTGCTTTTCCTCCATCTTGCTTGGTCTCCCGCGTCCTTCGCGATGGCGTTCGGCTTCACCTATTTAAGCGCGGTGCCCGGCGGGCTGCTGATCGTGAACGAATATGCCGGTGGCAAGGGCAAACATACCGGCTGGCTGCTGCTTTTTCATCAAGGAGGCGGCATACTCGGCTCGTTGGTCGGCGGTCTTTCCTTCGATTATTTTCACGATTATCAAGCGCTTATCGGCGCCGACATCGTGATATGCATGCTGGTGACGCTCGGTTATTGCTACTTATATCTCTCCCGCAGGCGCAGCGGTTTTCGACTTTCCCGGAACAAGGAAGCTGCCGCATGAAATCTTGGCTACAATAAGAAGAGAAATTCGTCTGCACATTGAGCTCGCAAGGAGGACACAACGATTCATGACCGCGTTCACGAATAATTACGCGAAGGAAGCACAGCGCCTGTTCGTCGCCGTACCGCTGCCGGATAGGTTGAAAAGCGCGCTTGGCGCATGGTCGCGGGAGCTCCGCGCTTCGTCCCCGTTCCGCAAATGGACCGAGGAAGCGGATCTGCATGTCACGCTTCAGTTTCTCGGCGATACGGAGCCGAACCGGCTACCTGCATTGCAGGCCGCGTTGGCCGCTGCGATCGGCAGGATCGAACCTTTTCGCCTAGTGCTTCAGGGCATGGGCACCTTCGGCAGACCCGAGCAGCCGCGAGTGCTCTGGGCGGGCATCGGCGGCGAGCTGGATGCGCTGCGCGGCCTGCAGCGAACGATCGTCGAAGCGACGGCCCCGCTCGGCTTCCAGGCGGAGGAACGCCCTTACAGTCCGCATCTCACGATCGCCCGGAGCAGCACGGGAACGGCCTCGTTCTCCTTGCCCCAGCTCCTTCGAACCGATGCTCCGCCGGCCTGGCAGGTGAACGAGATCGTCTTGTATCGCACCCATATGCACCAGCGGCCGATGTATGAAACGATAGCGCGGTTCCCCATGCGGTAAGCAACACAAACACAAACACCCCGTACAGCCAATGGCCGTACGGGGTATTCGTCATTCAATTATTTCTTATTTGCTCAGCGTTTCCGTCAGAACCGGAACGATTTGCAATTTGCGGGAAACGACGCCTTTCAGCACCGCTTTGTTGTCGTCGAGCTTCACGTTGTACGCTTGCTCTACGGCACCGGCTTTGTTGCCGAGCGCCAGCGCGACGGAATCGTTGTTAAGGATGTCCGTAACTACGAATACGAACAGGTCGAGACCTTTGTCCGCGATGATCGCGTTCAGCGCCGCTTCGACTTCCGATTGGCGGGACAGAACGTCGTTCACGTCAACCGCGTTCACTTGAGCGATTTCGACTTTGCTGCTGCCCATCGAGAATTCTTTGGAATCCAGGGAGATCAGCTGCGCGATCGTTTTTTGGCTCAGGTCGGCGCCGGCTTTCAGCATGTCCAGGCCGTACTTGTCTGCGTCCACGCCTGCGATTGCCGCAAGCTCGCGAGCCGCCGCAACGTCTTCCGGCGTGCAAGTCGGCGATTTGAACAGCAGGGAATCGGAAACGATTGCGGAGAGCATCAAGCCTGCGATGCCGCTTTCGATCGCGATGCCGTTCTCTTTGTACATTTTGTTCAGGATCGTTGCCGTGCAGCCTACCGGCTCGCAGCGGTAGTACAGCGGGTGAGCCGTCTCGAAGTTCGCGATGCGGTGGTGGTCGATAACTTCAAGCACGCGTACTTTATCGATATCGCTGGCGCTTTGTTGGCGCTCGTTATGGTCAACCAGAATGACTGTCTCGGCTTCGTTCGAAACCGTTTCAACCAAGCGGGGAGCTGCTGCTTTGAACGTATCGAGCGCGAATTGCGTTTCGCCGCTCACTTCGCCCAGACGTACCGCTTCCACTTCTTGACCGAGCTTCGTTTTCAGATCCGCGTAAGCGATTGCCGAGCAGATTGTGTCCGTATCCGGGTTTTTGTGTCCGAAAATCAATGTTTTTGACATGAGTATACTCCTTACAAAATAGTTTTTAGGTTCCCTAACGGGTATTATACCGTTAAATGCCTGCAATGCCTATTCCTATACACGGAAATCTCGCAAAATCTCCGGGCGGATTCTAGATTTTGTCATAAAGGGCAGGCCGCGCCTCGCATTCGCATCATTCGCCAGCAGCCGGCTAGTCGACAGCAGATCCGTTCCAAGCCTCCATGAGGAGTTCGTTGTTGATGCCTACGGCGGCCAATGAACCCAGCGACGCGGCAGTAATGGCTTGGTACAGCTCCGTTGCTGCATCGCCCGCGCTGTAGATTCCCGGTACGTTCGTCTTGCCGAACGGGTCGGCGACGACCGTTCCCGCTTCCGTAACCCGGCAGCCGAGCGCTTGCGGCAGATCGGATCCGGCGATCAGCTGCGGTCCGAAGAAGATGCCCGTGCACGAGATTGCCGTGCCGTCCGCCAGTACGACCCGCCGAACCATGCCGTCGATCGATTCGATCGTCCGGATCGCCGAGTCGCATACGGGCACCCGATGCCGCGCAAGCTCCTCCCGTTCCGTGTCCAGCAGCCCGCCTTGGCCATCGGTGCAGATCGTAAACTTGCTTGTCCAGCCGGCAATCATTTTGGCCAAATGGAGCACCCTCGCCCCCTTGCCGATCAAGACGAGCGGCTGATCTCTGAGCTCCCAGCCATCGCAATAAGGACAGACAAAAGCACTCTTGCCGTATACGGCCGTCAGCCCGTCAATAGCCGGGAGGACGTCTTTCTTGCCGGAGGCGAAGAGCAGCTTCTTGCTCCGATAAGCCGCGCCGCGAACGGTCGTGATTTGAAACTGTCCATCCGTCCCCGCAATCGATGCTACCGTATCCGCTGCAAAATCAACCGACGGATAGGCCTTGATCTCTTCCTGCGCAATGCGCCGAAATTCGCTTGGACTGATCCCGTCCCTCGTCAGAAATCCATGCGTCTCCCGCGTAACCCCGTTGCGCGGCCGCCCTTCATCAATGACCGCAACGGATTTCCTTGCCCGGCCAAGCACGAGCGCGGCATTGAGGCCTGCCGGTCCTCCGCCGATAATCGCGCAATCGTACGTCATGCCTGATTCCTCCTTTTATTGAATACGCAGTAAGCAAGCCGCGCACAACTTCTTCCACTAATTCGAGTCTAGTTAATAAGTATTTTATCATCTGATGATATTCGCTGCATTGTTCGCCGTGTATAATCAATCCGCGAATTTATTTCGATGGTCTATTATGCTTGGCTTGGTTTCGTTCACGGTATATAAATACAAGCAGCATTCCATTAATCGCTAGGAAGAGAGTGACGGCATGTTCCCAGTATTAGAAACGGAGAGACTCCGTTTGCGAGAGATCGAGATCGCCGATGCCCGCGATCTATTCGACTGCTTTTCGAATCCGGAATTGACCCGGTATTATGGGCTGGAGCCTTTTACGAATATCGGGCAAGCCCAACAATTCGTAGATGTTTTCGCGAAGAATCTTCAGGAGAAACGCGGCATCCGATGGGGAATTGAAATCAAAGGCCGACAAGGCATTATTGGAACGATCGGCTTCAACGCATGGTTCGCCAAGCATAAGCGAGCTGAGATCGGCTATGAGCTTCATCCGGATCATTGGAGACAAGGATATGCCGCGGAAGCGGTCACTGCAGTCATTGCGCATGGCTTCGGCGAACTGGGATTGACGCGTATCGGAGCCGTCGTTTTCATCGAAAATATCGCATCGCAGGCGTTATTGGCGAAACTCGGTTTTGAACAAGAAGGCGTTCTTCGCAAATATATGGTTCAAAATGGCGTTGCCCACGATACGAATGTTTACGCGTTGATCAAACCTTAATGCCGGCCGATCCCTTTCGAATCGGTCAAGTTATCGTCCCGGATGATCATATCCCGTTTTCATTGGCGATTTATACGCATTTGGGCTGGTTAGCGCTATAATAAAAGCAAGCTTATCCAACTATCCCATAAGGAGCGTGTCCCCTTTGTTCGAACATCTTGTCATTTTCAAATTCAACGCAGCCATTACACCCGAGCGCGAGCAGGAATTACTGAATAAACTGCTGGCGTTCAAAGGACGCATTCCCGGCATCGTCGATATCTCCGCGGGCATCAACGTCACGGAAGAAACGGACAACATCCATGGCTATACGCTCGGCCTTCGCGTCACCTTCGAGAGCCAAGAAGCGCTGCGCGCGTACGGTCCGCATCCGCTCCATCAAGATTTCGTGAGCGGGCTGTCCGGCATCCTGGAGAGCGTCGTCGTCGTCGATTATCCGGTCCGATAATCCAAATATCAATTTCAGATAGGAAACGGATAATGTCAGCCATTGGACCCGCGCCTCTCTCGAAGTAAGATGAAACCATCGCTATTCGAGAGGGGAAACGACCGATGAAGAACACGATTCCGGCGCTGACGAAGCCGATCACGCAAGCGCTTGTCGATCAATTTCATGATCAAGGGTACCTGCTCATTAAAGGCGGCTGCTCGGCGGATCTGATCGATGCATTCAACAACCATATTTATGACCTGCGCAATGAAGATCCGATGCCGGAGTGGGCCGCGGTAGACGAGAGCAAGAAATACTCCATCCGTCTGTTCAACCCGCATCTGCACGACGGCTTCTCGCGCCAAGTGATGAAGCTGCCGATCATTCGCGGCACACTCGCCCAGCTGATGGGACGGGAAGCCAATTGCGTCCAAAGCATGTTCTTCTACAAAGAACCGGGTGCGCCGGGACAAGCCGCCCATCAAGACTACTACTATATCAAGAACGATCCCATGACGATGATCGCGGCATGGATCGCGATGGAAGAGAAAATCGACGTGGAGAACGGCTGCCTCTGGGTCATCCCGAAATCGCATCGTCTCGGCCTGCTGCCGCACGGCGCCGTCAAGAATCTCGATGAACACGAAGCCTGGACGGACGAGACGGAAGGTATTGACCTCCATACGCAGGTTCCCGTCGAAATGGAGAAAGGCGACATCCTCTTCTTCCACGAGCTGCTCATCCATTCGTCGAACCGCAACCGCAGCACGGACCGCTGGCGCCGTTCCTACGTGTGCCACTACATCCGCGAGGATGCGACGACGACGCGCAAGGATCTGCAGAAGAAATTCCCGCTTTATTAAGAAGCTTACAGGAAAAGCTTTTAAGTTAATTCGGTACAGAGCGAGACGCACGAAACAGTGTGCCAGCTCGAACTTATACAAGGTGAATCCTTTCACTCATGATGAAACAGCCCGGCGGCTTCGCCGGGCTGTTCCTGTATGCTCCGCAGCGCTATAATAGAAGCTAAGGAGCTGGACAACCATGCGGCAGCCATTGCCCTACGATAAAATCACTTCCGCCTACGCGGGCACGATCGTCTACCCGCCCAAAGGCACGTACGGCCCCCGGATGCAGCATGACGTACAGCTCGTGCTGCTGCATTCCGGCGAGCTCGATATCCATATCGACGGCATTCCGCATGCGGTGAAGCCCGGCCAAGCCGTCCTGCTGAAGCCGCGGCATAACGAATATTTCGTTTTCGCCAAGCATCAGGAGTCCTGGCATCGCTGGATCACGCTGTCGACGGGAACGCTGACGGAACAGGAACTCGCTTATCTGGACGGACTTCCTTTTCGCATGCCGATTCCGGAATCGTTGAATGCTATTACCGACCTGATGCTGTCCGTTCGAGGCGAGTTCAGTTGGACGGACGATCCGGTACGCAGTCTCGGCTACGCCGCTCTGAACCTCTTCGCCGCTTCGGGGAGTTCGCACGCGAAGAAACAGCAGGAGCATCCCAGCGTCTTGGCCGCGCTCGGCTATATTCGCCAGCATTATGCGAACGACGTGTCGCTGCAAACAATGGCGGCGCATGCCGGCGTAACGCCGGAGCATCTCGTTCGGCTGTTCCATGCAGGTCAGCATCCGACGCCGATTCGCTATCTCTGGCAATACCGCGTGGTGAAAGCGACGGAGCTGCTGACGCTATCCGGCCTGACCGTGGGCGAAATCGCTTCGCGCTGCGGGTTCAAATCCGCGTTCCATCTCTCGCGTCTCGTGAAAGAACAGACAGGCAGTACTCCGACGGAGCTTCGCAAGTCCGCTTGGGGCGCCGAACATTAATTACTGGAGGCATCGCCATGCGATTCATCGATAACGGCAACTGTACCGACCCTTCCTGGAATTTGGCGCTGGAAGAATACGCGCTGCGCAATTTGGCGGGCGAACAGGACTTTCTGCTTTTCTATATTAATGAACCTTCCATCATCATCGGCAAGAATCAGAATACCGCCGAGGAGGTCAATGCCGAATTCGTCGAACGGAACGGCATTCACGTCGTCCGTCGTTTATCCGGCGGCGGCGCGGTCTACCATGACCTCGGAAACCTCAACTTCAGCTTCATCACGAAGGACGACGGCAAGTCGTTCCATAACTTCCGCAAGTTCACGGAGCCGGTCGTCGCAGCGCTGCGCAAGCTCGGCGTGAATGCCGAACTGTCGGGCCGCAACGATCTTCAGGTCGGCGAACGCAAAATTTCCGGCAACGCGCAGTTCGCTTCCAAAGGAGTCATGTTCAGCCACGGCACGCTGCTGTTCGACTCCGAGGTGGATGCGATCGTCTCCGCGCTGAACGTCAATCCGGCGAAGTTCGAATCCAAGGCGACGAAGTCCGTACGCAGCCGGGTCGCGAACATTGCGGAATTCTTGAACGAACCGATGACGATGGCGCAA